>JAEZHZ010000366.1 GCA_023436745.1 Pseudomonadota bacterium | reverse complement strand
AACAGCGTCGACTTCGGCAGGTGGAAATTGGTCATCAACAGGTCCACGGTGCGGAAACGGAACCCGGGGGTGATGAAGATGTCCGTGTCCCCCACGAAGGGCTGGAGGGTCCCCGTGGCGCGCGAGGCCGTCTCGAGCAGGCGCAGGCTGGTGGTGCCCACGGCAACCACCCTGCCCCCCGCAGCGCGGCGGGCGTTGATGCGCTCGACCGTTGCCTGGTCGATCTCGCCCCACTCCGAGTGCATGACGTGGTCTTCGGTATCGTCCACCTTCATCGGCAGGAACGTGCCTGCCCCGACATGCAGCGTCACGCGCTCAAGTGCCACGTCCATGTCGGCGAGGTCCTGCAGCAACCGCTCGGTGAAATGAAGTCCCGCCGTCGGCGCTGCGACCGCGCCATCCTCCGCGGCATAGACGGTCTGGTAGTCGACCTTGTCCCGCTCCTCGATGCCGCGCTTCGCTCCGATGTAGGGCGGTAGCGGCATGGCTCCGTGCGCCTTGATGGCCTCGTCGAGCTGGGCGCCACCGAGCTCGAACTCCAGCGTCACCTCGCCGGTGTCCCCCTTGCCCGCGACGCGGGCGCGAAGCGGGCTGCCATGGGCGCCGCCAAGCTCCAGCTCGTCCAGCAGGTGCAGCTTCTTGGCCGGGCGGGCGAAGGCGCGCCAGGTGTGGGCGTCCACCCGCTTGTGAAGGTTGAACGACACGCCCGCGCGAAGTTCCCCACGGATGCGGGTGCCGCTCAGTTCCGCCGGCAGCACGCGCGTATCGTTGACCACCAGCACGTCACCGGGGCGCAGCAGGGTCTTCAGGTCGGGAATGTGACGATCGGAGAGTCCGTTCACCGGATCGACCACCAGCAGGCGCGCGGAGTCACGCGGCTCGGCGGGATGAAGGGCGATCAGGTGCTCTGGGAGGTCGAAGTCGAATTCGGAAACACGCATGACCGCTGGTTAGCATTTCCCCTGCCCGGCCGAAACTGCATCGAGCGGCACTGAGCCATGCGGGAACGCCGACGACCTCCCGGCATTGCAGTGCGACGGAGACAATCATGGACAATCCGCCGCTTCGGATCGGCGTGCCGGTCAAGATCCTCGGCAATCCGGACCTCAAGAGCAACGACGCACGTCGCGCCGCCAGCAAACCCCACCTGAAGGTATCGCTCGGCTACCTCGATGCCATCTTCGACTATCTCGCCACGCATCGCATCAGCATGTACCGGATGTCTTCGGACCTGGCGCCCTACGCCACTCATCCCGACATGCCGGAGTTCCACGGCATGGTGCGCGAGAGTGCCGCCGACCTGGCCGCGATCGGCCATCGCGCACGCCGGCAGGGCCTGCGGCTGTCCTTTCATCCCAGCCAGTTCATCGTGCTGAACAGCCCGAACCCGGAACTGGTGAAGAAGAGCATCTGGGACCTCGCCTCGCAGTCCGAGATGCTCGATCTCATGGGGCTCGGACCCGAAGCAGTGGTGGTCACCCATGTCGGCGGTGTCTATGACGACCGCGATGCCGCGCGGCGGCGCTGGGTGGAGACCTGGAAGACACTCCCCGAGCCGGTCAGGCGGCGGCTGGTGCTGGAACACGACGATCTGCGCTTCTCGGCGGCGGACGTGCTGTGGATTCACCAGCACACCGGCGTACGGCTGATCTTCGACCATCAGCACTTCTGGTGCCTGAACCCGGAGCAGGCGGAGCTCCGGCCCACGCTCGAGGCAATCCTCGCCACCTGGCCCGCCGCGGTACGGCCGAAGGTGCATTTCTCATCGCCCCGCACCGAGCTCCGCCAGTTGCTGCGCAAGGACCGCAAGACCGGCAAGCCGGTGAAGGTCAATGCCGCGCCGGTCTGGACGGGTCACGCCGACTTCGTGCAGCCGTTCGAGTTCATCGGCTTCATGCGGCAGGCCGCAGGGCTGGAGTTCGATGTGATGCTGGAAGCCAAGGTGAAGGACCTTGCCGTGATCAGGCTCAGGCCGGACCTGGTCCGTTATGCTCCCGACATCGCAGCCCGCTTCGGGCTTGGCGTTGCTGCACAGGAGCAACTCGACGCCGAAGAAGCCGGCGTGCTGGCGACGGAGTGAAGTTCCGCAGCCCTCAGACGAACAAGGCCGGCGCTGCGCGCCGGCCCCTGAACTTACTCGGCGATGTCCGCCGCGACCTTCACCGACACCATCTTGTCGGGGTTGACCACGGGCTCGCCGCGCTTGATCTGGTCCACGTTCTCCATGCCCTCGATCACCTTGCCCCACACCGTGTACTGACGGTCGAGGAAGCGGGCATCATCAAAGCAGATGAAGAACTGCGAGTTGGCGCTGTTCGGGTCCATGGTGCGGGCCATCGAGCAGGTGCCACGCACGTGCGGCTCGTCGTTGAACTCTTGCTTGATGTTCGGCTTCTTCGAGCCCGAGGTGCCGGTGCCCGTCGGGTCGCCGCCCTGAGCCATGAAGCCGGCGATCACGCGGTGGAAGACAACACCGTCATAGAAACCTTCCGATGCCAGATCGGTGATTTGCTTGACGTGGTTCGGAGCCAGGTCCGGACGCAGTTTGATGACAACCGGACGCTCTTGGTTGTCGCCGGTGTCGATGAAGAAAGTCAGGGTTTCGGCCATTTTGGCGCTCCTTGGCTCAGTAAATACTCGGGGGTCATAGCTTGAGAACGCTCGGACCGCTATGAAAGACGCATGAGTGAGAACGAAAAGCCTGCTGATAAGCCCGTCGAACGCCGTCGTATGGTGCGTTTGCCTACGGGCGGCACCGCTGCTGGACGCAGTCAGGGCAAGAAGATCAAGACGGCGAAGGACAAGACCCCTTCGTCGCAATCGTGGATCAAGCGCCAACTGACCGACAAATGGTCCGAGCGCGCACGCGCCGAGGGCTGGCGCAGCCGCGCGGCGTTCAAGCTGATCGAAGCCGATGACAAATACGGCCTGATCAAGCGCGGCAGCCGCGTGATCGACCTTGGTGCAGCCCCCGGTGGCTGGGTGCAGGTCTGTCTGGATCGTGGCGCACAGGAAGTGGCGGGCGTGGACCTGCTGATGATCGAACCGATTCCGGGCGCGCACCTGATTCAAGCCGACTTCACCGATCCGGGCGTGGACCAGCAACTGATCGAGGCCCTTGGCGGCCGTCCCGATCTGGTGCTGTCGGACATGGCGCACAACACCATTGGCCACCGCCAGACGGATCACCTGAAGATTATCGCCCTGATCGAGATTGCGGCTGACTTTGCTATCCGTACCCTCAAGCCGGGTGGCAACTTCGTATCCAAGAACTTCCAGGGCGGTGACGCTGGCGGGGTTCTGGCGCGCCTGCGCGAAGAGTTCGAAACGGTGAAATATTTCAAACCGGAATCGAGCCGTAAGGACAGCGCCGAAGTCTTCCTTGTGGCGCTGAACAAGCGCGATAACTCCAAGCGGTAAGCCTATGAAAAATGTGCAGTTAGCGTTCGAAAACCAATCCGCTATCTGCACCAAGGCCGGTGCGCCCTTTACGGGCAGGCTGTGCCGTCTGGTCGGCCAAAGGCTGACACCGGACACCGACATAGGCCGTCGTATTTTGGGCTGGACGGGCAACCCCTCGCATGAGGGGGATGCCCTTCCGCTCAGGCTCATGGGCGGCTTGCATGCTCTGGCCCGCGATGGGCGCGACGGGGCGTGGAGCGCGCTCTATCCACCCGCCGAGGCACCTGACGACGAGGCGCTCTGGCATGAAGTCTCGCGGGTTCTGCGAGAGCATCATGATTTCATTGATCTATGGCTGAACGGCCCGCCACAGACGAATGAGGTCGGGCGCTCGGCAGCACTGATGGCAGGACTGCTCGTTCTGGCCGACCGATTTGGCTTGCCGTTTGAGACCTATGAACTGGGGGCCAGTGCAGGGCTGAACAGTAGCCTCGACAGGTATGCTCATAATCTGGGCGGCACGCTGGCGGGGAACTCCGCGTCCAAGGTGCGCTTGAAGCCGGAATGGATCGGCAATGCGCCGCCCAAAGCCGAGGTGAAGATCGAGAGACGGCATCTCGTTGATCTCAATCCGCTGGATGCCAGCGATCACACGACGCAGAACCTTCTGAAAGCCTATGTCTGGGCGGACCAGTTGGAGCGGTTGGCGCGGTTGGAAGCGGCGCTGGATGTGGCGGCACAATATCCATTGGAAATCGCCAAGGGGGACGCGGCCGATTGGCTGGAGAACACCCTGCCGCTTGAAGGGCAGGCGGGCATCTGCCGCGTGGTGATGCACACCATCGCCTACCAATACTTCCCTGATCAGGCACAGGCCCGTGTCCGCCAGCATATAGAGCGGGCAGGGGCACAGGCCACCGAAGATGCACCCTTGGCATGGCTGTCGTTCGAACAGTCCGAACTGGGCGGGCCTGAGCGCA
>JAEZHZ010000351.1 GCA_023436745.1 Pseudomonadota bacterium | reverse complement strand
CCGTCGAACACCTCGTCCACCCGCTGTGACGTCGCCGGCGTCACCATGTCCGGCAGCCTGCTCCGCTCGAACCAGCCGATCTCTGCGATCTCGTAGTTGGGCTTGAACTCGCGCACCTTCTCGAACTGGCGCGCGACGAAGAACGCGACGTGATCGCGGTTCGTCACCGCGCTGTTGTGGTGGTAGATGCCGATCAGTTCCATCGGGCCGGTGATGCGATAGCCGGTTTCCTCCAGCACCTCGCGCTCGGCGGCGGCTTCCACCGTCTCGCCGGGTCCCACTCCACCCCCGGGGAATTGCCAGCCCGGCACATAGGTGTGCCGCAGAAGCAGCACGCGGTCGCCGTCCACCAGCATCACCCGTGCGCCCAGTGTCATGCGCTGCACCAGGCCCCGAATGGTCAGGAAGCCCCAGGCGCGCACCCTCTGGAAGCGGTTCATCATTGCAGCGGTCTCCTTGTCGCCAAGAGGGGTAGCAGAGGTTTTGATGGCGACAAAATCGACCCCGGCGGCGTTTGCTGGTTTTCTTGGCCCTGAGCTTCTGGCACAACCCCGCGCAATGATCACCCTGGCTCACATCTCGGACATTCACCTGTCCCCCATGCCCGAAATCTCGTTTCGGGATCTGGTCGGCAAACGCATCACGGGCTGGCTCAACTGGAAAATGCGCCGCAACGAGGAGTTGAACAGCGAAACGTTGTCCAGCCTCGTCGCTCATCTCAAGGCGCAGCACCCCGACTTCATCGCAGTTACCGGCGATCTGGTGAACCTGGCGCTGGACGTCGAGATGGACCGCGCCGGCCGCTGGCTCGAAGGCCTGGGCGCATCCGACCGCGTCGCCGTCTGCCCTGGCAATCACGATGCCTACGTGCCCGGCGCGCTTGAGGCGGCCGGCGATGCCTGGGGCGACTACATGCGCGGGGAGACCCTGGATAATTCCGGCTTTCCCTTCGTGCGCCGTGTCGGCGATGTCGCCGTCATCTCCTGTTCCAGCGCGGTGCCCACCCGCCCGTTCCTTGCCATCGGCCGCTTCGACGAGCCGCAGGCAGAGCGCCTTGCCCGAATCCTCACCAGCATGGGCGAAGCCGGCTTCTTCCGCTGCGTGATGATCCACCATCCGCCCAGCGCCGAGCTGCAGCATCCTTCCTTCGGCCTCAAGGGCAACAAGCTCTTCCGCCAGGTCATCGCCGAACATGGTGCCGAACTTGTCCTGCACGGCCACACCCACCGCTCCTCGATCCACTCGATCGAGGGCCGCAACCATGACGTGCCGGTGATCGGCGTCGCCGCTGCCAGTGCCGCCCAGGGTGGCCGCCTCGACGATCCGGCCCGCTACAACCTGTTCCGCATCGAGCGTCAGGCCGACAGCTGGTCCTGCGTCATGCGCGAGTTCGGCTATCAGCGCCTCGGCAACGACATCGTGATGCGCATGCAGATGCGCATCTACTGATGCACTACCACTGCTCCGGCGGCGGCGCCTTGCCGGAGTACAGCGCCGCTTGCGCGGCATAGGCCCGCTGGTAGGCGGGCCGAGCCTCCGCCCGCGCCACATAGGCCGCAAGGCTTGGATACTCCGCCAGTATCCGCTCTTCCGCCCGGCGCAGCACCAGGACCATCATCAGGTCCCCGGCGCTGAAGGCCCCATCCAGCCACGCCGCCGAACCGAGCCGGTCCGACAGTTCGCCCAGCCGCGTCCGTATCCGGTCATCGAGAAAGCACAATCGTTCCTCGCTGAACCATGGCTGACCCGGATCGGTGAAGTCCGCCTGCTCGCGCTCCACGATCGGCGGCTCCACCGTGCCGATCGCCGCGAACAGCCAGCTTATCGCGCGTGCCCGGGCCGCCCTGTCATCCGGCAGCAGCCCGCCATACAGCTCGGCAATGTGCAGCACGATCGCACCGGATTCGAACAGCACGAGCCCATCGTCCTCGAAGGTCGGAATCTGCCCGAACGGCTGCCGCGCCCTGTGCGCCGGCTGCTTGAGTTCCGGGAACGAGACCTGCCGCACCTCGTAGGGAACGCCTGCCTCCTCAAGGGCCCAGCGCACCCGCATGTCGCGTGCAAGGCCCTTCCCACCATCCGGTGACCACTTGAAGACGCCGACCACCGGTACCATGCCGTGCTCCGTCAGCTGGATTGTCCTGCCATGCGCTCGGCATTGCGCGCGTGGATCTCGGCTCCCGCGGCGGTCACAGCCTCGCCGAAGTCCTCGATGCTGATCACCGGCCGAATCTCGATCTCGCTCACTTCGGTCATCATCGGATTGGGGCAGCGCTTCACCCACTCCACCGCCTCGTCCATGTCCCGGAGCTCCCAGATCCAGTACCCGGCAAGCAGTTCCTTGGTTTCGGCAAACGGCGCGTCATAGACGCTGCGGTTCTCGCCCGAGAACACCACGCGCTTGGCATATGAGGAAGCCTTGAGCCCATCGCCACCGAGCATGATCCCGGCATTGATCAGTTCCTCGTTGTACCGTCCCATGGCCTCGACCAGTTCCGGGGTCGGCATCTGCTCGGCCTCGCTGCCGGGAGTCGCCTTCACGAACACCACTACACGCATTTCCTGTCTCCTCTTGCTGGCACCCACTGGCTCCACCTGTACGACGATCCGAGCCACGCTTTTTCGACATGCTTGGGTCGCATTTGCGTCCCAACAGGGCGGGCACCAAGAGAGGAGAACATCAAATCCCCACTGACACCACCACCCTCATCGCCTTCGGCATCGGTGCCGCGGTCGTTCTCTGGCTGGTTCTCTCCGTCATGAAGAAGGCCCTCGGCCTGATCGTCCTCGCTGCGGTCGTCGGCGGTGGATGGTTCATCTGGAACAACCCCGAATGGCTGGCCGCTCTGCAGGGCTTCATCGCGCTCTAGACCGAGCTCTCCCACTCACCCCCCCGCCCCACTCCCGCCATCGCCGCAAATCACCTATATGGTGAGCACCACGTGAGCGTTGCCTTGACCGAAACCTTCCAAATCGACCAGCCCGCCTTCGACCCCGCCAGCGGAGAAGTGCGCCTGCCCTACCGGCTGGGCGATCTTCGCTTCACCGAAGTGCTCCAGATTCCTCCGCCACGCGACCCGGCGCTGGCGGACAGCGCGGCGTTCCGCAAGCTGCTGGGCCTCACCGCCATCGTGCTCGGCACGAGCTACTACAAGCTCAAGGCTCCGCTCGTCATCGCCGCGCCGGGGATTCCGCTGACCGAGGCCGAGCGCGCCTTCGTCATCGACGTCTACGAGAACGGTCTCGGCGAGTTCTATGCGCGCAACAATCTCGCCCGCTTCGGCCGCCTCACCCTCGATGCTCCGGCCGACGATCAGGGGCCGATCGCTCCCCCTTCGCTGCCGCACCGGGCCCTCCTGCCCATCGGCGGCGGCAAGGATTCCCTCGTCAGCGTCGACCTGCTCAGCCATGCCGGAGCCGACTTCACCCCGTTCGCCGTGAATCCCAAGGGGCCGATCCTCACCTCTGTCGACTCCCTCGGCATGCCACCGCTCTACGTCACGCGCGCTCTCGATCCGGAGATGGTGCGCCTCGGCAAGGAGCCCGGCTACTACAACGGCCATGTCCCCTCGACAGCGATCAACTCGATGATCGCCTCGCTCTGCGCGCTGCTGCACGGCTACGACGAGATCGTCCTCTCCAACGAGCGCTCCGCCAGCGAGGGCAATGTCGAGTTCGATGGCCGCGAGACCAACCACCAGTATTCCAAGTCCCTCGGTTTCGAGCTCCTGCTTGCCGACACGCTCGCCAATGCCACCGGTGGCGCCCTGAAGTACTATTCGCTCCTGCGCCCCTACTCGGAAGCCCGGATCGCCTCGCTCTTCACCAACGCCGGCCGGTTCGACCACGTCTTCTCGAGCTGCAATCGCAATTTCCGCCTCAACGGCAATGATGGCCCGCTGTGGTGCGGCGAATGCCCCAAGTGCCATTTTGTCTTCCTGATCTTCGCACCCTTCATGGCCCGGGAGCGCCTGATCGGCATCTTCGGCCGCGACCTGCTCGACAACCCGGCCAACGAACGCTCCTTCCGGGAACTGGCGGGGCTCGCCGGCCAGAAGCCGTGGGAATGCGTCGGCGAAATTCTCGAAGCCGCCGCCTGTCTCTACACCCTCACCCGCCATGCCGACTGGCACGAGGATGCGGTGGTGCGTGCGGTCAAGGCCGACCTGTTCGCCCAGTACGGCGAGGAGAAGCTGCAGCGCGCCATGGCGGAGTGCCTGACCGACAGTCACGACCACCACATTCCGCCCGCCCTTGCCGCCCGGGTCGCCGCCTATGCGGTTTGAGGCGCCGGTCCTGCTTTATGGCGCCGGCCGCGAGGCCCGGTCCACCCGCGCCTTCATCGCGGCCCGCCAGCCCGGCCTGCCCGTGTTCATCACGGTCGACAGCGGCGCCGCCGACATAGCCGACACCATTCCCATCGAGCCGGCGGAACTGGTCGATGCCATCGCGCACCGCCGCTTCGGCACCATCGTCAAGTCCCCGGGCGTGTCGCGCTACAAGCCGATCTTCGAACTCGCCCGCGAGGCCGGCATCCCGGTGACCTCCAACCTCAACCTGTGGGGCGCCACCTACCGGCAGGGCCGCACCGTCATCGCCATCACCGGCACCAAGGGCAAGTCGACCACGGCGACCCTCACCCATCTGATGCTGGTGCGATCAGGCATCGACGCGGGCTTGGCCGGCAATGTCGGCCTTGCTCCCCTGGAGGCGGCGGATCGCAACAGCGTCGTCATCTTCGAGCTGTCGAGCTACCAGACCGCCGACATGAACTTCCTGCCCGACCTTGCGGCCATTACCAATCTCTATCCCGAGCATGTCGACTGGCACGGGTCGGTCGAGCGCTACTACGCCGACAAGCTCAACCTCATCGACCGCGACGGCAGCTTCGCCGTCGCCCTCGGTGCGGCCGCCCGCGGCAACGCGCTCGTCGCGAAAGCGGTGCGCGATCACCGCCGTCTCGTCCGGGAACTCGATGCCGACGAATCCGCCGCGGTGGGCACCGCTGCGGCGCAGTCCCGCCTCCGCGGCGCCCACAATCTCGACAATGCCCGCCTTGCCGCCGAGATCGCCCTCGCGACGGGGGGCACGCTCGAGGGCGTGCTTGCCGGCATCGCTGCCTTCGCCCCCCTGCCCCACCGCCTCGAGGAACACCGCCTTGGGGGAATCGTCTTTGTCGATGATTCCATCTCGACCACGCCCGAGGCCACCAAGGCGGCGCTCGCCGCCTACGCCGGGCAGCGGCTGGCCCTGGTCGCCGGCGGTCACGAACGGGAGCAGGACTATGCCGATCTCGCCGGCCGGCTGGCGGCGTCGGGGGTCACGACCCTCGTCTGCCTGCCCGTGACCGGTACCCGCCTCGCCGGGGCCGCCCGCACCGCAGCCCCCGGCATCGAGGTCATCGAGGCGCCCGATCTCGAACGCGCCATGGCCGCCCTTGCCGCACGCCGCACCCGCTTCGACACGGTCATCCTGTCGCCGGGCGCCCCTTCCTACAATCAGTTCAGGAACTTCGAGGAGCGCGGCGACCGCTTCGTCGCCCTCGCTCGCGAAACCTTCGGCGCCTGACGCTGCGCGTCAGAACGGCCCTTCGAGCGCACTGTCGGAGACCCCCGCCGCCGAGAGGCCGCTTCGCACCTGTTCGAGCAGCGTCTCATCCGCCACGCGCTTGCGCAGGCGCGGCAGCACGCCCTCGGCCCGGAACGTCGGCAGCTCAAGCACCTGAGGCAGGTACCGGTTGACCACGCTGCTGTTGCCCACCGCCGCTCCCGCGAGGATCGCGATGATCGGCCCGAGTTCGCGATCCGATGGCACGTAGGCCTCGCCGAAATGAAGCGCCAGCGCGTCCGCTGCCCGGCGCAGTTCGATGAGCGCCGGTGCGCCGAAGTACCAGGCCGGCGGCCTAGGTGTCAGCCGCAGCGCCCCGCTGGCGATCGGCTCCGCCTCGGCCAGCCGACCGGCAAAGGCGAGAGCCCTTGCAGTGGCCGCCAGTGCATCGGCTTCCGCGGGGTTGAGCTGCAGCGCCGCCTTGAAGTCCGTCAGCGCTCCATCGAGATCGCCGGTACGCTGGCGCCACAATGCCCGCTGCTGCCACACGAAGGCATTGGTGGCATCGAGTTGCAGGGCCCGCTGCAGCATCTCTCCGGCAACCCGCAATAGCTCGGCTTCCTCGGTCGGCAGAAGGCTTTCGAAGGCAGCGCGCTCTGCTGTCAGGCTGGCGAGGGCTGCCAGCGCCATTGGCTTGTCGCGCTCGGCCGCAGGAAGAGCCTCGAAGCACTCGCTCGCCCGCGCCGCATCCGGCGCGGCTGCCGTTTCGCGATATATGTCGAACAGCACCCGGCACATATAGGGGCTCTCACGATGGCCATCGCCGCTGTCGAGCAGGCGTCGCGCCTCGGCATGCAGCGGTCCGCGGGGGCTGCCGAGCGTCATGCTCAGCCGACGCGACACGGTGTCGAGCACCGTCGGGCTCGGCCCTTCGCTGCTGGCTACCGGGATCGTGAGGTTCCACACCACGTCGGCGCTGCGGCTGTCGGTGAGGATGGCGCTGTACTGCACCAGATCCCCGTCGGGCCGCACGATGCCGGTCAGCACCAGCCCGTCGTCGTTGCCTATCTGTGGTGCATCCGCAGGCTGGTAGTGCGCATCGATGGTACCGAACTGCCGCAGGTCCGTGACCAGTTCAATGGCGAGTGCGGAGGAGAGTGTCGCCTCGGCGACGTCGCCGCCGAGGTGCTGAAAGTCGGTTACCGTCACCCGCGGTGGCGCCAGCCCATCGTCGCGGATGGTGGAGAGCCTGTCTGCCAGTCCGGGCTGGGAAAGGATGTAGATGATGATGGCTACCCCCGCCAGCATGGCGAGGAGGCCGAGCGCCGCCGGAACCAGCCGCCGGCCCCCACTGCGAACGGAAGCCGGGGCGGTATCATCCTCATCCCCGTCCTTGGCGTTCAGATCAACCAGGGCCTGTCCCGGACAGGTCGAGAATTCCGGTACGTATCGTCCGGTCGGCAGGGTGATGTGCACCCGGCTGTGCTGCCCCGGCCCGCGATAGTAGTCCTCGAGCAGCGACCGCAAGCGCCGCGCCTGCACCCGCACGATCGGGTCGGCCTGCGGATCGAAGTCCGCCGGCCGGCCCAGGACGTCTACCGCGATGGAATAGGCCTTGATGGACTGCGCGTCCCCCGCAATGGTCCGCCGCACGATGTAGTCGAGGAACCGTGCAAGTTGCGGCGACCTCGCGATCTCCGGCCACGCGAGGAGCTCCTCGAGCGCGTCGAGCACAGATTGCACATCTGGGGCCACGTCGGACACAGTACTTACTCCGGCCTCCCATGGCTGATAGTGCGGATTTACATGTAAAAGGCAAGTCGGGGTAACATCGTCTTTACCCCTCGTTGCCTTGGCGGACCTGCCTCCTTCACGCAAGACCAACATGTTGCCGTTGGCGGACGGTGAACGCATTGCCGGGGCGCTTCCCCCGGCTGCACACCGGTTTTTGCCACCAACATCGTGCCGCATGCGCCTCTTCGGAGGCTGCATCCAGACCCATTGTTCGCCCGCGTCCGCCGTAAAACCGGGGGGTCAGCCGCCGGAACGAAGCTGTGGACAATCTGGATCGGGCAATCTCCGCGTCAGGCTCGGTAACGGGTTCTGCGCTGGTTTGCCCGGGGCATCGACAGGCTGGGCGAGTGCGAAATCACGCGACAGCCACCAGGTTTTCCGGCGCTTCGGCGTCCGGCGTCAGTCGGCACTGTGCTTTCGGGCACGTGCCGGGTCAGGAGGGACGCTGCAGCCGGCTAAGGCTGGCCCTGCATCCCAAGGCGCACCTCCTGGCCCACCCATCCTCCGGCCCTTCCCCTCAGCGGGGGCGGAGTGCGCCCCCCGACTCCAAGCGGGTCCGGCGCAAGGCCCGCGGGCGCGACGCTCCTCCCTTGTCGCGACCGCACGGGGGGAGAGGCATGAGGGTACAGCGCAGCCCCTCAGCGCGTACCCGGCTCCACATGCTTCTCCCCGCGGCCCTCTTTGGTCGCTTCGGCCTCAAGCGCCCTCTTTCCCCGCAGGATTCGGTGGGCGAAGGCCCTGAGCGCCGCGAGCACCAGCACGGCGAGCAGAGCCGTCCCCGCGGCAATGATGTAATAGCCGAGCGCCGTGGCGACGCCCACGGCCCCAGCCAGCCACATGCCGGCCCCGGTGGTCAGCCCCTGCACGCCTGCGCCGCTGCGGAAGATGGCGCCCGCCCCCAGGAAGGCGATGCCCGCCGTCACCGCCTCGACCGCGCGGATCGGATCGGACCGTGTTCCGTCGCTCTCGATGGTGTGGAAGATCTCGAAGGCAAGAATGGTGAACAGGCAACTCGCCACGGCCACAAGGATGTGGGTGCGGAGCCCCGCCTCGGCGGTGTTGATCTCGCGCTCGAAGCCGATCACCGCCCCCAGCAGGGCGGCGATCAGCAACCGTATGGCGATGATGTGCTGCGGCAGATAGGTAGGAACAAGGCCGAATTCGTTGCCGACGTCCATGGACGCGACCTCATGTGGTGACGCTGCCACCACAATACGGCAGCCGCCTGCCGGTTCCCGTCAGTCCTGGGCGACCTTGATCTGAAGCTTCACGTCGCTCGGCCGCGCCTCCACCGCCCGGTCGAACGCCTCTACCGACCGCTCGAACGGGAACGTCTCCGAAATCAGCGGCTTGAGGTCCACCTTGCCGGACGCGATCAGCGCTATCGCCCTGTCATACTGATGGGCGTAGCGGAACACGTTCTCGATCCGCACTTCCTTGGTCGACGCGGCCGCGATGTCCACCTTGACCGGCTCGACCGGCAACCCAACCGCCACAATGGCGCCACCGGGTCTGGGCAGTTGCATGATGGTCTCCCACGCCTTGGGCGATCCCGAGCATTCGAAGACCACATCGGCGCCCCAGCCGTCGGTGAGCCGTCCCACCTCCGCCGCGAGGTCGGTATTGCGGATGTTGACTGCGGTCACGCCCTGGTACCGCGCCGCGATGTCGAGCTTGGGCTGGGCGAGATCAGCGATGATGACCCGTGCGCAGCCGCCGGCCAGCGCCGCCAGTGCCACCATGGTGCCGATCGGCCCCGCACCGATCACCACCGCCGTGTCACCGGGCACGATCCGCGCCTTGGTCGCCGCCTGCATCCCCACGGCGAACGGCTCGACCATCGCTCCCTCGGCGAAGCTCACATTGTCCGGCAGCTTGAAGGTGTAGTTGGCGGGATGCACCACTTCGGGCGTCAGCACGCCATGTACCGGCGGTGTTGCCCAGAAGGTCACCGCGGGGTCCACATTGTACATGCCGAGCCGGCTGGCCCGCGATTGCGGATCGGGAACCCCCGGCTCCATGCACACTCTGTCGCCGACCTTGAGGTGCGTCACTCCCGGGCCGACCTCGACCACCGTTCCCGCCGCCTCATGGCCGAGAACCATGGGCTCGTCCACCACGAACGGCCCGATGCGGCCATGAGTGTAATAGTGCACGTCGGAGCCGCACACGCCCACGGTGTGGATCGCGATCTTGACCATGCCGGGCCCCACTTCCAGCGGCATCTCGATATCGCGCATCGCCAGTTCGTGCTGACGTTCGAGAACAAGGGCGCGCACCTTTGCCATCATCTGATCCTTCTTGAAACGGCTGCGGAAACACTACCTGCCTGCCCCGTGGAGCGGAAGCCGCAACGGATAATGTGCTGCCCGGGCGGCGGATGCAGCCAGTAACGAGTCCCTAATCTATGGCCAGATAGCGTGTTGTTGATGCAAATGGCCCAGTCCTCCTCGATGAACGCTCGATCCAGCAGTTTTTTCTGGCAGCGCCCGGCGTCTGCTTTGATCCCGGCGATAGCTGCGGCTGTACTGGCCGGCACCGGGGTGCTGGGTTTTTTCTTCTGGTCCGTGCACAATATCGACCAGCTTGCGCTCGAGCGACAGACGGGTGCCGCCGCCCGCGCCATCGAGCGCGTGCGCGAGCAACTTCGCCATGATCAGGCCGGCATCACGCTGTGGGACGATGCCGTCGCCAATACCGCGATCGAGTTCGATCCGGATTGGGTGCATACGCATCTTGGCCGCTTCACCCATGTCTATCTCGGACACGACCGCACACTGCTGCTGTCGGCAGATGGCACACCGCTCTACGCCATGCTTGATGGTGAGCCGGCAGCGCCCGCCACCGCAAGCGCAGTCGTCGCCCAGATCGAGTCGGTTCTCGCCCTGGCACGAAGCCAGCCGCCGCCCACGCAGGATGGCACCCACGCCATTGATTTGCTCCTGGTCGATGGCCGTCCCGCCGTTGTCGCCGCCTCGCCCATCCTCAGCCATACCGGCATGCTGCCGCAGGCTGCGGGCACCGAACCCCTCCTCGCCAGCATACGCTTCCTCGACCAGGCGCTCGCAGGGGCCCGGGCCGCCCAGCACACGCTCAGGAATGCTGGCTTCGTCACCAGTGCCTCCGCCGGCTCTGACCGTGCCGTCTACCCCATCCGCAACCGCGCCGGCCGCTTCGTCGCCTTCCTCGAATGGCACGCGGATAAGCCGGGACAGCTGCTCATCGCCCAGGCGGGCCCCGGGCTCGCCGGCGGCATCGGCATCACCGGCCTCGTGCTTTGCCTTCTGGTGCTGCGTCTGAGGCGCTCGACCGCCGCACTTCATCGCGGCCGGCTACAGGCCGAGCACCAGGCATTGCACGACAGCCTGACCGGCCTGCCCAATCGCACCCATCTCGACCGCCACCTGGAGGCGCTTCTCGCCGGAGCGCCCGCCAGCGAGCGGCTCTGGGTGCTGATGCTCGACCTCGACCGCTTCAAGCAGGTCAATGACACCCTTGGCCACCGTGCGGGCGACAGGCTCCTCTGCGCCGTCGGGGATCGTATCCGCGCAACTGCCGGGGACTCCTTCCTCTCCCGGATTGGCGGCGACGAGTTTGCCCTGGTCGGCCTCGGTTCTGGCCCGGCTGGCGGCGTAAAGAACCTGGCCGCGCGGCTCGTTCACACCATCAACGAGCCCTTCCCCCTTGGCAGCTTCAAGGCTCATGTCGGGGTCAGCATCGGCATGCTGGAAACCTCCCTCAGGGACGCCGATCCACTCGAGATCGTCCGACGGGCCGACATCGCGCTCTATGAAGCCAAGGCGCGCGGCCGCAACCGGGCCGTCACCTACGAAGATCACATGAGCGAGCTGCTCCAGCTCCACAACACCATTGAAGGCGAGTTGCGCGAGGCCCTGAACACCACGGGCCAGATTGCCGTCGCCTTCCAGCCACTGGTCGACCAGCGCAGCCGCAGCGTCATCGGCGCCGAGGCGCTGGCCCGCTGGCACCATCCAACCTTCGGCCAGATCTCGCCGGCGCGCTTCATCCCGATCGCCGAAAGCACCGGCCTCATCGAGACGCTGGGCGAAATCGTCCTCCGTCGCGCCTGCGAGCTGGGCGCAAGCCAGCCCGGCCGCACCATTGCCGTCAACATTTCCCCCACCCAGCTGCGCAATCCGGCCTTTGCCGGTCAGGTGTTCGACATCCTGAATGATACCGGCATGCGGGCCATGGACCTTGAGCTTGAGATCACCGAGTCGATCCTGCTCGATGACGAGCACGTTTCCTCGCAGAACCTGCATACCTTCCGCAGCGCAGGCATCCACATCGCGCTCGACGATTTCGGTACCGGCTATTCCTCGCTGAGCTACCTGTCGCGCTACCCCGTGGACCGCATCAAGATCGACCGCTCCTTCGTCAGCCAGCTCAACGAGGGGCACGTCTCCGTCGCCATCACCGATGCCATCGTCACCCTCGCCCATGCGATGAACATCGAGGTCACGGCCGAGGGCGTCGAAACGGCCGATCAGGCCGACATTCTCGGCAGGCTCGGCTGCAACACCCTGCAGGGTTTCCTGTTCTCGGGCCCGGTATCGCCCGAACGGATGGCCAGCATCTTTGCCGAGCCAAGGAACGCCGCTTCGCTCCGCCGCGGTCGCGCCGCCTAGATCGCGGCGAGCACCGCGGCGAGCCGGCGCTCGCGCAGCTTGATCCCCGGGCCTGCCCGGCCGGCCGTTTCCCACACCGCCTGCAGCTTGCCCTCGTCGAACAGGCGGAACAGGCACGGCGCGATATACGACTTGCGGCAGATGGCGGGAGTATTGCGCAGCACCGCCGATATCTCTCGTACCACGGTCGCGATCTGGCGCTTGCGCGCCGTCTCCGACGTTCCGAGTTCCAGTGCCGCCAGGGCTTCCGCCGCCAGCGCGCTTGCGTGCAGGGTGCGGAAATCCTTGGCCGAGATCTCGCACCCGGCGATCTGGCACAGCCAGGCGTTGATCGCCGCTGTATTGATCGGCCGCACCTTGCCGTGGTCGTCCCGATAGACCAGCAGGCGCTTGCCCGGCAGCGTCTTGATCCGCGTCACCGCATCGACCAGCAGCGGATCATCCACCTCGTACTCGGCCTTCTTGCTGCCCTTGGCAGAGAAGCTGAGCCTCAGCTTGCCGTCGCGCACCGTCACGTCGCGGGAGAAGAGAGTACCCGCGCCACGCGTGCCGCTGGTTTCGAGATAGCGCTCCCGCCCCACGCGCATTGCCGTACGGTCGATCAGTGCCACCGCCAGCGCCAGCGCGAACCTGCGGCTGCCCTCCGGTCCCGAGAGTTCGGCCGATACCGTCCGCCTGATGCGCGGCAGCGCCGCCGTGAGCTGCGCCAGCCGCTGCTGTTTGCGACCGGTGCGTCGCGTCTCCCACTCCGCATGGTAGATGTACTGGGTCCGCCCCGCCTCATCGACCCCGAGCGCCTGGATGTGGCCGCGCTCGTGCGCCGCGATGCGGACATCGGTCCACGCCGGCGGTATGCCGAGCGACATGATCCGCTGCCGCACCTCGGGGTCGCGGATAACGGCACCGGAGGCGTCGAGAAAGGTGAACCCCTTCCCGCTCCGCCGGCGCGTGAGGGTGAGGTCGTCGCGACGGACGCGTTTGAGGCGAACCATGGTCAGCTTGGGTTCGGCTGCATGGAGGTGTAGATGAAGAAGACGACGGCAAACAGCACCACGATGCCGATAAGGCCGACGACCAGCACCCTGAGATTGGCCTTGCGCGGGTTCGCCTGCCGCACTTCGGTCGTGGTCTTTTCCGGATCATAGGTCTGCATGAAGGTCTCCCGTGAGTTGCCTGAAGCAACGTGTGCCATCGCGCCACGGTTCCGCACCCTTGACGCGGCACCGCCGGGGAACGACCCTCGCCACCAGACACGAAAGGTACGCAATGGCTGACAAGGACGAACTCATCCGCATGATCACCGCTGGCCAGGGCAAGGCGCCTGCCGATCTGGTGATCCGCAACGTCCGCCTCCTCGACGTCATCACCGGCACCATCACCGAAACGGACATCGCCATCGTCGGCGACCGCATCGTGGGCACCCACGCCAGTTATGAGGGCAGGAACGTCATCGACGGCGCGGGTCGCTACGCCGTCCCCGGCTTCATCGATACGCACCTGCACATCGAATCCTCCCTCGTCACGCCCTTCGAGTTCGATCGCTGCGTGCTGCCCCACGGCGTCACCACCGCCCTCTGCGATCCCCACGAGATCGCCAACGTCCTCGGCGCCGAGGGCATCCGCTACTTCCTCGATTGCGCCGAACAGACGGTGATGGACATCCGGGTCAACCTGTCCTCCTGCGTCCCCGCCACCGCCTTCGAGACCGCCGGCGCCCGCCTCGAGGTCGAGGACCTGCTCCCCTTCCGCGGCCACCCCAAGGTGGTTGGCCTTGCCGAGATGATGAACTTCCCGGGCGTCCTCGCCGCCGATCCCGGCATCATCGCCAAGCTCGTCGCCTTCCAGGACGGCCATATCGACGGCCACGCCCCCCTGCTCTCCGGCACCGACCTCTACGGCTATCTTGCCGCCGGCATCCGCACCGACCACGAGGCGACCTCCGCCGCCGAGGCGCGCGAGAAGCTTGCCAAGGGCATGGCCATCCTCATCCGCGAGGGCTCCGTCTCCAAGGATCTCGAAGCGCTAGCCGAAATCCTCGACGAGAACACCTCGAGCTTCGTTGCGCTTTGCACGGATGACCGCAATCCGCTCGACATCTCCGAGCAGGGCCACCTCGACAGCTCCATCCGCCGCCTGATCGCCCGCGGCCGCCCCCTCCACCATGTCTATCGTGCCGCAAGCCATTCCGCCGCGCGCATCTTCGGCCTCCCCGACCGGGGCCTGATCGCCCCCGGCTGGCGCGCCGATATCGCCCTGCTCGACAACCTCGAACGCTGCCAGGTGTCAGACGTCATCGCCGCCGGCCGTCTCGTCACGCCCGAGATCTTCGACGCCCGCAAGCCGGTGGCGCCGGTCGGCCTCTCCTCTATGAAGGCGAAGCCCGTCACCCCCCAGGTCTTCGTGGCCACACCCAGGCCCGGTCAGAACCGGGTGCCGGTGATCGGCGTGCGTCCCGGGCTCATCCTCACCTACCGCGAGGAAGCGTCCCTTGCCGTCGGTGACAACGGCCTCCAGCCCGACCTCACCGAAGACGTGATCAAGGTCACGGTCATCGAGCGCCACGGCATCAACGGCAATATCGCCCGCAGCTTCGTCACCGGCTTCGGCCTCAAGCGGGGAGCCATCGCTTCCTCCGTCGGGCATGACAGCCACAACATCACCGTGGTCGGTGCCGACGACGCCGACATGGCGCTCGCGGTCAATCGTCTCATCGAACTCGGCGGCGGCTTCGTCGTCGCCGATGGCGGCAAGATCGCGGGCGAACTAGCCCTGCCCATTGCCGGCCTCATGAGCCTCAACAGCTTCGAGCAGGTCTCGCGCGACCTGCACAAGCTGCGGGACGCCGCCCGTTACCTGGGCTGCACCCTGCCCGAACCGTTCCTGCAGGTGTCGTTCCTCGCCCTGCCCGTCATCCCGCATCTCAAGCTGACCGACCGCGGCCTGTTCGATGTCGACCGTTTCGATTTCGTGAGCTGACCCCTTGAGCCTGTCGTCCCTCTATCTCTCCTGGGTCGACGACCTGCCCCCCCGGCTCAACCGGGTGACGAAGACACGCAACATCGCCGTGGCGATGGATGATGGCGTGGTGCTCAGCACCGATCACTACGCCCCCCGCTCGCCGGGCCCCCATCCCACCATCCTGATGCGCCTGCCCTATGGGCGGCGCGGCTTCGGTCCCATTGCCGAGGCCTATGCCGAGCGCGGCTTCCATGTCGTGCTTCAGGCCTGCCGCGGCACCGAGAAGTCGGGCGGCGCCTTCGATCCGCTCACCAACGAGCGCGCCGACGGCCTCGCCACCCTGGCCTGGATCGAGCAGCAGCCGTGGTATGACGGCCGGATCGGGCTGACCGGCCCGTCCTATCTCGGTTATGCCCAGTGGGCGATCAGCGATGCACTGCCTGCGACCGCTGCCATGGCCACCAAGGTCACCACCGCCGATTTCCGCTCCGTCGTCTTCCCCGGCGGCGCCTTCCACCTCGGCCTCTGGCTGAGCTGGCTGCAGGTCATCGAGGGCCTTCGCAACCGTCCCCTTGCCACCGCGGCCCGCATGTTCTCGGGCGATATCGAGCGCCGCACCGCAGCCGCCGCCATGACCCTGCCGCTGATCGAGGCCGACCGGCAGGCGGTCGGGCGCAAGGTGCCGTTCTGGCGTCACTGGTTCGAGCATTCGGTCGCCAACGACGCCTTCTGGGCCGCACTCAACCATCGCCCCCGCCTCGGCCCGCGCACGCCGCCGGTGCACTTCATTTCCGGCTGGTACGATTTCATGCTCGACGAGCTTCTGGCCGACTACCAGCGGCTGGTGGACTTCGGCCACACGCCCTACCTCACCATCGGCACCTGGTCCCACATCGCCGAGGAGCTCCAGCGCGACAACCTGCGCGAGACCATCATCTGGATGCGCGCACACCTCGACGGGGACCGCACCGGCCTTCGCGAGAAGCCGGTGCGCATCCACGTTTCAGGTCGCGACCAATGGCTGGAGTTCGATCATTACCCGCCGCCCGGTGCCCGCTTCGTGCTGTGGCATGTGGGGCCTGGCGGCGCCCTCACGCCCGAACCGCCGGCAGCGCCCGCCGCCGACCGCTACCGCTACGATCCCGCCGATCCCACCCCCAATCTCGGCGGGGCCACCTTTGCCTTCACCGGTGCCGGCGCGGTCGACAACGCCCTGCGCGAGGTTCGCGACGACGTCCTGTGCTATACGGGTGCGCCGCTCGAGGCCGACCTTACGATCGTCGGGCAGGTGCGGGTCCACCTGCGCGCCACCGCCGCGGTGCCCGACGTGGACTTCTTCCTCCGCCTCTGCGACGTCGGGCCGGACGGAGTCTCGATCAACATCTGCGACAAGCTCGTCCGCGTCACGCCGGATACGCCGCGCCACGGCGAGGGCTGGCGGCTCAGCTTCCACCTCCACGCCACCGCGCACACCTTCCGCGCCGGACACCGACTGCGCCTGCAGGTCTCATCCGGCGCCCATCCCCGCTATGCGCGCAATCTCGGCACGAGCGAGCCCGTCGGCACCGCGACCACGATGGTCGTCAACGAGGTCACCATCATCCACGACGGCACCCTGCTGGAGCTGCCGGCCTACGCATTGCCGGCAGCCACCCCGCGCTGAGGCCTGCGACGGCTACTTGGCGTCCCGCGCCTTCACCCGGCGACGCGCCGCATGCAGGATCGGTTCGGTGTAGCCGCTCGGCTGGTCGGCGCCGTGCAGCGCCAGGTCGAGCGCCGCCTGGAACGCCACCGACTGGTAGTTCTCCGCCATCGGCCGGTAGATCGGATCTTCGGCGTTCTGTGCGTCCACCACCGCGGCCATGCGCTCGAAGATCGAGGTGACCTCGTCCCGCGTCGTCAGCCCGTGCCGCAGCCAGTTGGCGATGTGCTGCGAGGAGATCCGGCACGTCGCCCGGTCCTCCATCAGCCCGACATCGTTGATGTCCGGCACCTTGGAACAGCCCACGCCCTGCTGCACCCAGCGCACCACATAGCCGAGGATGCCTTGAGCGTTGTTCTCGAGCTCGCGGTTGATCTCCTCGCGGCTCAGCGAGAACGGCACCTGCACCGGCATCGAGAACAGGTCGCTCAGCGGCGGCAGCGGCTGGTTGTGCCGCCGGCGCTGCGCCTCGAACACATCGACCTCGTGATAGTGCAGCGCATGCAGCGTCGCCGCCGTCGGCGAAGGCACCCAGGCCGTGTTCGCGCCGGCGCTCGGATGGCCGATCTTGGCCTTCATCATCGCCGCCATGTTGTCCGGCTGCGCCCACATGCCCTTGCCGATCTGCGCCCGCCCGGAGAAGCCGGTGGCGAGCCCGATCAGCACGTTGCGGTCCTCGTAGGAGCCGATCCAGCGCTCGGCCTTGATCTCGTCCTTGCGCAGCGCCGCCCCGGCCTCCATCGAGGTATGGATCTCGTCGCCCGTGCGGTCGAGGAAGCCGGTGTTGATGAAGAACACCCGCTGCCGCGCCTCGTAGATTGCGGCCTTGAGGTTGGCCGAGGTCCGGCGCTCCTCGTCCATTATGCCGATCTTGATGCGGTTGGGCTCGAGCCCGAGCATGCGCTCGACCGAGGCGAAGATGGCGCAGGCGAACCGCACCTCTTCGGGGCCATGCATCTTCGGCTTGACGATGTAGATCGATCCGGTGCGCGAGTTGCGCCCCTGGTCGTGCAGCGCGCACAGCGTCGTCACCGCCGCATCCATCAGCCCCTCGCCGACCGGCTTGCCGTCCCGCAGCACCGCATCGGTGGCCATCAGGTGGCCGACATTGCGCACCAGCAGCAGCGAGCGCCCCTTGAGCACCAGCTCCTGTCCGTTGACGTCCTTGTAGGCGCGGTCGCTCTTGAGCCGGCGGGTAACGGTCCTGCCGCCCTTGTCGAAGGTGTCTTCGAGCGTGCCCTTCATCAGGCCGAGCCAGTTGCGATAGACGCCGACCTTGTCCTCGGCGTCCACCGCCGCGACCGAATCCTCGCAGTCCTGGATGGTGGTGAGCGCGGCTTCCACGATCACGTCGCTCAGCCCGGCCTTGTGGGCGCCGCCGATGACGCTGCCGGGGTCGATCACGAGGATCACGTGCAGCCCGTTGTGGCGCAGCACCAGTTCGCCGCGCGCCTCGGTGCCGCCATAGCCCACGAAGGCGCCGGGGTCCCGCAGCCCGGTGCGTCCGGCCGGCGTGTCGACCTCGAGCCGGCGGGTCTCGCCGTCCTTGACGACATGGTAGGCGTTGACATCGGCATGGCTGCCCGTCGCGAGCGGTACCGCCTGGTCGAGGAACTCCGCCGCCCGGGCGACCACGGCCGCACCGCGCTTCGGATTGTAGCTGGAGCCGGGCAGCAGCTCGCCCTCGCGGGCGATCACGTCGGTGCCGTAGAGCGCATCATAGAGGCTGCCCCAGCGGGCATTTGCAGCGTTCAGCGCGTAACGGGCGTTGGAAACCGGCACCACCAGCTGCGGACCGCACATCGTGCAGATCTCGGGGTCCAGCCCCTCGGTCTCGATCGTGAAGTCCTCGGGCTCCGGCACGATGTAGCCGAGTTCCCTGAGGAAGAATTCATACCCTTGCGGATTGCTCGCCACGGGGCCGTACTTGTGGTGCCACTCGTCGATCTGCGCCTGCAGGTCGTCCCGGCGCGCCAGCAGGCGCTGGTTGGTCTCGGCATGTTCGGCGACGAGTGCGGCGAACCCGTCCCAGAACTGCTCCGCGGTTACCGCAAGTCCCGGCAGGGCCTCCGCTTCGATGAAGTCCACCAGCAGGCGGTGGACCTCGAGGCCGGACTTGGGCAGGTAGTCAGTCATGGTAGTTCCTTGGGTCGGCGCAGACACGCGCGGCAACCTAGGACAAGCACTGGGGTGTCACAAGCCGCCTAAAGTAGACTTCGCCCTTGCGCCTGCGACATAGACTTCCCGGACCGCGCGGTCGTCGCCCATCGTCTGCAGCAGGAAGAGTTCTTCGGCGAGACTGTTGAGGGTTGCCTGCCGCAGCGCCATTGCCGGCGTTGCTCCGGCGTCGAGAACCACCAGGTCCGCCGTGTTCCCCGGCGCCACGGCTCCGATCGTCCCCTCCAGCGACAGCGCCCGTGAATTGCCCAGCGTCGCCATGTAGAAGGAGGTGAACGGGTTGAGCCGCTGCCCCCTGAGTTGGAGCACCTTGTAGCCCTCGTCGAGCGTGCGCAGCATCGAGAAGCTGGTACCGCCCCCGATGTCGGTAGCGATCCCCACCCGCACCCCGCGCCGGGTCAGCCGCTCCCGGTCGAACAGGCCCGAGCCGAGAAACAGGTTAGAGGTCGGGCAGAACACCGCAACCGTACCGGTCTCCGCCATCACCTCGGTTTCGCGGTGGTTGAGGTGGATGCTGTGGCCCATCAGCGTCCGCGGCCCCAGCAGCCCGTAATCCTCGTAGATGCCCGTGTAGTCCTGCGAATCCGGATAGAGCTTCAGGGAGGTGCGGATTTCCTCGTCGTTCTCGCTGAGATGGGTCTGCACATAGACATCCGGATGCTCCGCCGCCAGCGTCCGTGCCGCCTCCATCTGCTCCGGGGTGGAGGTGATGGCAAACCGCGGCGAGATCGCATAGAGGCTTCGCCCCCGCCCGTGCCAGCGCGCGATCAGCGCCTTGGTGTCGTCATAGGCAGATTGCGCCGTGTCGCAGAGCGCCTCGGGCGCATTGCGGTCCATCATCACCTTGCCGCCGACCATCAGCATGTTGCGCCGCTCGGCCTCGGTGAAGTAGGCGTCCACCGATTCCGGGTGGACCGAGCAATACGCCACCGCCGTGGTGGTGCCGTGGCGGATCAGTTCGTCATGGAACGAGGCGGCGATGGCCGCGGCATGCCCCTGCTGGCCGAACTTCTGTTCCTCGTGGAAGGTATAGGTATTGAGCCATTCCAGCAGCGATCCGGCATAGGAGGCCATGATCTGGCTCTGCACATAGTGCAGGTGCAGGTCGATGAACCCCGCCATGATGAGGTGCGGCCGGTGGTCGATCACCTCGCCGCCGTCCGTCTGCACGGACGCGAAGTCCTCGACCGCCACGATGCGCCCGCTCTCGATCACGACCGCCCCGTCCTCGAGATAGCGGTAGCTGTCGCTGTCATCGATGGCCAGCGGCTCCCTGAGGAAGCTCAGCACCCGCCCCCGAAGGACGGTCCGGGTCACGATCCCGCCCCTTCGCGGTACCAGGCAAGGATCACCGCCCGCTCCTCGGGCGTCATCTCGGTGACGTTCCCCGGCGGCATGGCGTGCGAGTACCCCGCCTGCATGGCGATCTCCAATGCGTAGTTGGCGACGGCGATGTCATTGTCGAGGATCACGTTCTTGGGCGCCTCGTACACTCCCGGCCAGACCGGTTCCGCAGTATGGCACATGGCGCAGCGCGTCTGCACCGTCAGGTTCGCAGCCTCGAAATGCTCGGCGGCCATGAATGGCTCCGCCGCCCGCGAGGCAACCGTTGCGGCCGAGCCGTCGAGCTTCGGCCCCGTCGACAGCCAGGCGATCACGAGGAACAGCACCACCGCCACCGCCCAGGTCCAGTGCGGGTTGCCCTTGCGGGCGTGGCGCGTGTTGAAATAGTGCCGGATCACTACGCCGATCAGGAACACCAGCGAGGCGATGATCCAGTTCCACTCGGTGGCGAACGCCAGCGGGTAGTGCCCGCTCAGCATGAAGAAGATCACCGGCAGCGTCAGGTAGTTGTTGTGCAGGCTGCGCTGCTTGGCGATCCGCCCGTACTTGGCGTCCGGCACCCTGCCCGCCTTGAGGTCGGCCACCACGATGCGCTGGTTGGGAATGATGATCATCGCGACGTTCGCCGTCATGATCGTCGCGGTGAACACCCCCATGTGCAGCATCGCCGCCCGGCCGGTGAACATGTGCGTATAGCCCCAGCTCATCGCCACGAGGATCGCGAACAGCACCAGCATCAGCCCGGTGGTCGATTGCCCGATCGGCGACTTGCACAGCGTGTCGTAGACCACCCACCCCAGCACGATCGAGCCCATCGACAGGGCGATGGCGCCCCAGACCGGCACGTCGAGCACGTTGCGGTCGACGAGGTAGAGGTCGGCGCCGACATAGTAGAGCAGCACCAGCAGCATGAAGCCGCTGAACCAGGTCCAGTAGCTCTCCCACTTGAACCAGGTCAGGTGCTCGGGCAGGAATTCCGGCGCCACCAAGTATTTCTGGATGTGGTAGAAGCCGCCGCCATGCACCTGCCACTCCTCGCCATGCGCCAGCGGCGGCAGGCTCGGGGTCTTTCTCAGGCCCAGGTCGAGCGCGATGAAGTAGAACGACGAGCCGATCCAGGCGATGGCCGTGACGACATGCAGCCACCGTGCCGCGAACATCCCCCACTCATAAGCAATCGCCAGGTCGCCCATCTGAACTCCGAACCACGGTGCCCCTCACCCTGTCCTTCCATGTCGGAAAGGGCCGGGATGATGGGCCTTCAAGCATTAGTCACGACCGGGAGGGCAGGCGATGCCCACCCTCCCGGAAAATCACGGCAGCAGGGGTGAGGCTTAGGCCTTCACGCCTTCCACATACCAGTCCATGGCCCACAGGCCGGCATCGTCCAGCGTCTGGCCGGCAGGCACGCGCTCGGTGCCGGTGTTGTCGACGATCGGACCGGTGAACGGATTGAGCGAGCCGTCGATGATGCCCTGCTTCACTTCCTCGGCGGCAGCAACCACCTCGGCCGGGATCTTCTCGTTGTACTCGCCGATGACCACCTCGCCGGCGGCAATGCCCGGCCAGCTGTCATCCGACTCCCAGGTGCCGGCCAGCACGTCGTTGACGACGTCGATATAGTGCGGGCCCCACACGTCGATGATGGCGCTGAGGTGCGACTTCGGTGCGAAGGCGCTCATATCGGCGCCCTGGCCGAAGCCGCCGATGATCCCGCGTTCTTCGGCAACCTGCAGCGCAGCCGGGCCGTCGGTGTGCTGGGCGATGATGTCGGCGCCCTGGTCGATCAGCGCACGGGCGGCGTCGGCTTCCTTGGCGGGATCGTGCCAGCTCGACAGCCACACCACGTTCACGTTGACGTCCGGGTTCACCTTGCGGGCGGCGAGCGTGAAGGCGTTGATGCCCATCACCACTTCGGGGATCGGGAACGAGCCGATATAGCCGATGGTGTTGGTCTCGGTCAGGTGCCCGGCCAGGGTACCCATCACCGCGCGGCCTTCATGGAAGCGCGCATTGTAGGTGCCGACGTTCTCGGAACGCTGGTAGCCGGTGGCGTGCTCGAAGATCACGTCCGGGAACTCGCGGGCCACCTTGATCACGTAGTCGCCGAAGCCGAAGCTGGTGGCGAAGATGATCTTGTTGCCCTGCTGGGCCAGTTCGCGCAGCACGCGCTCGCAGTCCGGGCCTTCCGGGACGCTCTCGACGAAGGTGATCTCCACCTTGTCGCCGAATTCCTCCTCGAGCGCCTGGGCGCCCACCCAGTGGCCGTAGGTCCAGCCGTTGTCGTCCTTGGGGCCGACATTGACGAAACCGATCTTCAGCGGCCCTTCCTGGGCAAAGGCAAGCGAACCCACCGCGGGAAGCAGCAGGCCGGCGGCGCCGAGCTTGATGGCGGAGCGCCTGGTAAACAAGGTCATTGGTTTCTCCTGGTCTGACACATTGTTATTGGGTGGGCAGGAACGGCTTGCCGAGGCACGCCGGTGCCGCCGAATTCTGGGACCGGCGCAGCGAGATCAGCACCAGCACCACGATTGTCGCAAGATAGGGCAACGCCGCCCAGAATTCCGAGGGCAGGATGCCCGTGCTGCCCGACGCCTTGGTGTAGAGCTCTATCGCCATCACCAGCCCGAACAGATACGCCCCCGCCAGCAGCCGGAACGGCTTCCAGGCTGCAAACACCACGAGCGCCAGCGCGATCCAGCCGCGGCCCGCCGTGAGCCGCTCCGCCCATTGCGGGGTCAGCAGCAGCGGGAAGCAGCTTCCGGCAATGCCGGCCATCGCCCCGCCGAACGCCACTGCCGCATAGCGCACCCCGATCACCGAATAGCCGATCGAATGCGCCGACAGGTCGTTCTCCCCCACCGCGCGCAGGATCAGCCCGGCGCGCGTCTTCTGCAGGAACCACCAGATCGCGATCACCATGAACAGCGAGAAGAACACCAGCGGGCTGTGGTCGAACACCACCCGCCAGACGGGGTGCTGCTCCAGTTCATCGGGGAACACCGAGTCGAAGATCGCGATCGGCCGGCCGGTATAGGCCTGCCCGAACAGCGCCGAGAACCCGGTGCCGAAGATGGTCAGCGCCAGCCCCGTCGCCACCTGGTTTGCCGACAGGGTCAGCGTCAGGAAGGCGAAGATCATCGAGGATGCCGTCGCCGCCAGCGCCGCCGCGAGGATTGCGAGCCAGTGGTTGCCGGTGTGGTAGGTCACGGCGAACGCCACCACCGCGCCGATCAGCATCATGCCTTCGACGCCCAGGTTGAGCACGCCGCTCTTTTCCACCACCAGTTCGCCGAGCGCCGCGATCAGGATCGGCGTCGAGGCGCCGACCAGGGTGATGATGACGGCGATGAGCAGGTCGCTGTTCATGCTGCAGCCTCCGCGGTTACGGGGCTGCGCCAGCGCACGCGGTAGCGCACCAGCACGTCGCTTGCGAGCAGGAAGAACAGCATCATCGCCTGGAAGATGCCGACTGCCGCCGGTGGCAGCCCGGTGGTCGTCTGCGCCACCTCGCCGCCGACCACCACGATCGACAGCGCCAGCCCCGCAAAGACGATGCCGATGGGATGCAGCCGCCCGAGGAACGCGACGATGATGGCGGTGAAGCCATAATTGGTCGGGAACGACGGCACGAGGCGCCCGAATGGCCCTGCCGCCTCGAGCACGCCGGCGAGCCCCGCCAGCGCGCCGCTCGTCAGCAGCACCATCCAGATCGTGCGGTTCACCGAGAACCCGCCATAGCGCGCCGCATAGGGCGCCGAGCCCACCACCTTCACCTGGTAGCCGTACACCGACCGGCTCATCAGGAACCACATCACCAGCGCCACCACGATGGCGATCGGCGCCCCCAGGTGGATGATCGTGCCGGGCACCACCCGCGGCAGCATCTGGTCGGCCGTGAACATCCGCGTCTGCGGGAAGCCGAAGCCCATCGGGTCCTTCCACGGCCCGAGCACCAGGTAGTTCAGCAGCTGGATGGCGACATAGGTCAGCATCAGGCTGGTCAGGATCTCGTTGACCTTGAGCCTGGTGCGCAGCAGCGCCGGAATGAACGCCCACGCCATGCCGCCGGCCATGCCGGCCGCGATCATCAGCGGCAGGATCCACGGCCCGCTCATGTCGCGCGTCAGCAGCGCCACCCCGGTCCCGGCAATGCCGCCGAGCACATACTGCCCCTCAGCGCCGATGTTCCAGACATTGGCGCGGTAGCACACGGCCAGCCCCACCGCGATGATGATCAGCGGGGCCGACTTCACCGCCAGGTCCTGCCACTTCAGCGGATTGGTGAGGGGCGTCAGGAAAATCTCGCGCACCGCCACGAGCCCGTTATAGCCGATCAGCGAGAACACGATGGTGCCGACCAGCGCCGTCAGCAGCACGGCCGCCACCGGCGTCAGATACAGCATGGCCTTGCTGGGTTCAGCCCGCTTCTCAAGCCGTAACGGCATCGCGCACCTCGCCCTGTCCGTGAACTCCACCCATCAGCAGCCCGATCTCCTCGACGCTGAAATCGCCCACCGGCCGAGCTTCGCTCAGCCGTCCCATGTTGATCACCGCCAGCGTGTCGCACAGCGCCAGCAGCTCATCGAGGTCCTGGCTGATCACCACGATCGCCGAGCCCGCCGCAGCCAGGTCCACCAGCGCCTGATGGATCGCCGCTGCCGCACCGGCATCGACGCCCCAGGTCGGCTGGCTCACCACCAGCACGCTCGGCTTCTGCAGGATTTCCCGGCCCATGATGTATTTCTGCAGGTTGCCGCCCGACAGCGATCCCGCCGTCGATCCCGGCCCCAGCGCCTTCACGGCGAAGTCCGCGATCACCCTGCCCGTATAGGTCCGGGCCGCACCCGAATTGATCAGCCCCATCATCACCATGCCGAGCCGGTCGCGGGCCGTCAGCACCGAGTTGTCGCTGAGCGTGAACTCGCCGACCGCGGCATGTCCGTTGCGCTCCTCCGGCACCGCGCAGAGCCCGCGCCGCCGCCGCTCGGTGGTGTTCATCAGCCCCACGCCGAGCCCGTCTATGGTGATGGCCTCGCGATCCTCACCATGGATTTCGCCCGACAGCGCGTCGAGCAGCGCGTTCTGCCCGTTCCCCGCCACCCCGGCGATGCCGAAGATCTCGCCGGCGCGCACCGTGAAGCTCACATCATTGACCGGCACGTCGAAATGCCCGTCCCCGACCGTCGACAGCCGCGACACCACCAGCTTGGCCTCGCCGAAGCTGCGGCCCTCGCCGCGCACGATGTCCTTGAGCCCGGCCCCGATCATCTTCTCGGCCATCGACCGGCTGGTCTCGACCTTGGGGTCGCACGTATCCACCAGCCGCCCGCCCCGCAGGATCGTCGCCGTGTCGCACAGCGCCTTGATCTCGTGCAGCTTGTGAGAAATGTAGAGGATCGAACAGCCTTCGCTCGCCAGCTGCCGCAGCACGGTGAAGAGCTGCTCCACCTCCTGCGGGGTAAGCACCGAGGTCGGCTCGTCCATGATCAGCAGCTTGGGGTTGAGCAGCAGCGCCCGCACGATCTCGATGCGCTGGCGCTCCCCCACCGACAGCGTCGCCACCGTCCGGTGCGGGTCGAGCAGCAGGCCATAGGTCTGCATCACCTCGCGGATGCGGCTTTCGAGCTCGCGCGCCGGGATTTTCGCGTCCATGCCCAGGGCGATGTTCTCGAGAACGGTCAGCGCCTCGAACAGCGAGAAATGCTGGAACACCATGCCGATGCCAAGCCGCCGTGCCGCCTTCGGGTTCGGCACGGTCACCAGCTCGCCGTTCCAGCGGATCTCGCCCGCGTCCGGCTGCATGATGCCGTAGATCATCTTGACCAAGGTCGACTTGCCGGCCCCGTTTTCCCCCAGCAGCGCATGGATTTCCCCCGGCTCGACAGTAAAGGACACGTTGTCGTTGGCGAGAACGCCGGGAAAGCGCTTGGTGATACCCGTCAATTCCAGCCGATGCGGCATTCTAGCGTCCACTCACCACCTCCGTTGGTGCGGAGGCGCGTTTGCGCGCAACATCAGCTTCCCCCCGCCCAATCTGGACCATTATCTCCGCCGCGGCCAGCGCGGCGATCACCTCGGGCCGTTTATCCCCAAGCCCCTGCGCGCCGATCGGCAGCACCAGCCGCCCAAGCGCCTTCTCGTCTCCGCCCTGCTCGCGGAACCAGCTTGCGAACTTCGCCTTCTTGGTCTGCGAGCCGACCATGCCCACATAGGGGCTGTCCGTCCGCTTCAGCGCCTCGAGCGCGATCAGGAAATCGAGCGCATGGTCGTGCGTCACGATCACGAAGCTGCTGCCCTGTGGCGCCTGCCGCACCACCGCTTCCGGCATCGCCACCCGGTGTCCGGCGATCCCTGCCGGCAGCAGCGCCAGCTCGTCCCGGCGCGTATCGATGACTTCGAGCCGCACGGGCAACAGCGTCAGGATCTGCGCCAGCACCCGCCCCACATGGCCCGCACCGAACACATAGACCGCCGGTCGCCCGGCCTCGTCGTTTGCCGCCCGCTCCACCAGAAGCTGGCGGGTTGCGGCATCCGCATGCCTCAGCGTCACGGTCACCCGCCCGCCGCAGCACTGCCCTATCTCCGGGCCCAGCGGCACGTCCATCGCCTCTTCGGCCCGCCCCTCCGCGATCAGCCGCCGCGCATGCTCGATGACCAGGTATTCCAGCGCCCCGCCGCCAATGGTGCCGACGGTTCCCTCCGGCCCCACCACCATGAACGTCCCCTGCTCCCGCGGCGAGGATCCCTTCACCGAGGTCAGCTCGCACGCAATGGCCACGGGGTTGGCGGCAAAGAAGGCGGACAGGGACGCTGAGTTCAATGCCGCACCCCCACCCAACCTCCCCCTGGAAGGGGGAGGAGCAAATCCGTGAAAGGGGCAAGATCTCCCAACCCCACCGCAACAATTCCTCCCCCTCCCAGGGGGAGACCAGGTGGGGGTTCTCTCAACACCACCGGAGCAGTCCCTCCCCCTGCCAGGGGGAGGCTAGGTGGGGGTTCTCTCAACACCCCCGCAGCAGTCCCTCCCCGTCCCAGGGGGAGGTTAGGTGGGGGTGCGGCGGCGAGCTCGGCACCAGCGTTCACCCCCGCGCCCCCCGCATCCGCTCGACGCCCATCAGCACGCGCTCCGGCGTCACCGGTGTGTCGAGCCGCGGCGCCACGCGGTATTCGGCGACGCTCGCCACCGCCATGGACAGCGCCTCCACCACGCTGATCGCCAGCATCAGCGGCGGCTCGCCCACGGCCTTCGATCGCCCGATCGCAGGCTCCGCGTTGCTCGACCACTCGGCAAGCCGGACGTTGAACACCGGCGGCACGTCGCTGGCGAGCGGGATCTTGTAGGTCGAGGGCGCATGGGTGCGCAGCTGTCCCTTCTGGTCCCACACCAGTTCCTCGCTGGTCAGCCAGCCCATGCCCTGGATGAAGCCGCCCTCCACCTGGCCGAGATCGATGGCCGGGTTCAGCGACTTGCCCACATCGTGCAGGATGTCCACGCGGTCGACCACGTATTCGCCGGTCAGCGTGTCGATGGTCACCTCGGTCACCGAGGCGCCGTACGCATAGTAGTAGAATGGCCGTCCGCGTCCGGTGGCGCGGTCCCAGTGAATCTTGGGCGTCTTGTAGAAGCCGGCGGCCGAAAGCTGCACCCGGTTCATGTAGGCCGAGGCACACAGTTCGCCGAACGGCACGAAGGTGTCGCCGGCCTCGATGCCGCCCTGCACCCACCGCACCGCTTCTTCCGGCACATCGTGCAACCGCGCCGCATGCGCGGTCAGCCGCTCCTTGAGCTGGCGGCAGGCATCGAACGCCGCCGCGCCATTGAGGTCGGTGCCCGAGGACGCTGCGGTGGCGGAGGTATTGGCCACCTTGCTGGTGTTGGTCGCCATGATCTTGACGCTGTCGAGCCCGACGCCGAAGGCGTCCGCCACCACCTGCGCCACCTTGATGTAGAGCCCCTGCCCCATCTCGGTGCCGCCGTGGTTGAGCTGGATGGTGCCATCCTTGTAGAGGTGCACCAGCGCCCCGCCCTGGTTGTACCAGGTCGCCGTGAACGAGATGCCGAACTTCACCGGCGTCAGCGCGATGCCCTTGCGCAGCACCGTGTTCTCGCGGTTGAACCGCAGCACCGCCTCGCGCCGCGCCTGGTAGTCCGACGACGCTTCGAGTTCGCTCACCACCCGGTGGATGACATTGTCCTCCACCACCTGGTGGTAGGGAGTCACATTGTTGGTGTCGGTGCCGTAGAAATTGGCCTTGCGGATCTCGAGCGGGTCCTTGCCTAGCGCATAGGCGATGTCCTCGATCCAGCGCTCCGCCGCCACCATGCCCTGCGGGCCGCCGAAGCCGCGGAAGGCGGTGTTCGAAACGGTATTGGTATAGAGCGGTTCGGAACGCACCCGCACCGCCGGGTAGTAATAGGCATTGTCGGCATGGAACAGCGCCCGGTCGGTCACCGGCCCGCTGAGGTCCGAGGAGAAACCGGCGCGCGCCGCATAGACCGCATCCACCGCGTGGATCCTGCCCGTCTCGTCGTAGCCGACGCGATAGTCCACCACGAAGTCGTGCCGCTTGCCGGTGGCGGTCATGTCGTCGTCGCGGTCAGGGCGGATCTTGCAGGCCCGGTTCCACTTCTTGGCCGCGAGCGCCGCGACGCAGGCGAACAGATTGCCCTGCGTTTCCTTGCCACCGAAGCCGCCGCCCATGCGCCGCACCACCACGGTCACCGCGTGCTGGCGGATGCCCAGCACCTGCGCCACCATCAGTTGGACTTCGCTCGGATGCTGGGTCGAGGAATGGACGGTCACGTCCTCGTCCTCGCCCGGGAGCGCCATGGCGATCTGGCCCTCGAGGTAGAAATGGTCCTGCCCGCCGATGGCGATCGACCCCTCCACCCGCTTCGGTGCCGAAGCGAGCGCCGCCTCGACCTCGCCCCGCTGCAGCGTCAGTGGCGGCGCCACGACCTTGCCGCCTCCGGCCTGCGCCGCCCGCACGTCGAGCATCGGCTCGAGGTCGCGATACTCCACCACCGCCAGGTGCGCCGCCCGCCTTGCCGCCTCGCGTGTTTCACCGATCACCGCGAACAGCGGCTGGCCCCAGAAATGCACCTTGCCGGTCGCAAAGATGGGTTCGTCGTGGAAATGGCTCGGGCTGATGTCGTTTTCGCCCGGAATGTCCTCGGCGGTGAGCACCCCGATCACCCCCGGCGCAGCCCTCACGGCCGCCAGGTCCACCGACACGATCTCGGCATGGGCGCGCTGCGACAGGGCGAGATAGGCATGCATCGTGCCCGTCGGCTCGACCATGTCGTCGATGTATTCCGCCGTCCCCGTGACGTGCTTGGGCCCGCTGTCGTGCCGGGTCGGCGTATGGAGCGTTGCGATCTCGATCGGCGCGGTGTGCTTGTTCACTATGCCACCTCCCGCTTGACCCGCACGGTTTCACCCTGCGTCTCGAGGAAGAAACGCCTCAGCAGGTTCTGCGCTGCGAGCAGCCGGTATTCCTTGCTCGCGCGCATGTCGGTGATCGGCTGGTAGTCCTCGGCGAACGCCGGCAGCACCGCCTCCACCGTCTCCATCGTCCACGGCTTGCCCACCAGCGCCGCTTCCACCGCCTTCGCCCGCTTCGGCGTCGCCGCCATGCCCCCGAAGGCGATCCGCGCCATGCCCACCATGCCGGCGTCGTTGACGAACACGCGGAACGCGCCGCACAGCGCCGAGATGTCCTCCTCGCGCCGCTTGGAAACCTTGTAGACGGCGAACTGCTCGCCCGCCGGCAGCAGCGGCACCGTCACGCTCTCGACGAACTCGCCCGGCTCGCGGTCCTGCTTGCCATAGGCGAGGAAATAGTCCTCGAGCTTGAGCTCCCGCCGGGCCTCACCCCTGCGCAGCGTCAGCCGCGCCCCGAGCGCGATCAGCGCCGGCGGCGTGTCACCGATGGGCGAGCCATTGGCGATGTTGCCGCCGATCGTGCCCATGTTGCGCACCTGCTCTCCGGCGATGCGGTTCCACAGCGGCACCAGCTCCGGCAGCTTCGCACCGATCACCGGCAGCGCCTCCGAATAGCTCACCCCGGCATAGAACCGCACTTCGCTGTCGTTCTCGGCGATCCGCTTCAGCTCCTCGAGGTGCCCGATGAAGATCACCGGCCCGATCGGCCGCATGAACTTGGTCACCCACAGTCCCACATCCGTCGATCCGGCAACGATCGTCGCTCCCGGGTTCTCGGCATAGACCGAGGCGAAGTCATCGAGGCTCGCCGGCACGATGATCCGCGCCGCCCCCTCGCCCAGTTCCACCCGCCGCCCGTCGTTGAGTGCCCGGATCCGCGCCTTCACCGCGATCCGCTCGGCATGGAGCGGATCGGCCTCCGGCAGCCCGTAGTCCGCCATCGCCTCGGCCGCGCGGATGATCGGCGCATAGCCGGTGCAGCGGCACAGGTTCCCCTGCAGCGCCTTTTCGATGGCGCTCCGGTTCGGCCGCGGCTCGCGCATCCACAGCCCGTAGAGGCTCATCACGAAGCCGGGCGTGCAGAACCCGCACTGCGAGCCATGATGGTCCACCATCGCCTGCTGCACGGGGTGAAGCGTGCCGTTCTCGCCGCGCAGGTGCTCGATCGTCACCACATGCGTGCCATGGAGGCTCCCCACGAACCTGATACAGGCCGTGACGCTGTCGTAGATCACCTCGTCGCCGCTGAGCCGTCCCACCAGCACGGTGCACGCCCCGCAATCGCCCTCGGCGCAGCCTTCCTTGGAGCCGCGCAGCCGCCGCTCCAGCCGCAGCCAGTCGAGCAGCGTCGTCTCCGGCTTCACATCGGTCAGCGCAACCTCCTCGCCATTGAGGAGGAAGCGGATGGCGTTGCTGGTCGCGGCCACGGTTCAGCTCCCCCGATAGGTCGAGTAGGCGAACGGGCTCACCAGCAGCGGCACGTGGTAGTGCCTGTCCTCGCTGATGGTGAAGCGCACCGGCACGACGTCGAGGAACGGTGTCGCGATGTCGACGCCGAGTCGGGCAAAGTACTGCCCGACATGGAAGTGGATCTCGAACTCGCCGTGCTGGAACTGGTCCTCGCCCAGCAGCGGCTGGTCCACCCGACCGTCTTCGTTGGTATAGCTGTCGGCGAGATGATGTGTATGATCGCCATGGACATACAGCAGGTCGAGCCGCATGCCCCGAGCGGGCCTGCCGTGCATGGTGTCCAGTACGTGCGTGGTCAGCCGTCCTGCCGCCATCTGCTGCTCCCTTCGCACGCCACCGGAAAGCGGGAATCCTTCCGGACCTCGGCGTGCACTAGTCGTGTAGTCCCCTGTCGAGTGAGACTAGCGCATCATCCCTGTTGCGCAATGCACAATTTTTACCGTTTGGTCCATTTTTGGGCATCTTGAGATCGCCGGCCCTGCGGCTACTATCTCATTGTCACCGCACGAGGCACCGATGATCCGCTACCCCCGCGACATGCACGGCTATGGCTCCAACCCGCCCCATGCCGATTGGCCCGGAGGCGCCCATGTCGCCGTTCAGTTCGTCCTCAATTACGAGGAAGGCGGCGAGAACAACATCCTGCATGGCGACGCAGCGTCCGAGGCCTTCCTCGTCGACGTGCTCGGCGCCGCCCCCTGGCCCGGCCAGCGCCACGCCAATGTGGAATCGATGTACGAATACGGTGCCCGCGCCGGCTTCTGGCGGCTGCATCGCCTCTTCACCGAGGCGGCGATTCCGGTCACCATCTATGGCGTCGCCACGGCCCTGATGCGCGCGCCGACCCAGCTCGCGGCGATGCAGGAAGCCGGCTGGGAGATCGCCTCCCACGGCCTCAAATGGGTCCAGCACAAGGACATGCCGCCGGACGAGGAGCGCCGGCAGATCGCCGAGGCGGTGCGCCTGCACACCATCGCCACCGGCTCGCGCCCCCTCGGCTGGTACACCGGCCGCTCGAGCCTCAACACCGTCGACCTCGTCGCCGAGTATGGCGGCTTCGCCTACATCTCCGACACCTACGACGATGACCTGCCCTACTGGAAGCTGATCGCCGGCAAGCCGCAGCTCATCATCCCCTATACGCTCAGCGCCAACGACATGCGCTTCGTCACCGCGCCCGGCTTCGATACCGGCGAGGAGTACTTCCAGTTCCTCAAGGACAGCTTCGATTGCCTCTACGCCGAGGGCCAGGACGGCCGGGCGAAGATGATGTCGATCGGTCTTCACTGCCGGCTGGTTGGACAGCCCGGTCGCTTCCAGGGCCTCAGGCGCTTCATCGACTACATCAAGGGCTTCGACCGCGTCTGGACCCCCACCCGTCTGCAGATCGCCGAGCATTGGGCCCAAAGGCATCCCTGGCGGGAACGGAACGCAACACCATCGCAGCAGGATCGTGCCAGTTTTGTTGCCGACTACGGCTCCGTCTTCGAGCACTCCCCCTGGATCGCCGAGCGCGCCTGGGAGGGCGAACTCGGCCCCGCCAACGACACCGCGATCGGCCTCCACTTCGCCCTCAGGACCCAGTTCCGCATGGCAACGCCGGAGGAAAGGCTTGCCGTTCTGCGTGCCCACCCGGATCTCGCCGGCAAACTGGCGGCCGCCCGGCGCCTCACCGAAGCCTCGAGCGCCGAACAGGCGTCCGCCGGTCTCGATGCCCTAACCGACGCCGAACGCCAGCGGTTCACCGAGCTGAACACCGCCTATGTCGAGAAATTCGGCTTTCCGTTCATCATTGCCGTGCGCGATCACACCAGGGCATCGATCCTCGAAGCCTTCGAGCGCCGCATCGCCAACACCGCCGATGAAGAATTTGCCACCGCCTGCGCCCAGGTCGAGCGGATCGCCCTGCTGCGGCTGAAGGCCATGCTGCCGGACTGAGTCAGCCGTTCAGCTCGTCGTCACCGGATACGGCCGGCTCGTCGCGGAACAGCCCGATCAGCATCGCCAGCACCAGCAGCCACGGCAGGTGGTGTTGCATCCAGTTGTGCGGCACAAGGCCTATGGAATGGCTCCAGGCGTCCATCCTTGCAGCCTACCCACGGAAAACTGAAGGATTGGTAACCCTAACGGCAGCTTACCGGACGCAAGGCTACTTGTAGTAGCCCTCGCGCAGGTTGATCCCGTGCTCGAGATAAGCCTTCATTGCGCACAGCATCCCCGTCCAGCCCTCGCAGTTGCCATAGGACGCCTTCTGGGCCGCGGCATTCTCGCGCCAGCCCTCCTCCTGGATGCTGACCAGCGTCCGGCCGTCTTCCAGCCCCTCGAAGCTCATGGTCACCGTCGTTTCGTAGGCGCCGGCAGGATCGTCGTCCGGCGCCGCTTCCCACTTCAGCACGATGCGCCGGTCAGGCACCACTTCCACCACGTGCACGGGAAAGGCGCCGGGAAAGTCGTGGAAGTCCCACGTCACCGTCGCGCCCGTCTCCAGCCGCCCCTGCGCGCCGCCGGTGGTGAAGTACCCACTGAGCTTCTGGGGGTCGGCCACCGCCTCGAATACCTCATGGACCGGCTTGCTGATCCGGCCGCTCACCGTGAACCCATAGGCCATCGGTCGCTCTCCTCTCGCTTGCACCCGGCGACGATATGTTATAAAAATATAACATGTCAACGGAAGACCAGGACGACCGCATCTTCAAGGCCCTCGGCCATCGTGTGCGCCGCCAGATTCTCGATCTGCTCAAGGCGGGGCCCCGCACCACCGGCGACCTTTGCGAGCAACTGCCCGGACTTGATCGCTGCACGGTCATGCAGCACCTGGGCGTTCTCGAGGAGGCGGGCCTGCTCGTTGCCGAGCGCCGTGGCCGCGAGCGCTGGAACCACCTCGACGCACTGCCCATCCACGCCATCCACGAACGCTGGATCGGCCCCTACGCCGCCTATGCGTCGTCCATGCTCAGCCGCCTCAAGCGACAGGTGGAAACCTCCACTCCGGACTAGCGTGCCACCCGCCCGCCAAGGCACTATGCCACTGCAAGGGAGGGGTCCATGTACACACTCTACGTCGCCAACAAGAACTACTCGTCTTGGTCGTTGCGGCCCTGGGTGCTGATGCGCGAACTGGGGATCGTCTTCGATGAGCAGGTCCGCCCCTTCACTGAGGGGCCCGACCTGGCCTTCGGCGATGTGTCGCCGTCCGGCCGCTTTCCCTGCCTGGTGGACGGCACGACTGTGGTGTGGGATTCCCTTTCGATCACGGAGTACCTGGCGGAGACGCACCGCGAGGTCTGGCCTTCCGACAGGACGGCCCGCGCCTTTGCCCGCTCCGCCTCTGCCGAAATGCACTCGGGTTTCACCACACTGCGCAACATCTGCGGCATGAATGTGGGCATCCGGGTTGTGCTTGCGGACATTCCGGCTGCGCTTGCCGCTGACATAGCCCGTATAGATCAGTTGTGGACCGAAGGGCTCGCCCGGTTCGGGGGACCGTTCCTGGCGGGCCCGAACTTTACGGCGGTCGACGCCTTTTTCAGCGCAGTGGCCTTCCGCGTGCAAACCTATGACCTGCAGCTCAGCCCCGCCGCAGCCGATTACGCCCGCCGCCTGCTGGCCCTGTCATCGATGCAGGAATGGTACCACGCGGCGCTCGAGGAGCCTTGGCGCAAGACGGTATACGAGCGCGAAGCACTTGCGGCTGGTCGCATCGTCGCTGACTATCGCATCAGTGCCTGATTTCGTCCTCATCGCGTGACGGCCCCAAGATACGGACCACCATGACCTACGCATCGCCTTCCTCCGGCCTGCCGTCGCAGATGACCCTGCACACCGGCCGCGCTGTCTTCACCGAGGCCTATGCCGTCATCCCGCGAGAGGTGATGCGCGATATCGTCACCTCCTACCTGCCGCATTGGCGCGACAGCCGCGTGTGGATCATCGCGAGGCCACTGAGCGGCTTCGCCGAGACCTTCTCGCAATATGTGGTGGAAGTCTCTCCCGGGGGCGGCAGCGAACGCCCGGAGCTCAATCCCGAGGCAGAAGGCGTGCTGTTCGTCGTCGCAGGTCAGGTGAGCGTGACCATCGAAGGCACCACGCACCTGCTCGGGGAAGGTGGCTATGCCTTCCTGCCGCCCGCCAGCAACTGGACCCTCGTCAACAACGCCGCCGAACCGGCGCGCTTCCACTGGGTGCGCAAGCGCTACGAGGCAGTCGACGGCATCGACAAGCCTGAGCCCTTCGTGGCGAGCGACAAGGACACGCCGATCCGCTGGATGCCGGACACCGGGGACACCTGGGGCACCACCCGCTTCGTAGACCCCGCTGACCTGCGCCACGACATGCACGTCAACATCGTCACGCTGATGCCCGGCGCCGTGATCCCCTTCGAGGAGACCCATGTCATGGAGCACGGCCTCTACGTGCTCGAAGGCAAGGCGGTCTACCGCCTGAACCGCGACTGGGTGGAGGTCGAGGCTGGCGATTTCATGTGGCTGCGCGCCTTCTGCCCCCAGGCCTGCTATGCCGGTCCTCAGCGCTTTCGCTACCTGCTCTACAAGGACGTCAACCGCCACGCGAAGCTCCCCTTCTGATGGAGAGCCCGCGGACCATCATCGTCGAGCCGCTGACCGCGGAGGCGTTTGCGCCGTTTGGTCAGGTGATCACGCGCGAAGGCGCCCACCATTATCCCATCAATGCCGGCATGACCGAGCGCTATCACGACCTCGCCCGCGTCGAACTCGCCGGCACGGATGCGCGTCCGCTGATCTCGATCTTTCAGGGCAAGCCCTATGCCCTGCCGCTGTCGCTCACCCTGGTGGAGCGCCACCCCCTCGGTAGCCAGGCATTCTATCCGCTGGGCGACACGCCCTGGCTCGTCATCGTGGCGCCCGACGAGGCCGGCACTCCGGGTCGCCCCCTCGCCTTTTCCCCAGCCCCCGGGCAGGGCGTCAACATCGCCATCAACACCTGGCATGGCGTGCTGACGCCGCTGGATCGGGACGGCGACTTCCTGGTCGTCGACCGCGGGGGCCCGGGGGACAATCTCGAGGAATACAGGTTCTCCGAACCCTGGCTCGTGCTGCGGTAACCCAATCCTGCGTCTGAACTCGAAACGGCCACGGGGCTGCGCTAGGGTGCCTTCATGATATCGCGGCTGATCCACACCCTGCTCGCCCTGCTGCTGCTCGCAGTCCCGGCCTTCGGCCAGGCCGCGAGTTTCACGGGCACGGTCACCTATCGGGAGCGGATCGCAGCGCCCGCCGGAACCACCCTGCGGGTCAGCCTGGTGACACTGCCGTCAGGGCGGCCGGTCGCCGGGGCCACCGGCAGTGTCGCCGCCAACGGTCACCCCCCTATCGGCTTCGTCCTCAACCTGCGCACCGACGTCAGCCGCCATGGCACTGCATTAGGCCTTGTGGCCGAGCTGAACGGTCCCGGCGGCTTCTCCTTCGCCAGCGTCGCCCCCGTGCCGGTCGATGCCTCGGCTCCGACTCCGGTTTCCATCGAGCTCGTCCGCGTGCCGGCCGCCACCCAAAAGAGCCTGCCGCCGGCCGCCGGGCCACGGGCCGGTCTGGCGGGCGTGCTCTGGCGGATCACCAGCATCGGCGGCAAGCCGGCCGTAGGCGAGCGTGCGCCCACCTTTTCGATCACCACCGACAATCGCGCCGGCGGCAACAGCGGCTGCAACAACTACTTTGCCGAGGCCGACTTCACCGCCGGGCTTTCATTCGGCCCTACCGCCGCCACACGCATGGCCTGCTCCGCGCCGCTGATGGAGCAGGAGGCGGCACTGTTCGCCGCCCTCGCCGCAGTAACCCGCTACGAAAGCGATGGCGACAGCCTTCGCCTGCTCGATGCCGCCGGCATCCCGCTGATCGGCCTCGTGCCTCTGGAGGAATAGACTTGGATACCCCGGACCTGGTCGAGCGCCTGCTCGACGTGATCGAGCACGACATCGCCCCCGTCACCCACAAGGGTGTCCAGCGTGGCAACAAGCTCTTCGGTGCCGCGATCCTCCGGAAGTCGGACCTGTCGGTCGTCGTTGCCGAGACCAACAACGAGACGGAGAATCCGCTCTGGCACGGCGAGATGCACGCCATAAAGCGCTTCTTCGAACTGCCTGCCGACCAGCGGCCGGCCACGGCGGACTGCCTGTTCCTCGCGACCCACGAGCCCTGCTCGCTCTGCCTGTCCGGCATCACCTGGTCGGGCTTCGACAATTTCTGTTACCTGTTCAGCCACGAAGACAGCCGCGACAGCTTCGCCATCCCCTACGACATCCAGATCCTTCAGGCCGTCTTCGCCGTGCCCGATCCGGACCGTGCCACCGTCTCGCCGGATCGCCCGCTCTACAACCGGACCAACCAGTTCTGGACCAGCCGGTCGATCCCCCAGATGATCGCCAGCCTCGATCGCGGCAATCGCGAGGCGCTGCTGCAACGGGTCGACGACATCACCGCTCTCTATGCAGACCTGTCGGCCATATATCAGTCAGACAAGGGTCAGAAGGGCATCCCCCTCGCATAGGGATCGTGCACTCTCCGTCTATAATGCGTTCATCGACCGTTCATCTGCGTTCATCTTCCTGAACGCGAATCCGCGCTGACGCCCGTCCCGCCTGGGGAATGGCTGCCATGTTGCTGCGAACCAAAAGGCTCCAGCAGCGTTGCGCCATCAACGAGAAATCCACCCCGAGGCCCAAGATGTCCCAACTGGACCATGCGTCCGCGCCGCCACTGGCGATTTTCACCGACTTCGACGGCACGCTGGTCGAGATCGCCGACACCCCCGACGCCGTATCGGTCCCGAGCGACCTTCCCGAACAGCTCGAGCGCGCGGCCCGTGAACTCGACAGCGCCTTCGCCGTCATCACCGGCCGCGAGATCGCCGACATCGACCGCTTCCTCGCCCCCCTCCAACTGCCCGTCGCCGGCGCCCATGGCGCCCAGAGACGCCGGGCTGACGGGGTTCTGGAGCACGTCGACGAGGCAGCGCTGCGCTCGGCCGAGGAGATCGCCCACGCGGTGGAACCGCTGGTCATGTCCAATCCCGGCCTCATCCTCGAGCGCAAGGAAGGCACCGTCGCCGTCCATTACCGCCAGGACCCGGAACTCGGCGAATCCGTGAAATCCGCGATGGAGCAAGCCGTCAACGCCGTCACCGACTTCACCCTCATTCCGGGCAAGATGGTGTTCGAGGCGCGCCCCTCCTTCGTCGGCAAGGGCACTGCCCTGCGCGCCTTCATGCAGGAGGAGCCGTTCGCGGGACGCACACCCATCTTCATCGGCGACGACTTTACTGACGAAGACGCCTTCGTCGCCGCCCAGGAACTGGGTGGCGTCGGCATCAAGCTCGGCGAAGGGGACACCGCAGCGCGCATGCGCATCGCCAACGTCGCCTCCGTCTACGCACTCATTCAGGGCCTGGGAGACATCGCAGCACGCGACCGCTTGCACTGACAACAACGAACGGGGGCAAAAACACCGTATGAGTAGACTAGTCATAGTTTCCAACCGCACGCCGGGCAAAGGACCGGCCGCTGGCGGCTTGGCCGTTGCCTTGCGCAAGACCCTGGCTGAACGAGAAGGCTTCTGGTTCGGCTGGTCGGGCCGTCTCGTGGACCAGCCCGCAATGGATGCCCGTGTGGAGGACGTTGAAGGGCTCAAGGTCGCGCAGATCGACCTCAGCCGCCCTGACCACCACGCCTATTACGCCGGGTTCTCCAACTCCATTCTCTGGCCCAGCTTTCACCTGCGCCTCGATCTCGCGACGCTCGACGGCACCTGGTACGAAGGCTACCGCCGGGTGAACCAGCAGTTCGCCCGCGCCCTGCTCCCGCTGCTCAAGGCAGACGACCTCATCTGGGTACACGACTACCACCTGATCCCGCTGGCCAGCGAACTCCGCGCCCTCGGCTCCCGCAACCGGATCGGCTTCTATCTGCATATCCCCTTCCCCACTGCAGACGCGCTCTACGCCATCCCCAACCATCTCGAACTGATGCGTGACCTGTCGCGCTATGACCTGGTGGGCATGCAGGCCAAGCGCGACGTCGCTGCCTTCACCGAATTCGCCGAACACCAGGCACCCGCGAGCATTTCCGGTAGTCCGCTGCGCTCGGTGGATTTCAGCCGGACCGAGGTCGACGCCTTCCCTATCGGCTCGGATCCCGACGCCTTCGCCCGGCTCGCCGCAAGCCCTGCCGCCAGCAAGATGGTCAACCGGATGCGCCGCATTCTCGGGGATCAGCAGTTGATCATCGGCGTAGACCGGCTCGACTATTCCAAGGGCCTGCCGCAACGGGTCGAAGCCTATGAGAAGCTCCTCACCAACGATGCGCGCTTCAGGCGGGCAGTACACTTCCTGCAGGTGGCGCCGCCATCCCGGGACACCATCAAGGAATACCAGGAAACAAGCGACACCCTCGACGCCATCTGCGGCCGCGTCATGGGCCGCTTTGCCGAACTGGACTGGCAGCCGCTCACCTATGTGAAGCGGGCCTACGGGCAACCGAGCCTTGCCGGCCTCTACCGGCTCGCAAAGGTGGGGCTGGTCACGCCCCTGCGCGACGGCATGAACCTCGTGGCGCACGAGTACATCGGCTCCCAGAACCCGCACGACCCCGGCGTGCTGGTACTCTCGCGCTTTGCTGGCGCCGCCGAGATTTTCGATGCGGCCCTGCTGGTCAATCCGTTCGATACCGACGAAACGGCAGAGGCCCTGCGTCTCGCACTCGACATGCCGCTCGATGAGCGGATCAGCCGCTGGCAGTCGCTGATGACTGCCGCCCGGAACTACAACATCGAGGACTGGTCCCGCAGCTTTCAGGACCGCCTTGCTCCTGCGAGCCGCAAAGGCTCCGGAACCCGCGACATCCTCTATCTGGCGTCGGTGGCCTGATCACCACGCCGGTGTCGCGGCACGCGAAATGGAAAAGGGCCCCTCCATCGAGGGGCCCTTTCATATCTGTATGGTCCTAGGCGCTAACCGAGCGCCTGGCCTTGGCAGCATTGCGTTGGCCACGGCTCCACCTTGGCTTGGCCTGGCCTGCCTCCGCCTTCTTGGGGGCAGTGCGGGGCTCGCCACCCTTGCCGATCTCCGTCATCCAGGATCCCGGCCGACCCTCGCCCGACTTCTTGGCAGCCTCGGGACGGCGCTCCCCACCGTCACGCCGACGCGTCGCGTCTGCCTTGGGGTTCCGTGCCGAGCGTGCACCGGGCCGGCCGGCAGGCCGGGCCGGAGCGGCAGCGACCGGAGCAGACACCAGGCTGAGATCACCGGAAACCGGAAGGGTGCGGCGGATCAGCCGTTCGATGTCGCGCAGCTTGCCACGTTCGGTGCCGTCGCACAGCGTGATGGCAATGCCCGAAGCTCCGTTGCGGCCCGTGCGTCCGATACGGTGCACATAGTTCTCCGGATCGTCCGGCAGGTCATAGTTCACGACATGCGTGATGCCCTGGACGTCGATCCCGCGCGCGGCGATATCGGTCGCGACGAGAATGCGCACCCGACCGCCGGCGAAGCCCTTGAGGGCCGCCTGACGGGCGTTCTGAGACTTGTTGCCGTGGATCGCCGCCGCCTCATGGCCGTCGATAGCGAGGTTCTTCGCTACGCGGTCGGCGCCGTGCTTGGTGCGGGCAAAGATGATCACGCGCTCCATGCCCTCGTCCGCATCGGCAAGCAGCTCGTTCAGTACGCCGCGCTTAGCCTTGGACCCGGACATGATTACCCGCTGGTCGATCTTGACCACGGTCGAACCCTGCGGCGCCGCTTCGACCCGGACCGGGTCCTTCAGCAGCGACTGAGCAAGCTCCTCGATCTCGGGCGCCATGGTGGCGGAGAACAGCATGGTCTGGCGGCGCGGGCCAACCAGCTTGGCAATGGCCTTCACCGGGGCGATGAAGCCCATGTCCAGCATCCGGTCAGCCTCGTCCAGCACCAGCCAGCGCGTCTCGTTGAGCCGGAGCTTGCCGTCGTTGACAAGGTCCATCAGCCGGCCGGGTGTTGCGATCACGACGTCAACGCCGCGAGCCAGCGCCTTCACCTGCTGGGTACGGGACATGCCGCCGAGGATCAGTGCGGTATCGAGCTTCATCCGCCCACCGGCGAATTTCTTCAGGCTCTCCTCTATCTGCACGGCGAGTTCGCGCGTCGGTGCAAGGATCAGAGCCCGCGTGGTCAGTGGCCGGGGCCGGCCGTTGAGTTCCAGGATGCCCGCCAGGATCGGCAGGCCGAAGGCCGCTGTCTTGCCCGAGCCGGTCTGGGCAATGCCCACGACGTCACGGCGCTCCAGCGCCTTCGGAATGGCCTGTGACTGGATACGGGTCGGCTCGGTGAAGCCGCCCGCGGTCAGGCTCTCGGTGAGAAGCTGCGGCAGGCCAAGGGAGGTAAAATCGGTCAATCTGGTTCTTTCAATGTGCCAAACGGCACGCTGTGCAGGCACAAGCGGTGCCTGCACGATCAGGAAATGCAATCGGGCGATAAGGATTACCGCGCGGGTGCTGGCTCAAACCCGGACCAGTAGGTCTCCGGGCTGACTTCGCCGCTCACCGCTGGGATAAGAAGAGAAGTCCGTACGCGCGTCGAGCGCGACGTCTCATATATGAGGGAATCTGCGCCAAAACGCAAGCAACACAGATGCATGGGCAGTATTCCGGCGCGAAGTGCACGCCAGGATCATATTCCCCCGTACCAGTCATAGCCGTTGTCGGGCCAGTAACCGCCCTTACCCAACCCGAAGGGCCGCAGGTCATCCACGAGTTCGACGGTGTGCAGGTATTTGGGCTGTTTGTAGCCAAGCGCACGCTCGATCCTCAACCTGACCGGCGCACCGTTCGCCACCGGCAGTACCTGGTCGTTCAAACCATAGGCAAGGATCGTTTGCGGGTGATAGGCGTCCACAAGGTCGCTGCTCTCGTAGTAGAAGATGTCCCCGGCGAGAGTACGCTGGATGTTGTCGTAGCAGTGGTAAATGCAGAAGCGGGCTTCGGATTTCACGCCGGCCTGGTCCAGCACGGCTCCAAGGCGGGTACCGGTCCACTTGGCGATGCAACTCCAGCCCTCCACGCAGTCGTGCCGGGTTATCTGAGACTGCTCCGGCATGTTGCGCAGTTCCGAAAGTGAGAAGCTGACTTCCCGCTCCACCATCCCCTTGATGGTCAGACGGTACGGCTCGAAGTTCTGCGCCCTGAGGAACATGTACTCGGCTGTCGTCGGCTCGGTAGAGCCGTTCGGCTTCATGCCCTGGCGGATTTCGCTGGCCGAGTACTCCCGTGCCAGCGTCTGGTCGCCGATCAGCAGCCTCTGGGTCCGATAGGTGAGGACATTGGCCTGCTCCAGCGCCTGACGCACCGGATTGCCGCGTTGGGCAAGGAAATCGAACTGGTCGCAGCCACCAAGCGCCAGGCCAGTACCCAACGCCGCCGTACCTGTAAGAAATTGCCGCCGGTTGAGGATCAGGCGTCTCATGCCCGGTCCCCCTTCTGTACCTTTGTCCCAGGTGCCGCCCGATACCAACCGGATATCATCGAGCGGAGTTCATTGACCGGCCCCGCCAGCAGCACCATCACCACATGGACGACGAAGAATACCACCAGCAGCACCATGGCGGCGAAGTGGATGGTGCGCGCTGTCTGCCGCCCCCCGAACAGGTCAAGCAACCACGGCCATGCAGCATCGATGCCGGGGCTCATTGTCAGTCCTGTCAGGACCAGCACGGGAAACAGGACAAAGAGAACCATGAAGTAGCTGGCCTTCTGCAGCGGTCCGTAGTTTCGGCCTCGGTGCAGTCGCAACCGCGCATGGTTGAGGGCATCTCGCGGCAGCCCCCGCAGGTCTGCCGTACCCGGCACGACCTGACGAAGGTGACCATTGAGGATGCTCGGGACGAACCACACCACCAACGTCGCCACCAGCAACCAGCCGAAGAAGAAGTGTACGACCCGTCCGGTGGCGAGGTCGCGGAAGGAGGGGATCGTTACCGCACCCGGAAAGGCCGTGAACTGCGGGCGCTCGGCACTACCGCTCATCCCCAGCCACCCGGTGCTATCGTAGGTCTGGCCCAGAACCGTCGTGCGCCCCCGCGGCCCGTCGGGTGTGTTGACCGCGCCAATGCGCAGCAGCGCATTGTCGTATTCGAAACCGGACTCCTGGCCCACATAGAGCGCAGGGTGCGCGTTGAATATCTGCAGCCCGCTCAGCAGCAGGAAGAACAGGCAGACGACCCAGACCCAGTGCGTCACACGGGTCCAGACAGACTGCCGATAGATCAACGGGCCGCGCGAAACCGGCAGCCCGTCCTGGCTCGAATGGGTCATGGCGTCTCCCTCGCTCTCAGATACGAGGGCAAATCGCCGCCGGTTTCAACTCACCAACTGCTGAAAGGCCTATTCGGCTTCGGGCCGGGCGGCCCAGTTCAGACCACGCCGCATGATGGTGGCCATGTTGGTGTTGTCGAATTCCTTGGCGCGATGCCCCAGGGTCATGTGAAACACCCTGCCCTTGCCATGGTAGCGCTTCCAGACCACCGGCATCACCACGCCCTCGATCCACGGTGCGTGCTCACCAGAGAATGTGGTCGTCGCCAACACCTCGTTGGAGGGATCGACATGCATGTAGTACTGCTCGGAGGTGTATGGGAAGGACTTGATCCCGGCCATGATGGGATCGTCGGGCTTGGTTACGTCGACCGTGTAGTCGATGATGTTACCCGGGTGCGCCACCCACTGCCCGCCGACCATGAACTGGTAGTCCACCGCGTCGCGGAAGGCGTCGCTCATGCCGCCATGGTGCCCCGCGAGGCCAACGCCGTTCTGGACGGCCTTGGTGAGGTTCTCCACCTCCTCCTTCTCGATCTTGCTCATCGTGTAAATCGGCACGATCAGCGAAAGGTCGTGGATGGAAGGATCGGCGAAAGCGCTCGTCTCCGTCGCCGTCCGCACTGAGAAGCCGTCCTCGTGCAGCCAGCGCCGATAGATGGCGGCGCACTCTTCCGGATCGTGACCCGACCAGCCGCCATAGACGATCAACGCACTCTTCATAGAAAGTCTCTCCGCAAATCAGGCGGCGCGGAGATTACCCCACTGGCAAGCGATTGGAACCCCGTTTCGCGAAGGAGGCGAACCCCCGCCAGGACGTCACAGGCTTCTGCCCGCTCGCGAATGCCCATCCGCGAAGCACAAGGAAGTTCACGCCGGAGGTCAGCCCCACCACCAGCACGGCAGCAGCGACGGGCGGAAGACGCAGGGACCCATAGATCACGAATGAAAACAGCGCAGCCAGACCCATCGCCATGAATTGCACCGCCACATAGCGCGGCAAGGCCTTGCGGTGCGCCGCGCCCGAGCGAAACGAAAACCGGCGATGGAGCAGGTAGATGGGCAGTATGGTCAGCGCATAGCAGAACGCGTTCACCTGCCATTCGGCCCCTGACGGCAGCAAAGCCATCGCAATGCTCGACAGCGCGACGAACAATGCGGCCCCGAAGCCACCGATCAGCACGAAGCTGACGAGGCTTGCGGACTTCGCCGGGCGCGCGGGCATTTCAGGCATCAGGCTGACGAGCGCGGCACTCATGAGGTAGTTCCCAGTTGTCCCGCCGTTCCTTGCCCGGACGACGTTGCAGCCCCGTTACCGATGTATTCCGCCGCACTAACAGTATTGCCGCGTGGTTTATAGGTGATGAAGAGATGGTTCTGCATGGCTCCTTTGATTTGTTCGAGCTCCACACTTTCACCTGTCACGAAACGCTGATTAACTCGAAGGCGGTCGCACTCGATACGGCCGTGGCGGGTGGAGGCCCGCCCGTTTGAACTGCCCTTGTGGCATGAACAGGGATGACAGGGATGAAACGACTGCTTCTCGGCGCCTCCGCGCTGACGCTTCTCGGCGGTTTCGCCGGACCCGCCTATGCCGAATTCACGCTCCATATCCTGCACATAAACGA
>JAEZHZ010000341.1 GCA_023436745.1 Pseudomonadota bacterium | reverse complement strand
CTTGGGTGCAGTGCCGCGGCGTCGTTCACGCGGATCTCCTCAAAATGCCCGCTCACAAAAGCGTGTAGAATGTTCTACGTGCATCGTTCTACAGAATTTCGCCTTTGGCAATGCCTAATCCGCAGCTACCCTGCCGAAAGATTAGGCTCGCCTCTGACCGGGGAATTCCGGTTTACTTGCGGGCAGATACGGGAGGTCAGGGCATCATGGTGGACGTCAAACCCGACAGAAAGAACGGCCGCGTCACCATTCGGGAAGTCGCCGAGGATGCGGGGGTGTCCGTCGCCGCAGTGTCGAAAGTGCTGCGCGACGCCTATGGCGTGTCGGACGCCCTGCGCAGCAAGGTGCGCGCTTCCATGGACCGGCTCGGCTACCGGCCACACGCCGCAGCCCGGGGCATGCGCGGGCAGACCTACACCATCGGCCTGGTGTTGCCCGACATCCGCAACCCGTTCTTCGCGGACATCATGGTGGGCGTGAACACCGCACTCGAACGCACCCAGTACCGGGCGATGATCGGCATCAGCGAGTCCTCCGTGATCACCGAGATGGCCATCGTGGATTCCATGATCGACCGGCAGATGGATGGCATCGTCCTGATCGGTTCGACCGAGGACCGCGGCAACCACGACCAGATCGCCAGCCTCAAGCCGCTGGTCACGATCGGCCACCACGACCCCGACGCGAACACCTTCGACACGGTCAACAACAACGACCAGCAAGGCGCAATGCTGGCAGTGAAGCACCTGGTCGCCAACGGCTACCGCAACATTGCGATGCTCAGCTTGTCGAGCGGAACGTCCACTATCCTGTCGCAACGCGAGCTGGGCTATCGCCGCGCCATGATCGAGGCGGGCCTCAGCAAGTCCATCAACGTAGTGCAGATCTCCCAAAGCCTGCGGGAGGTGCAACTGGCCGCCCGCCGGCTCCTCGAAAGCCCCCGAAGGCCCGACGCCATCTTCTGCTGGACCGACTTCATTGCCCTCGAGGTGATCAGCGTTGCCACCGAACTCGGGCTGGCGATGCCGGCAGACCTCGGCATTGTCGGCTATGATAATACCATGTACTGCGACTTCGCCCAGAACAGCCTGTCGAGTGTCGACCAGTCCGGAGAACAACTCGGGCTGCAGGCAGTCCGCCTGCTGATCGAGCGCATCAAGGGTCGCACCCAGGCCGAGCACCTGGTGGTAACGCCTCGGCTCGTGACGCGCGGCAGTTCGAACCGCGGCGACTAGGGTCTGGCGCCCGTTTGGTTGACAACCCCGGGTATTTGTCCCACCTCTTGGCCATGCAAACCCTCCCGTTCGCATTTGGTCCCGTCCGCAAGGGTCGCCTTCTCATAGGCTGATCACCTGGTGCAGCGCTTTGCCGTCGCAATGCTGCACCAGGTCGAGTTTTCCTCTCCAGCTAACCCACCGGTAAACGCCCGCGCCATGTCGCGCGGCGGTGCACCGGCTCGTACGGACGATCCAGACCCATGACTTTCAAGTACAGCGCCACCATTCCGATCAGCGGTGCCAACAAGCTGCACCGGTTCAGCGAGTGGGCCTCGCAGCACCTGCCGGAACTGGAGTTCAGCCTGCCTCCGCAGACCCCGATCAAGACCGAGACCATGACGATCCGGCTGAAGTCGGCCGAGGATCGGCAGCAACTGCTCCAGGCGCTCTTCCAGGCGACCCTTTAAAAAATGCCGGGCGGAGTGCCGTCCACAGCCGGCGGCGCTCCGCGTTAGGGCATTGTTAACCATGAATTCGCTTCATGCTGATGGAGACCTCGAACCCGATTTGGAGTGGACGAATGGCCGGCGGCGGCGCGCACATCATTGCAGTCGGGAACGAAAAGGGTGGTTCGGGCAAGTCGACGACCGCGCTGCACATGGCCGTCTACCTGCTTCACCAGGGGCACCGCGTCGCCACGATCGACGTCGACAGCCGCCAGCAGACGCTGACCCGCTATGTCCGCAACCGCCGCGCGACCGCCGATACGAGCGGGCGTGATGTGCTCATGCCAAAGCATGTCCACCTTCCCACGGCCTGGGGCGATTCCATCCGCGAGAACCAGCGCGTGGAACTCGACATCTTCAACCGCGCCATGGACGGGCTGCGCAGCCTGGCCGACTTCATCGTCATCGACACGCCCGGCTTCGATGGCCACCTGGCCCGCCTTGCCCATGGGGCCGCCGATACGCTGGTCACCCCGATCAACGACAGCATGATCGATCTCGACGTCCTCGCCCGCATCGACGCGCGGACCGGCGAGCCGCTCGAGGCCAGCCCCTATTCCCGCAACGTGCAGAAGGCCCGCGCCGAGCGCCAGCAGACAGGCGGCAGCGTCGACTGGGTTCTGGTGCGCAACCGTATCTCGAACCTCGGCTCGCATAACGCCAGCCGCGTGCAGCAGACGGTCGAGCGCCTGGCACAGGGCCTCGGCTGCCGCGTCGCCGAGGGTATCGCCGAGCGCGTCATCTTCCGCTCGCTCTTCCTCACCGGAATGACGGTGTTCGACCCGCTGGACGCCGATCTCCTCGGCGGCGCGCCTTCCATGTCGCACGTCAACGCGCGCCATGAATACCGCGCGCTGGTTGACGCCCTCAACCTGCCCCGCGCCGAGCCCTTGCCGCTGTCAGCCTGACATCCGCGACAGCCAGGAGCGTCGAATCGGCCGTGAGGCCAATCCCGCCTCGAACCACGGGCGAAGCAGTCAGTCGCTGACCGGCCACACCACGGGATGCGTCTCGCCAGTCGCGACATTGACCAGCCCTTCCGGCGCCAGTGGTGAGGGAGCAACCAGCACCCAGCGCCAGGGCGCGCAGGTCAGAGTTGCAAAAGCCAGCCGCTCGGGAAATCCGGGCCACCACCGCGGGGAGAAGGTGGGCTCGTACATCCACTCGACCTTCTCGCCTTCCCGGTAAAGGTCCTGCATTTCCCGGTCGAGTTCCTCGGCAGGCCTGGCAGTCATGAGCCCGCCGACTTCGTAGCGCACAGTTGCGACCAGGTTGCCCTCGCGCACCAGCGCCCAGCCGCCCTGCGTCTGCCGCAATGCGTTGACCGCCTGCGCCATGGCGGCGTCGGATGAGCCGACCACCCAGATGTTGTGCTTGTCATGCCCCATCGAGCAGGCGAGCGCAGTGTCGGGGGTGCGCGGGCCGGTGCCCAGCCAGAACATCCGCGATGTCCTGCCCTCCCCCGAGAACCGGTCGACAATGGCAAACTTCGTGACGTTGCGATCGGGATCGCGCTGCACTTCCCCACCAAGAACGGGCAGTTCCATGGTGATGAACTCGTCCGCCCAGTGGAAGGGTCGCAGCACGGCAGCGTGCATCACGGCACTTCCCTCCCCGGCCGGTATGGCGAAGTCGGCTGCGGTGAGGTCGCGCTCGATATTGACCGTGCGGGTCGCCCAGTCCGGCCAGCTTATTGCAGGCACGTCCAACAGGTAGGTCGTGCCTTCCGATACCTGCCGGCCGTCCGCCCATACCTTGGCGACAGAGATGGTGTCGACGTTGTCGAGCAGCACGATGTCTGCGAAGCGGCCCGGCGCGATCGCGCCCACCCAGGGCGTCAGGCGCATGTGGCGGGCCGGATTGATGGTGACCATCTGAATGGCAGTTTCGGGCGAGAGGCCCGCTTCCACCGCTAGGCGCACATTGTGGTCGGTAGCGCCCAGCTTCATCGTGTCGGAGCACGACCGATCATCCGTGCACAGCGCGAACTGCGACCAGTCCTGCTGGCCCGCGGCGATCAGGCCGGTGATCATCTCCTTGAGCGAGTGCGGGCGCAGCTCCATGAAAAGGCCGCGCCGCAGCTTGTCCTGCACTTCCTCGGCGGTCCAGGCCTCGTGATCCGATGCCATGCCCGCGGCGGCGAAGGCATTGATGTCTGCGATGTCGCGCATGCCGGCGGCATGACCCTCGATCACCCCGCGCGCTTCGAAGGTGGCGCGGATCATGCCCCACAGGCGCTCATGGGACGGATTGTCGGGATTCCAGACCGCGGGCCAGTCCATGACCTCGTCGAGTCCGGCAGTCATCAGCTGCGCATCGAGGAACGACTTCTGCTCCTCGTAGCCGAAATGGCCGCCGCCCCACTCATAGGCGGTGGGCGGCACCGCAGACCCGGGCAGGGGGAAGATCTTGGTCGGCGATCCGGCGAGGCGCGCCGTCAGCCAGAACTCCAGGTTGCGCGCACCATTGACGTTGGAGAACTCGTGGCTGGCCTCGCAGGTCCAGGTGGTGCCGCGCGGCAGTGTCAGCGCCGCCTCCCATTCCGGCGTCAGGTGGCTGGACTCGATGTGCTTGTGCACTTCACCGAAGCCCGGCACGGCCGACAGCCCGGGCTCTTCAACCCGCTCGGCCGCAGTGCCCCGGTAGGCTCCCGCGGGACCCACCCAGGCGATGCGGCGGCCCGAGATCACGATCTCTTGATCCTCGTGCCAGTTGCGCCCGTGGACGTCGAGCAATCGCCCCACCCGCAGGATTCGGTCTGCCGGCCGCTTGCCGAGCGCGACCAGCGCCAGGTGCTGGCGGATGACGACCTCGTCGGCAGCGTTGATCAGGGCATCGTTGGGCAGGGAAGTCATGGCGGGCTCGTGGGCATAATGACGCAAGTGGCTGATTACCTAAGGCAGACAGGCCTGTCGCCCAAAAATGTGGCTTGCTCCGGTCAAGCCGAAAAATTAGGCTTCTGGGAGCGGTGCCGGTCGGCAGACGCTGCAAGGGGTATATAGACTATGCAAAAGACTTTCGTTCGCTCGCTCGCCCTGGCCGTCTCGGCCACTGCGCTGCTCGGCTCGGCGCCGGCCATGGCCCAGGGCAAGACGCTGACGATTTCCTGGTGGGGCTTCAACGGCGAGAAGCTTGAGGAATTCCTGCTCGCGCCGTTCCGGGAACAGTGCGACTGCGAGATCGTGTTCGAGACGGGCAACAACGGCGAACGCCTCAACAAGCTGCAGATTCGCAACGGCGGCGGCGTCGATGTGGCCTATTTCTCCGACAGCTTCAGCCAGCAGGGCATCGAGGCCGGCCTCTTCCAGGAGTTCGACCGCTCCAAGGTCCCGAACATCGAGGGCATCTACGAGATCGCCCAGGATCCGCAGGGCGGCTATGGCCCGGCCTACACCATCGGCCGTGTCGGCATCGTCTATGACAGCGCCAAGCTGGACACGCCGATCACCTCGTGGAACGACCTGTGGCGCGAAGACCTTGCAGGCTCCCTGTCGCTGCCGGGAATCACCACCACGGCTGGTCCGATGGTTGTGATGAAGGCTGGCGAACACGCCGGCGTCGATGCGTTCGACGACGCTGATGCCGCCTTCGCGGCCGTCGAGGAGCTGCGCCCCAACGTCGTCAAGAACTACAATACCGGCTCGGAGATGATCAATCTCTTCTCCACCGGCGAGATCACCGTCGCCGTGGCGCAGGATTTCACCCTGGCCCAGATCCAGGCTGCGGTTCCCACCGTCGTCTGGGCGGACCTCGAGGAAGGCTCGATCGCGACCCTCAACACCGTCAACATTCCCAAGGGCGCTCCGGAGCCGGAACTGGCCTACCAGTTCATCAACTTCCTGCTCTCGCCCGAGATCCAGCAGAAGCTGGCCGAGATCGGTGTTGACGCTCCCGTCGCCACCGCAGTGGAACTGACGCCGGAGCAGGCCTCGATCTGGACCTATGGCGCCGACACTATTGCCGGCCTGCAGCGCGTCGATTATGCCCGCATGAACGCCGCCAAGGGCGGTTGGGTCGACCGCTGGAACGAAATCTTCGGCATGTAATGCCGTTGAGGCGCCGGCTTTCGGCGCCTGATACCTGAACTGCAAGTCATTCCCGTGCCTTCGGGCGCGGGGATGACCCGAATACGATCGCCGGCCTGTGGGCTGGTGCCGAAAGGCCCCCTAATGAAACGCTTAGCCGGCTGGACTCTGGCTTCTCCAGCAACGCTGCTGGTGGTGGTGTTCCTGGTACTTCCAGTTGCCGCTACCATCATCACCACTTTCCTGACACCCGGTGGCCCCTTCGCCACCTACGCCGCCTTCTTCGGCTCGGGCTTCCGCCGCACCGTGCTGCTGCGAACCATCAACGTCTCGCTGGTGGTGACCGCCATCGCCCTCGTGATCGGCTTCATCACCGCCTTCGTGATCAGCCGCTCCCCGGGATGGCTGAAATCCATTCTCATCATCGCCGCGGTGTTTCCGCTGCTGACGGGCGTCGTCGTGCGCTCGTTCGCCTGGCTCATAATCCTGGGCAAGAACGGCATCCTCAACACGGTGCTGGTCAATGCCGGCATCCTCGATCAGCCGCTCACCATGCTCTACACGCAAGGGTCGGTGATCGTAGCCATGGTCTACCTCTTCGTGCCGCTGATGATCCTGACGCTGGTCGGCGTGCTGGAGAGCATTCCGGATGACCTCATCCAGGCCTCGAACTCCCTCGGCGCCAAACCGTGGGCGACCTTCACCCAGGTGATCTTTCCGCTGGCTGTCCCCGGCCTCATCGTCGGTGCGGTGCTGGTGTTCACCGGCAGCTTCACCTCCTATGCCACCCCGCAGCTGCTGGGCGGCGAGCAGGTGATGATGATGGGCACCCTCATGTACCAGCAGGCCATGGTGACCTTCGACTGGGTCGCAGCCTCCACCATCGCCGCTGTCATGGTGGTCATCACCATCGCCATCGTGGCGCTGATGAACAGCGTCGCCAAACGCCTCAACCCGATGACTGTGTGATGACCCAGAAGATTCATCCGGCGCTGATCGCCTTCACCGCGCTCGTGTTCGCCTTCCTCGTGGGGCCGCTGGTCATTGTGGTAGGCGCCGCGATCAGCGACACCACCTACCTGACCTTCCCGCCCCAGGGCCTGTCCCTGCGCTGGTTCGAGAACATCTTCCAGATGGAGGCGTTCCGGCGCACCATCCTGACGAGCCTTCAGATCGCCTTCCTGTCGACGGCGATCGCGCTCCTGATCGGCATCCCGGCCGCTTACGCGCTGAACCGCTACCGCATCCAGCTCCCGCGCTGGCTGGCGACGCTGTTCATCCTGCCTGTCCTCGTGCCCGAACTGGTGCTGGGCTTCTCGCTCCTCAAGAACCTGGCGGTGCAGTTCGATACGCCGATCTACATCTCGCTGCTGTTGGGTCATGCCCTTCTGGTGCTGCCCTATGTGGTGCGGGTGATTTCGGCGTCGCTGGCCTCGTTCGACTTCTCCATCGAGGAGGCCGCGATCAGCCTGGGCTCGCCGCCGCTGAAGACCTTCTTCACCATCCTGCTGCCCAATGTCCGCTCCGGCGTGGTGGCCGCCTTCATTCTGGCCTTTATCACCTCGATCAATGACGTCTCGATCTCGATCTTCCTGACGGGACCGGGCATCTCCACCCTTCCGATCCAGCTTCTGGCCCATATGGAACAGTTCTTCGACCCCACCGTCGCCTCGGTGTCGGTGCTGTTGATGCTGCTTACCGTCGCCGTCATGGCGGTGGTGGAGCGCACCCTGGGCCTGACCTTCCTTGCCAAGTAGAGTCCTTCTGTGACCAAACCTCTTTCCATCCGCTCGATCACCGCGCACTACGGCACGACCAAGGTGCTCGAAGACCTGTCGCTCGAAGTCGGCGAGGGCGAACTCGTTTCGCTGCTCGGCGCCTCCGGCTGCGGCAAGACCACCACCCTGCGGCTCGTCGCCGGTTTCCTCCAGCCCACCTCGGGAACCATCACCCTCGGCGGCAAGGACCTGACCCGGCTGCCCGCCTACCAGCGCGACATCGGGCTAGTGTTCCAGAACTACGCCCTGTTCCCGCATCTGTCGGTAGCCGACAATGTCGGCTTCGGCCTCAAGCAGCGCGGCATCGCCGGCGAAGAGCGCTCGCGGCGCGTCATGGCCATGCTGGAGCGTGTGGGGCTCGCCGCCCTGGCGGACCGGTTGCCCGGCGCGCTCTCCGGCGGACAGAAGCAGCGCGTCGCGCTCGCCCGCGCCCTCGTGATCGAGCCGCCGCTGCTGATGTTCGACGAGCCCCTGTCCAACCTCGACGCTAAGCTGCGCGTCGACATGCGCGTCGAGATCCGGCAGCTGCAGCGCGCCAACGGCACCACCTCGGTCTATGTGACCCACGACCAGGAGGAAGCCTTCTCGATTTCGGACCGCGTCGCCATCATGCACGCCGGCCGCATCATGCAGCTCGATACGCCCGAAGTCCTCTACCAGCGTCCTGCGAACGCCTTCGTTGCCCGCTTCGTCGGCTTCGAGAATCTGGTCGCCATGAAGGTGGTGGCGCGGGACGGTGCACAGGTCACCGCCGAGGCGGATGGCGGTGTGCGTCTGACGCTCTCGCTCGAGCACTTCGGCGAGATCCCCGACCGATTCGTCCTCGCCTGCCGCGCCGACGGCCTCATGGTCACCGACGACCAGCAGGTGGAAGGCATCCCGGCCACTCTGGGGCTGCGGACCTATCTCGGACGCGCCTACCAGTACCAGTGTGATACGCCGGCGGGACCGCTTGTCGCCAACAGCCCGCTCAATCGCGTGCTCGAGCCCGGCACGGCAGCCCGTCTGGTACCGGTACCCGAACAGTGCACGATCCTCGCGCCGGAAGACCAGGCTTGACGATCCTTCTCACCAACGCGTGGGTGCTCACCCTCGACGACACCATGACCAAGCACGAGCGCGGCTGGGTCCACGTCGAGGGTGACACGATCGTGGCGATCGGGTCCGGTGAGGCCCCTGCCCTCACCCATGCCGAGTACGTCGATTGTGGCGGCGACATCGTCATGCCGGGCATGGTCAACACCCATTGCCACATGGCCATGTCGGTGTTCCGCGGGTTGGGTGAGGATGTCGACGACCGGCTCTATCGCTACATTCTGCCGCTCGAGCGCAAGTTCGTCTCCCCTGGCATGGTCCGTGCTGGTTCGGCCTTCGCCGCGCTGGAATTGATCCAGTCCGGGGTCACCAGCGTCGCGGAGATGTACTACTTCGAGACGGAAGTCGGCGATGTCTGCGCCGAAGCGGGCCTGAGGGCCATCGTCGGGCAGACGCTGGCAGATTTCGATCCGCCCGATCACCGCAGCTTCGATGAGGGCTTCGCCCGGGTGGAGGAGCTGGTGGACCGGTTTGGCGGCCACCCTCTCGTTACCCCTTCGATCGCGCCCCACGCGCCATACTCCACCGACCTCGCCGTCATGGAGCGGATCGCCGACTGGTCGGCCGCCCACCCCGAAGTGCCGGTGCAGATGCACCTGGCGGAGAGTTCTCTTGAGGTCGCGTGGGCGCAGGAGAACCATGGCAAGTCGACTGTCGCGGTGACCGATGATGCGGGCCTGCTCAAGCCCGGCCTCATCTGCGCCCACTGCCTCCAGCTCGATGAGGCCGACATCGCCCTCATGGCCGAGCGCCAGGTCTGCGTCGCGACCAATCCCCGCTCCAATGGCAAGGCGGGTCGCGGCATCGCTCCGGTCGAAAAGCTCCGGGCGGCCGGCATGCCGGTCGGCATCGGCAGCGACGGCGCCATGAGCGGCAACACGCTGGACCTCTTCAGCCAGATGGCGCCGGTCGGCATGTTTGCCAAGCTGCTCGCCGGATCGCGCAAACCGCTGCCGGCAGTGGATGTCGTCCGCATGAGCACGATCGAAGGCGCCCGCGCACTGGGCCTCGCCCGCCGCACCGGCTCGCTCGAGGCCGGAAAGCAGGCCGATCTGATACGCATCAGCCTCGCCGCGCCGCGGCTCCATCCGATCTATGACCCCTATTCCGCCCTCGTGTTCGCCGCCATGCCCTCCGATGTCACCGACACCATGGTCGCCGGACGCTGGCTGATGCGCGACCGGAAGGTGCTGACCCTCGATACCGACAAGGTCATGGCGGATGCGATGCAGGTGGCCGCCGGCTTCCGCGACGAGATGCGCCGGATCGACGCCCGCTCATGACACCGCACCGCGTCATCATCGATACCGATCCGGGCCTCGACGATGCCGTCGCCATCCTCTTTGCGCTGGCGAGCGGCCAATTCGATGTGCGAGGTCTCACCACTGTCGCCGGCAATATCGGGCTCGCGGTCACCACGCGGAACGCTGGTCAATTGCTGGCTTTGCTCGATTGCGAGCGCATCCCCGTGGCGCGCGGAGCATCGGCGCCGCTCGTTCGGCCCGGTATCGACGAGGTCGCCATCCATGGCGATGACGGCTTGGGTGGCGTTGCCCTGCCTGCCCCACGCGCGGAGCCGCTGGACAGTGCCGTCGACTGGCTGGCCGCCGAACTTATCGCCACCCCCGCCGGAAGCGTCGATGTCCTGGCACTGGGCCCGCTCACCAACATCGCACTGCTTCTGCAACGCCATCCCGACGCCGCGCACCGGATCGGCCGGCTGGTGATCATGGGCGGCGCCGTGCGCGAGAAGGGCAACGTCGGCCCCCGCTCGGAATTCAACTTCGCGTCCGACCCGGAGGCCCTGGATATCGTCCTGCGGTCCGGCCTGCCGGTCACCATCATCCCGCTCGATGTGACCCGCAGGGTGCGCGCTGACGGAGACTATGTGGAAGCATTGCGGCAGGGTGGCACGGCGGCCCGGGCGGCAGCGGACCTGATCGCCGCCTACTTCCTGGAGGGACGCGAGAGCCGCCCCCTGCACGATCCCTGTGTCATGCTCTACGTGGTGGCGCCCGAGCTGTTCGGCATCGAGCGTCTGGCCGTCAGCGTCGATCTCGAGAACGCCCCCGGCACCCTCTTGCTCGATGGTCATGGCGCTGTCGAAGTGGACATCGCCATGACTGTCACCGCCGAAGCGGCGCTCCGGTGCCTTGCGCAAGGCTTGCGCTAGGTCAGTTCGTTTTCCACCAGTTGCGTCCAGAAGCGGGCACCCGTCAGGATCGCGTCGTCGTTGAAGTCGTAGAGGGAATTGTGGTGGGGAGCGCCTTCCATTCCATTGCCGAGCCACACATAGGCCCCCGGCACCTCGGAACTGAAGAAGGCAAAGTCATCGCCCGCCGTGGAGGGCGGGAAGTCGGTGCGGACCGGCTGACCGGTAACGGCGCTTGCGGCCGCGAGCGCCCGGCGGGCCGCCTCCGCGTCGTTGACGACGGGCGGGATGCGCCGGGTGAAGGTGTAGTCGGCTTCGATGCCAAACATCGTGGCGACACCCTGCGCAAGCTGGCCGATGGCCGCCTCGAGCTGGTCGCGCACCTCCGGCGTATACGCGCGGGCGGTACCCCCGATGCGCACCTCATCGGGAATCACGTTCAGCGCCGCGAACGTACCGCCCTCGGTGGCGCAGGCGCTGACCACAGCCGGCTGCAGGGGATCGACCACGCGAGCCACGATCGTATGGATGGCGGTGAGGAAATGGGCTGCGGCGGTCATGGCGTCACGCCCCAGATGCGGCTTGGCTCCATGCGTTCCGACCCCGCGGAAACGCACCTCCCAGCTGTCGGAGGAAGCCAGCTGCGGCCCCGTCACCACTGCCATCTCGTCGGTGGCGAGCCCCGGCATGTTGTGCAGCCCGTAGACCGCGTCGACGGGGAAGCGTGCGAAGAAGCCATCCTCGATCATCGCCCGCGCCCCGCCGCGCCCCTCCTCGGCCGGCTGGAAGATGAAATGCACCGTGCCGGAGAAGTTGCGGGTCCGCGCGAGGTGCCGTGCCGCCGCCAGGAGCATCACGGTGTGCCCGTCATGGCCGCAGGCATGCATGCTGCCCGGCGTCGTCGAGCGATACGGCCGATCGGCGAGTTCAGGCATGGCGAGCGCATCCATGTCGGCGCGGAGCGCGATCCGCCGGGCGCCGTCGCCCACGCGCAGCGTGCCGACGACGCCGGTGCGCCCGAGGCCGCGATGCACCTCGATGCCGGCCTCTTCCAGCATGGAAGCGACGATGCCGCTCGTTCGCACCTCCTCGAATCCGAGCTCCGGATACTGGTGGAGGTCGCGCCGCAGCGCGATCATGCTCTCAAGTTCGAAGGGATTGTTGTGGCCGCTGTTCATGGCTTGCTAGTCTCGTGCAAAGGTCCGGCTGACCTACCCCCATTTTCACCTCACCCACAAGACGAGAGACGCCTTGCCGCCTGAACCCCACCATTTCTGGCAGGACATTGCCGCGCCGGGCACCTACTCCGCCGCGCCCGCCGGTTACCTCGACAGCTATCCCGCCAGCTTCGCCGACGGCCGGCAGCTGCTGCTTCCCCTGCGGGTGCTACCGGGAGACGGCCAGCAGGCCGTGGCTTCGCTCATCGTCAACCAGGCGAGCTTTGCCGTCGAGGACGCGCTGGCAACGGCGATGGCCGAGATGGCCCGTCCGCTGGCACCCGACGTCATCATTGGCGTTCCGACCCTCGGGCTGCCGCTCGCGGGCAATGTCGCCCGGCGGCTGGGTCACACCCGCATGGTGCCGCTCAGCACCTCGCGCAAGTTCTGGTATCGCGACGAGTATTCCGAGCCGCTGAGCTCGATCACCAGCCCCGGCCACGGCAAGACGCTCTTTGTCGATCCGCGCATGCTCCCGCTGCTGGCCGGACGCCGCGTCGTACTGGTGGACGACGTCATCAGTTCGGGCAGTTCCATGGCCACAGTGCTGCGCCTTCTCGGCAAGTGCGGGATCGAGCCCGTCGGCGTGCTCGCCGCCATGCTGCAGGGACAGGCCTGGCGGGACGCACTCGCTCCCTACGTGGATCGCATTGCCGCTCCGCTCGCTTCGCCACGCTTCCGGCGCACCGCCGACGGTCACTGGATTCCGGAGGCGCCGGGCGAGGCAGCGGCCTAGTCGGCCGTCGCTGCCGGCCGTACGGGGGTCTTGGCGGCGAGGCTCAGCGTGCGCTCCAGCAGTTGCGCGTATATCGGCTTGCCGCCCAGCGCCTGCGCCACGAGGTTGGCGGACAGGCAGGTTGCCAGCAGCGGAACGGCGACGGCATACGCTCCGGTGAGTTCCAGCGTCAGGACCACCCCGACAAGGGGCGCGCGAACCGATGCAGTGAACAACCCGCCCATGGCAGCAATCGCGAAGGCCGCTGGAACGATGTCGCCGCCGGGCACGATTGCGGCGGCGAAGCCCGCCCATGCCAGCCCGACGCAGGCCGCTAGTGACAGGATGGGCGCAAAAATCCCACCCGGCACGCCCGTCGAGTAGCTCCCGACGGTTGTACAGAATCGCACCGCCGCGAGCGCCAGCAGCACCAGGGCGCCCGGCTGCTCCCGCACCAGTTGCGGGATCACTGCTTCCCCGCCTGTGACCGCCTGTGGCCACAGCACCAGCAATGCGCCCACGGCGAGGCCGACAAGCGCGGGATAGAGGTAGGGCGTGCGTGCCTGTGCCGAGCCCGCAAACGCGAGCGCCTTGAGGATGCTGGCATTTAGCAGCACCCCGAGCAGACCCAGCACGCAGCCAAGCAGCACGAACAGCGGCAACAGGACGAGGGGCGCCTCAGGAGCGGCCAGCGTCAGGTCGGGGGCCTGCCCGCCGATCCACTGCGTCATCACGGTCGACAACAGCGCAGCGGCGATGACGGCCATGTAGGTGCGAAACTGGTAGGGAAACTGACGCCGTGTTTCCTCGATGACGAACAGCACGCCAGCGACGGGCGAATTGAAGGCGCAGGCCAGTCCCGCGGCTGCGCCCGCGGCCAGAAGGCCGCTGCGCTCCGTTGCGTCGAGGTTGAGGCGGGCCGACAGCATCTGCGCCACCGACGCACCGATGTGAATGGTCGGCCCTTCTCTCCCCAGCACCAGCCCCGAGCCGATCGCCGCGACGCCACCAAGGAACTTGACCGGCAGCACCCGCGCCCCATGGACGTGGCGCTGGCCGACCATCGCACCTTCCACCTCCTGGACGCCGCTGCCGCCCGCTTCCGGCGCCGCATGCCGCACCAGGGCCACCACCGCGACCGTCACCCCCATGGTGATCAGTGCGGCCGCCGGCACCAGCAGCGGTCCATCGACCAGCTCCCGCAGATGCGTCGGCCATTGCAGCACGGCGTTGATCGCAAGGTGGAACATGGACCCGATCACGCCCACAGCCGCGCCCAGCGCAATGTAGCGCCACTGCCCCGACGTGCCTTCGGGCAAAGACCATTCCGGGACAGTACCCTCCACGTCCACCCCCTTCGGCAGACTTCAAGTGGTCACCCAACGGCAACACAGGCTCACGGGTTCAATGCTCGGCAGCGCTGGCACGGCCCAGCCGGGTCAAAACACACGCGAGTGGCCATCATCAACGTACAAGCCTATATCCTAGGCATCACCAACACCTATGCTCAATAAATGAGCAAAAGGTCAGGGCACTCCACCGCCGACGCCCGCAATCCCGCGGTAAGACTGCTGGCACGTCTATTGCATTCAAGATTGCATGCAATCGGAGAATGCCCATGGGACTTATTGAAGGCGCCAATCTGGACAAGGTCTACGCGACGGCCACTGGCCCGCTGGTAGCGCTCACCAACGTGTCCTTCACCATCAACGAAGGCGAGTTCATATCCCTGGTGGGGCCGAGCGGATGCGGCAAGTCCACCCTGTTGTCCATCCTGGGCGGCCTTGAGCAGAAGACCGATGGCGATCTGGTCCTTGCCGGCCAGCACCACGACGCCCCAAGGCGCGACATCGGCATGATGTTCCAGACCTCGGTGCTGTTCCCTTGGCGCACCATCCGCCAGAACGTCCGCCTGCCCGGCGAGATCCTGGGCCTCGACAGCAAGCAGCAGGCGGAGCGCACCGACGAACTGCTTGATCTCGTCGGCCTCAACGGTTTCGGCGACCGCTATCCCGGCGAACTCTCGGGCGGCATGCGCCAGCGCGTGGCGCTGGCCCGGCTTCTCGCCCACGACCCCCGCGTCCTGCTGATGGATGAGCCGTTCGGCGCGCTCGACGAATTCACCCGCGAGACCATGAACGTCGAACTGCTCCGCATCTGGGAGAAGACCGGCAAGACGGTGGTCTTCGTCACCCACAATATCGGGGAGGCCGTGTTCCTGTCCGACCGCATCTTCGTGATGACGCCGCGCCCGGGACGGCTCGAGGGCATCGTCGAGGTCGACCTGCCCCGCCCGCGTACCACCGACGTGATGCGCGACCCCCGCTACACCGAACACGTCTACGACATCCGCCGCATGCTCGGCGTGGACCACTAAGGAGATCGCCATGGACATGCTTGCCCAGGCCACGCCCGGCACATCCACCGTCGCCCGCGAAGATGCGGTCGCCCGCTTCATCGCCGCCGAGAAGCGCAGCCAGACCCAGCGCCTTGTCCGCAACCGCCTGCTGGCGCTCGGCTTCGGTCTGCTGGTGATCGCCATCTGGCACATCGCCACCGAGAACGGCTTCGTGCACCGTCTCATCATCCCGTCACCGGTGGACACGTTCTGGGCCACCTTCCGGGTGATGGGCGCGGACTATTTCTGGCCCAATGTCGGGGTGACGCTTTCCGAGATCGCCTGGGGCTTTGCCATCGGGCTGTCGAGCGGCGTGATCTTCGGCGTGCTGGTCGCGATGTTCGATACGGTGCGGGCCACCATCTACCCCTACCTCGTCGCGCTGCAGGCACCGCCCAAGATCGTGCTGGCGCCGATCTTCGTCACCTGGTTCGGGTTCGATCAGCCCAGCAAGATCGCGGTGGCGGTCGTGATGAGCTTCTTCCCGATGTTCCTCAACACCCTCACCGGCCTTTCCTCGGTCGATCCCAACGCGGTGAAGTTGATGCGCTCGCTGACTGCGGGCCGCTGGAAGACCTTCCGCTTCCTGCTGCTGCCCAACGCCCTTCCGATCATGATGGCGGGCGTGAAGCTGTGCTGGACGCTGGCCGTGCTCGGCGTGATCGTCGGCGAGTTCGTCGGCGCCTCCGCAGGCATCGGCTACCTTATCTACGCGATGAACTTCCAGCTCGATATCGCCGGCGTCTTCGCCCTCATCATCCTGCTCTCGGTGTTCACCCTGGTCATCTACCAGCTCATCGAGTGGCTCGAGAGCCGGATCATCTTCTGGAAGCAGCTCTAGGTCGACCGCGCGGGCGCCACTGGTCCGCGCGCGAGGAAAACTGATCAATAATGGAGAAAACGCGCATGAAATCCCGCATCCTTACGGCCGGCATAATGCTGGCTGCCCTGACGGGCTCCGCCTCCGCCCAGGACCTCGTCAAGTTCCATGGCGTCACCGCCCAAGGCGGCCCGACTGCCCAGATGTTCCCCATCTTCATGGCCCAGGAGCATGGCTTCTACGAAGAGGAAGGGCTCGATGTCGTCCTCAACTACTCCAAGGGCTCCTCGGACGCTGCGCGCCAGCTCGCAGCCGGCAATGTCGACTGGGGCATCTTCTCCTCGGCGGCGACCATGCAGGCGGTGCAGCGCGACTTTCCGCTCAAGTCCATCATGCAGGTCTACTATCCCGACACTTTCGACATCGTCGTGCCGGCCGACAGTGACATCCAGTCCATGGCCGACCTCAAGGGCAAGGTGATCGGCGCCTCCGATCTGGCTGGCGGCGAAGTGCCGATGACCCGCGCCTCGATCGTGGAGAGCGGCCTCAAGGAAGGCTCCGATGTCCGCATCGTCGTGGCCGGCGAGGGCGATGCCACCACCGTCCGCTCTTTCGAGCAGGGTCGCATCCAGGCCTTTGCGAGCGCAAAGCGCGATCTGCTGCTGCTTCCGGTCCAGGGCATCCCGGTCCGCTCGATCACGCCGGAGGCCATTGCCCGCTTCCCGGGTGATGCCCTGTCGGTTCGCGCCGAAACCTATGAGAGCGATCCTGAACTGCTGGTGAAGTTCGTGCGGGCGACGTTGAAAGGCTGGGCCTGGGGCATGGCGAACGACGACGAGGCGTTCGAACTGCTGAAGACCAAATATGCTGCCGCTTCGCTCGGCGACAACCCGGTGGCGCCCGAGTTCTGGGAGCTGGTGAAGTCCTACTACACCGCGCCGGAGGGAGTGACCCAGCACGGCACCTTCCTGCCTGACGCCTGGGATTTCTACATGACCTACCTGCAGCTGGGTGAAGGCGAGCAGCAGGCGCTGGCCGGCCCGGTGGACCTCTCCGCCATCCTCACCGACGACATCGTCGTCAAGGCCTGGGACGGCCTCGAGCTCGCTTCGGCTCAGTAGCCCTTCACACGGGGAGCCGCGGCGGCTCCCCGTTCTTCCTTCCGGAGATCAATATGACAGTCCCTTCCGCTTCGCCGGACGCGATTCCGCTTGTCGTCGTGGGCGCCCATCTCACCGGCATGCCACTCAACCGGGAACTGCACGAACTCGGCGCCACCTTCGTCGCCGCTACGCGCACCGCGCCCTGCTACAGCCTCCACGCGCTGGCCGGCACCGTCCCACCCAAGCCAGGGCTGTTGCGGGTCGCGACGGGCGGCACCACCATCGAGGTGGAGATCTGGTCGCTCACCCCCGCCGCGTTCGGCCTGTTCGTCTCGCGAATTCCTGCCCCCCTCGGTATCGGCCCGCTCGAGCTCGCCGATGGCAGCCCGGCAAAGGGGTTCCTGGTCGAGGCAG
>JAEZHZ010000328.1 GCA_023436745.1 Pseudomonadota bacterium | reverse complement strand
CAGTAGATGCGGCTGTGCTCGAGGAAGCGGCCGACCACCGACTTGACGCGGATGTTGTCGGAGAAGCCGGGGATGCCCGGCCGGAGGCAGCAGATGCCCCGCACGATGAGATCGACCTTCACGCCCGCCTGGCTGGCATCGTAGAGGGCGTCGATCACCTGCGGGTCGACCAGCGCGTTCATCTTCAGAAGGATCGAGGCCGGCTGGCCGTTGCGGGCGTACTCGGTCTCGCGTGCAATGTTCTCCAGCAGCGTCGGCCGCAGGGTCACCGGCGAGACGGCAATGGTCTCGAGTTCGGTCGGCCGGGCGTAGCCGGTGATGAAGTTGAAGACGCGGGCCACGTCGCGGGTAATCGCGGGATCGATGGTGAAGTAGCTGAGGTCGGTATAGATCTTGGCGGTGATCGGGTGGTAGTTGCCGGTGCCGATGTGGCAGTAGCTCACCAGCTTGCCCTTCTCGCGTCGCACGACCTGGCTCAGCTTGGCATGGGTCTTGAGCTCGATGAAGCCGAAGACGACCTGGGCCCCTGCCCGCTCGAGATCGCGCGCCCAGCGGATATTGGCTTCCTCGTCGAAGCGGGCCTTCAGCTCCACGAGGCAGGTGACGGACTTGCCGGCTTCCGCGGCCAGCACCAGCGCCTTGACGATGGGGCTGTCGGCGGAGGTGCGGTAGAGCGTCTGCTTGATGGCGACAACGTCGGGATCGCGCGCCGCCTGCATCAGGAACTGGGCAACGACGTCGAAACTCTCGAACGGGTGGTGGACCAGGATGTCCTTGGCGCGAATGGCGGCGAAGCTGTCGCCATTGTAGTCGCGGATGCGCTCGGGGAAGCGGGCGTTGTAGGCCGGGAACTTGAGGTCCGGGCGGTTGATGTCGCAACTCCAGCGGGCATCGGCCAGGCCGAGGAAGCCGTGAACCTCGAACACCTCGGTGTCCGAGACGCCGAGCGGCTCGCCGATCTGGCGCTTCAGCGCCCGGGGCATGGTGCTCTCGATCTCGAGGCGGATCACCTGCCCGCGCCGGCGCTGGCGCAGGGCCGTCTCGAACTCCACCACGAGGTCGGCCGCTTCGTCGTGGATTTCGATTTCGCTGTCACGGATCACCCGGAAGGCGCCGGAACCGACCACTTCGTGGCCGGGGAACATCTTGTGGAAGAACAGCTTCACCAGCGTATCGATGGTCACCACCTCGGTCCGACCCTCGGAGACGAGGCCGGTCGGCAGGTTGATGAAGCGGTCGAGATTGCCGGGAATACGGATGAGCGCCGTCAGCGGCAGGTCGTTGTCCGGCCGCTTGAGTTCGAAGGCGAGCGCCAGCCCGAGATTGGGGATGAACGGGAACGGATGCGCCGGATCGACAGCGATCGGGGTGAGGACGGGGAAGATCTCTTCGCGGAACAGCTTCTGCAGGTAGCTCACCTGCTCCGGGGTCAGGTCGTCCTTCTCGTGGATGACCACGTTCTGCTCGAACAGTTCCTCGCGCAAGTTCTGCCAGTGATCCTGCTGTTCGAGCTGCAGGTGCTGGGCAAGGGTCGCGATCTCTTCAAGCTGCTCGGCCGGGCTCAGGCCGTCGGCGCTCTGCTTCTGCAGGCCTGCCCGCCACTGGCCCTTCAGGCCGGCCACGCGCACCATGTAGAATTCATCGAGGTTGTTGGCGGAGATGGAGACGAAGCGGAGCCGCTCCAGCAGGGGGTGATTGACGTTCCCCGCCTCCTCCAGCACCCGCATGTTGAACTGCAGCCAACTGACCTCGCGGTTGACGAAGCGCGCCGGGCTCGAGCGCAGCGCCTCCACGTCCGGAACCGCAGCCTCTGCTTCGCCGATCTCGCTCAACTCATTCATCGTCTGCAATGTCCCAATCTGAGCCCGCCCCATGCGCGCGCTGGCGGCGGTCCAAGGCTTCCGCGGCTATGCTACGCGTGATGGCGGTGCCACTTTCGAGCGCCAGCCGGTCCATCAGGTCTGCAAGAATGACCGCTTCCTCGGCAGAACGTTCCATACGCGCGACGATGTAGCCGATGACCTTGGGGTCAACAGCCACCTGCCGATCAGCGAACAGCTTCACGAACATCTGTGACAATTGGATGTCGTCCGTCAGTTCCAGCCGGAAGGTCGCCGCCCGGCGCATCCGCGAGCGCACATCATCGGTGGCCAGCGGCCATTGTGCAACCTCATCCCGCGCAGTGAGCAGCAGTGCACGCCCATCACGCATGGACTGGTTGAGCAGGTGGAACAACCCTGCCTCATCATAGCCGAGCCGGTCCACATCCTCGACGATCAGCGGGCGCTGGCCACCTTCCGCCGCGAGACGCTCCAGATCGGAGACGCCGGCGAAGCGGGCGCCGCTGCGGTCCGCAAAGATGCGAGACAGGTGGGACTAGCCGGACTTGGCCGGGCCGATCAGCAGAGTGATCGGATCAGGCCAGTGCGGCCACGACAGGATGCGTCCATGCGCAAGCTCGTTGCCTTCCCCAACCAGGAAGTCGGCTTCTCCGTGCTGCGGTGCGTGCCCGAGTTCCAGCGCCAGCTGCCGCCCGGGCGCTCCGTGGTCATTTGGCATCGGCATCCAGAGGCGTCGCCGGGCCCCGATAGAGGGTACTCTCCTTGTACTTCCGCACGCCATAGCGCACGAGTACGCTGCCGATGGCCGCCATCGGCACGGCGAGCAGCAGTCCGACGAACCCGAAGATGGCGCCAAGCGCCAGCAGGGCGAACATCATCCAGACCGGATTGATGTTGATCGTCGAGCCGACGAGCTTGGGATACAGGATGTTGCCCTCGATGAACTGGCCGATGAGGTAGATCGCGGCAACGAGGGCAATATACCACCATTCCGGCCAGAACTGCACGATGGCGATGCCCACCGACAGCACAATGCCCACCGCGAAGCCGACGAAAGGCACAAAGCTGAACAGGCCGGCAATCAGGCCGATCGCCAGCCCGAAGTTCAGGCCCACCAGCGAGAGGGAGGTGGCATAGAAGACCGCGAGGATGAGCACCACGCCACCCTGGCCGCGAATGGCGCCGCCGATGGCACTGTCGATGTCTTCCAGCACTACGGTGATTTCTTCCTTGTGCTCGCGGGGCAACAGCCCCTTGAGGCCATTCACCATCGCCTCCCAGTCGAGCAGGAGGTAGAAGGTGACGACGGGCGTGAACACGATGAAGCTGATGGCGCTGATCACGGTCATGCCGCTGGCCAGCACCTCTCCCGTAACCACGCCGGCAAGACCCACCAGCCGGCCCATCATGTCGGCGACCGTTGCTTCCACCTGGGCCGCGCGCTCCGGCCCCAGCCACTGGTTGATCTCGGGCGCCCAGCGGCGCAGCAGCGCCTGCAGATCCGCAGCATAGCCCGGCAGTCTCTGGATCAGGCCGCCCACCTGCTGCACGACCAGCGGCACCAGCATGTAAAACAGGCTGACGATGATCGTGATGACGGCGAACAGCACCGTGGCGGTGGCCCAGCCGCGGCTGAAGTGCAGCCGCTGCAACTGATTGACGAGCGGGTTGAGCAGGTAGGCCAGCGCAGCGCCCACCACAAAGGGCAGCAGGATGCCCCGGAAGATCCACAGTATAACGATCAGCACGACAAAGGAGCCGAGCCAGATCAGGACTTGATTTCTCAGGGACATCGGCGCACGCGGGCCTTGCTTCGAAGGGGTGGTAAAGCTATCAGGCCCTCTAGCTTCCGGCTCCGGTGTTGGCAACTGCCCTGGCTGCCCGGTTACGGCCTTACGCACGCTTTCCCCATTCGGTACCGCGCCATGTCCGACGCCCAGAACCATACATCAAACGGCTTGTCGTACAAGCAGGCCGGCGTAGACATCGACGCCGGTAACGCGCTCGTAGAAGCGATCAAGCCGGCCGTCCGTTCCACCCGGCGACCCGGCGCCGATGGCGAGATCGGCGGCTTCGGCGGATTGTTCGACCTCAAGGCGGCCGGTTTCACCGATCCGGTCCTGGTCGCGGCCAATGACGGCGTGGGCACCAAGCTCAAGATCGCCATCGATACCGGCCGGCACGACACCATCGGGCAGGACCTGGTGGCGATGTGCGTCAACGACATCATCGTCCAGGGGGCAGAACCGCTGTTCTTCCTCGACTACTTCGCCACGGGGCGGCTCGACGTCGAGCAGGGAACGGCAATCGGCAACGGCATCGCCGAGGGTTGTCGCATCGCCGGGTGCGCGCTGATCGGCGGCGAGACCGCCGAGATGCCGGGCATGTACCAGGGCAACGACTACGACCTCGCCGGCTTTGCAGTCGGTGCGGCCGAACGCGGTACCCTGCTGCCGCGCCGGGACATTGCGGCTGAGGACGTTCTGGTCGCCCTCGCCTCCTCGGGCGTTCACTCCAACGGCTACTCTCTGGTGCGCAAGATCGTGGAGGTCTCCGGCAGCGACTGGTCCATGCCGGCGCCGTTCTCCGATGGACAGACCCTCGCCGAGGCGCTGCTGACCCCCACGCGGATCTATGTGAAGCCGCTGCTGTCTGCGCTGCGTGCCGGGATCGGCATCAAGGCGCTGGCGCACATCACCGGCGGCGGATTCATCGACAACATTCCACGCGTGCTGCCGGATTCGCTGGCTGCGCATGTGGACCTCGACGCCATCACGCCTCCCCCGGTGTTCGGCTGGCTCAGCCGCAGCGGTGGCATCGAGTCGTTCGAGATGCTGCGGACGTTCAACTGCGGCGTCGGCATGCTGGCGGCCGTTGCGGCTGATGATGCGGAGA
>JAEZHZ010000294.1 GCA_023436745.1 Pseudomonadota bacterium | reverse complement strand
GGGAGGCGCGGTGTTTTCGTCAGGCGATCTGTCGAAGCTCGACGAAGGGGTGGTCAGCGACGTGGACCACCGCCGAGCAATTGCGCCCGGACTGCTTGGCGCCATAAAGACGCTGGTCGGCGATGCGGAACAGTTCCGAGAAGGTCGCCGGTCGATCAAAGGCAACACCCCCGATGCTGACCGACAGCGTACGCTGACGCCCGTCCGGGGTGAAGATCGCCAGGTTCACCGAGCGGCGGATGCGTTCGGCGACGGCTTCGGCGGTCGTCTGGTCGACGCCCGGCAGGAACACGGCGAACTCCTCGCCACCCATTCGGCCGACGAGGTCGCCGGGGCGTACAACGGCGCGAATCGAGCGTGCGATGATCGTCAGCGCCTCGTCGCCAGCCTCGTGGCCGTAGAGGTCGTTGATGGTCTTGAAGTTGTCAGCGTCGATCATCAGCAGCGCGCCGGTGCCCCGGGCCTCGAGCGTCTCCGTTACCTTGGAGGCGAACGCGCCGCGGTTGAGGCAGGCGGTGAGGCTGTCGGTACGCGCGACGAGGCCCAGCCGTCGGTTGGTGATGGCAAGACCCCTGAGCCGCAGGCTGAGGTAGAAGAACAACGGGGCGCCGAGCAGGATCGGCAGCACCATGGCGCTCACGATCGCCCGGTGCAGCGCCTCGGTGCCCATATCCTCGAAGAAGACCGCGTTGAAGGTCACCGATACCAGCACGCAGGCGGCGGTGCCGAAAACCGTCCAGCGGATAACGCTCTTTCCGCCTCGCCATGCAAGGATGGCTCTTTGGTTCTTCATGTCCGGGCTCTCCCGGGTGCGAACGCCAAATCCGGCCGCGCCGCATGGCGCGGCGGCCCTCCGCGAGTTCTGGTCATGATGATTCCCTGCATTCCCGCGGCCACTGTGGGCATGCGGGCTGAATGGGTTCTTGTCGGAGTTCCGACATTTTTAGCTATTGTCTCGAACAAATCCGCAGTTGCTGGTTTGTTCACTTCTGGCTTGGTAGGTTCCCGCCATCGGCCTATGGATGGAACATGAGTGACGCCACACGAATCATCGGCATCGACCCAGGCCTGCGACGCTGCGGCTGGGGCATCATCGACAGCGAGGGGACCCGGCTGCGTTTCATCGCCGCGGGAACCATCACCCCGCCGGTCACGGGCTCGCTGGCAGAGCGGCTTTCGGCGCTGATGGCGGGGCTTGCCGGGGTGCTTGACCAGTTCGAGCCTGTTGAGGCAGCGGTCGAGGAGACGTTCGTCAATCAGGGCGCACGATCGGCGCTGATCCTCGGGCAGGCGCGTGGGGTGGCACTGGTCACGCCCGCCGCCCGGGGGATTCCGGTGGGCGAGTATGCCGCCAATCTCGTGAAGAAATCCGTCGTCGGCACGGGCCACGCCGAAAAGGATCAGGTGCAGATGATGGTGCGAACGCTGTTGCCGACTGCCAGCTTCAGCGGCGCCGACGCCGGCGACGCGCTTGCGATCGCCATCTGTCATGCCCATCACCGGGTGGCCGCGCGGCGGTTGAGGGCGCTGGCATGATCGGCAAGCTCAAGGGGCTCGTCGACAGCTTCGGCGAGGACGTCGTGCTGATCGACTGCGGCGGCGTCTGTTTTGAAGCCTTCTGCTACTCACGCACGCTGCAGGCGTTGCCGAGGGTGGGCGAGGCGACGGTAGTGTTCATCGAGACGGTGGTGCGCGAGGACCTGATCCGTCTCTACGGTTTCGCGACGGAGGCGGAGAAGGCCTGGTTCAACCTGTTGATGACAGTGCAGGGTGTTGGCGCGCGCGTGGCCCTGTCGATCCTGTCGGCGCTGTCTCCCTCGGAGCTGTCGAGCGCGGTGGCGCTGCAGGACAAGGCGATGATCGGTCGCGCCAACGGGGTCGGCCCGAAACTTGCGCTGCGGCTTGTCACCGAGCTCAAGGGCAAGGTGCCGGCGATCGGCAGCGTGGATGCCGGCACGCTCGGGTTGCAGGCCGCGCTCGGCGAAGGCGTCGCCAGCGGCAACATTGCCGATGCCGTGTCCGCGCTGGTCAATCTCGGCTACCAGAATGCCCAGGCTTCGGCCGCGGTGGCCCGGATCGTTGCCCGCGAGGGTGATGGAACGGCCACCGAGAAACTGATCCGCCTCGGGCTGAGGGAGTTGAGCGCGTGACCTCGCTGACTTCCGCAACGGCCGGCAGGGACGATCCGCTGGATGTCTCGCTGCGTCCTTCCGGCTTCAACGACTTCGTCGGGCAGGCGGCAGCCCGGGCCAACCTCGAAGTGTTCATCCAGGCGGCGCGGCAACGTGGAGCGGCACTCGACCATGTGCTGTTCGTCGGTCCACCGGGCCTCGGCAAGACGACGCTCGCGCAGATCATCGCCAAGGAACTGGGCGTGGGGTTCCGCGCGACGTCTGGCCCGGTTATCGCCAAGGCGGGCGACCTCGCGGCGTTGCTCACCAACCTTGAAGAGCGCGACGTGCTGTTCATCGACGAGATCCATCGGCTGAACCCGGCGATCGAAGAAGTGCTTTATCCGGCGATGGAAGATTTCCAGCTGGACCTGATTATCGGGGAAGGACCGTCGGCTCGTTCGGTACGGATCGATCTTGCGCGCTTTACCCTCGTGGGGGCGACGACCCGCGCCGGATTGCTGACGACGCCTCTGCGGGATCGCTTCGGCATCCCCGTGCGGCTCAACTTCTACACGCCCGAGGAACTGGTCCAGATCGTGACCCGTGGCGCACGCCTGCTCGGTATGCCGATGGCTCCGGACGGAGCGATGGAGATTGCCCGCCGTTCGCGCGGAACGCCCCGCATCGCTGGACGACTCCTGCGCCGGGTGACCGACTTCGCGCTGGTCGACGGGGCCGCAGAAGTGACGAGGTCAATCGCGGACAAGGCGCTGCTGCGCCTCGATGTCGATGCACGCGGACTTGACCAACTCGACCGCCGATACCTCACCACCATCGCCGACTTCTATGGCGGCGGGCCAGTCGGCATCGAGACGATCGCTGCCGCACTCAGCGAGCCGCGCGACGCCATCGAGGAGATCGTCGAGCCGTATCTGCTGCAGCAGGGCTTCATTCAGCGCACGCCACGCGGCCGCATGTTGACCGCGCTGGCGTTCCAGCACCTGGGCCGCAGCGTTCCACAGGGGTTCGCTGGCCAGCAAAGCTCGTTGTTCGAGGAGCCGGAAGAGTGACTGAACGCCATGTGCTCAGCTTTCCAGTCGGCCGGCAGCGCTTCAACTATCGTGTTGCGGCGGTGATTATTGCCGATGGGCACGTGCTGGTCTCCCGCGAGGATGATGACGACTATGTCATGCTGCCGGGCGGGCGGGTCGAGCTTGGCGAGGCAAGCGGTCCGGCACTGGCGAGGGAGATCGAGGAGGAACTCGGCATGCCCGGCACCGTCGGGCCGCTGGTTGCCACTTCGGAGAGCTTCTACCACCGTTCGGGAGAGGACTTCCACGAGATCGGCCTGTTCTACCGGGCAGCGCTGCCGGACTACGCCGTGCCCGACGGCAAGGCGCCGTGGCTGGTTCGGGAAGATGAAGGGCACGTGCTGTCGAACTTCTGGGTTCCACTCTCCGGCGGAGCGCTTGCAGCCATGAACCTGCTGCCGCGCTGGCTGCCGGGTTTCCTCGAGAACCTTCCCGAGAGCCTGACCCACATCGTCCATGACGAGCGCCAGGCGTCGGGTGGTGCCGTCTCCGCCCCGTGAGATCTGTCGATGCCTGAAACGCACCGGATGCATGTCCGCATCTACTACGAGGACACCGATTTCTCGGGCTTCGTCTATCATGCTGCGTATCTCAAGTTCTTCGAGCGCGGCCGCACAGAATTCCTGCGCGACCTTGGGGTGTATCACGCGGAACTTGCCGAGCAGGGCCTCGCCTTTGCGGTTCGATCCATGGAGATCGACTTCGAAGCCGCGGCGCGGATCGACGACCTGCTCTGCGTCGAGACGGCGGTGGTGGAAAGCAGTGGCGCCCGTCTGATGCTTTCCCAGTCCGTCACTCGAGGCGACAGGGTGCTCACCCAGGCGCGGGTCGTGGTTGCGGCTGTTCGCATCGGTGGTGGAGCCACCCGGCTGCCTAAAGCGCTACTCGAGCGGTTGCGGAGCTAGGGCGCCGACGCTTTGTTAACCATCTCTTGACCATAATCCCGGCAGAGAGAGTCGGTTGGACTGCAGGGGGCGCACAGCCCCGTGAACCAGCAGATTTCTCTTAATTTTGACAGATTTGGACCCCATCGCCCCAAGCATGCGGGTCGGACAGCCGGAGCCGGGCCAAAAGGATCAAGACATGGAAGCCATGGATGCTGTGGGGGCGGTTGCGCCTCACGCGGACCTCTCCATCTGGGGCCTTTTCTGGGCCGCTGACTGGATCGTCAAGAGCGTCATGCTGGGGCTGCTTGCCGCCTCAATCTGGTGCTGGGCGATCATCGTCGACAAGACAATCACCTATCGGCGCACCGAACGCGCCATGAACCAGTTCGAGCGCACCTTCTGGTCGGGGCAGTCCCTCGAGGAGCTCTATCAGCAGCAGGCGGAGCGTCCCTCCGGCGGGCTCGGGTCGGTGTTCGTTGCCGCCATGAAGGAATGGAAGCGCAGCCACGAGCAGAACGCGGCGAGCTTTGTCGGCATGCAGCAGCGCCTCGACAAGGTTCTCGATGTCGCCATTGCCCGAGAGAGCGAGCAACTGGAGAAGAACCTCGGTTTCCTCGCAACCGTCGGCTCGGCCGGTCCCTTCATCGGCCTGTTCGGCACGGTCTGGGGCATCATGAACGCCTTCACCAACATTGCGGCTTCCTCCAATACCAGCCTTGCCGTGGTAGCCGGCCCGATCGCCGAGGCGCTGTTTGCAACCGCGATCGGCCTCGTTGCGGCTATTCCAGCGGTGGTGGCCTACAACAAGCTCTCCTCTGATGCTGGCAAGATGATCGGTCGCCTCGAAGGCTTCGCCGACGAGTTCTCGACCATCCTGTCCCGTCAGCTCGAAGCACGGAGTCGCTGACATGGGCATGGGCGTGGCTGCAGGCGGAGGAGGCGGCGGTGGCCGCCGACGCCGGCGAAAGAGCCGGGCGGTCATGAGCGAGATCAACGTCACGCCGATGGTGGACGTCATGCTCGTGCTGCTGATCATCTTCATGGTCGCCGCGCCGATGATGACCGCGGGTGTGCCGATCGACCTGCCGAAGACGGCGGCCAGCGAGATGCCGAGCCAGGCCCGGCCTATCACGGTGTCGGTCGATCCGGGCGGGTCGATCTTCGTGGATGAAACCCCCGTCTCCGAGGCGAGCCTCGTGAGCACGATCACGGGACTTACCACTGGCGGGACCGAGGACCGCATCTATGTGCGCGGTGACACCACCGCCAACTACGGCTCCGTCATGCGAGTCATGGGCCTGCTGTCGTCTGCAGGCTTCACCAAGATCGGGCTGATCACCCAACCGGAGCAGTAGGACCGACGAATGCGGACCGGCCTTACCGTTTCCATCGTCGCGCATGTGGCACTCATCGCCATCGGGCTCGTCAACCTGGGGTTGACCGAGCCGATGGAGATGACCGTGGATACGATCTCGGTCGACCTGATCCCCATTTCCGATATCTCCAGTGTTCGAGTCGGCCAGCTCGACAGCGAAGTGGTCGAGACACCCACACCCTCGGCCGTAGAGGATGACCAGCAGGCCCAGCTGGCCCAGCCGACCGGGACGACCGAGGAGAACCAGCCGTTGCCGCAGGCAGCGGACCGCCCGACGCCCCAGCCGGTGACCAACACCGCACCCGCTCCATCGCCACCGCCCGAGCCGGAACCAGAGCCCGAGCCGATTCCAGAACCTCCTCCACCGCCGGAGCCGGAACCTGAGCCTGCGCCGCCCGAGCCGGCGCCTCCACGCGAGGCACCGGTGCCGATGACCCGGCCAACGCCTCCTGAACCTGCGCCCGCGCCGGAGCCCGAACCAGCTCCTGAGCCGGAGCCCACGCCCGAGCCGGAACCCACCCCCGAGCCTCAGCCGGAGCCGGAACCTCAGCCCGTGGCCGAACCTGAGCCGGAAACGCCGGCCGTGAATGCGCCGGTGCCGGCGCAGCGGCCTGCAAACCTCGAGCAGAAGCGCCGCGAGTTTGCCGAGGCGGAGCGCCGCCGCCGCGAGGAAGAGGAGCGCGAGCGTGAACGCCGGCGTGTTGCTCAGGCGGAGGCTGCCAAGAAGGAAGCCGAACGCGCAGCCCCGCCGGACGAGCTGGCCGACCTTGCAGACGAGATTTCCTCGATCATCAATCGGGACCAGACCACCGGGGCGACGACAGGGCAGGGCGGTTCGCCGACCCTGGGGGCCACCACCGGCACGGCAGCGACGCTGAGCCAGACCGAGATCGCGGCACTTGTTGCCCGCATCAAGCAGTGCTGGGTGCTGTTGCCCAACGAGCAGACGAGTGGGGTCGAGGTGGTCGTCAACATGCGGCTCAGCCAGAACGGGACGCTCTCGGACGTGCCGCGGATCGTGTCGGTCAGCCAGCAGCCGGAAGCCATTTCGGTCGCACAGAAGGCAGTGAGCGCCGTCGCGGGCTGTGGCCCCTACGACATGCTTTCCGCTGCCAGCTACGACCAGTGGCAGAACATCAACGTCACGTTGCGTCCGTGATGCCTTTAAAGCGCCGTCAGCCAATGAGATCGCTGGCCAACGGCAGGAATGGAGATTGAGAATGACCCTTCTTACCCGGCGCAATGCCCTGAAGCTGGGCCTGGCAGGCGGGATCGCGATGGCCGCGGCGTCGAAAGCCGCGGCGCAGCTTAGCATCACCGTTGAGGGCGCGAATTTTCGCCCACTGCCGATCGCCATTCCCGACTTCGCTTCGGCAGACCCGGCGTTCGGCCGGGAGATCGCGGAGATCGTGCGCAACAACCTGCGCCGCTCGGGCCTGTTCGTTCCTCTCGATCCGGCGCAGTTGCCGGTGCAGGTGGGGGACGTCAACAGCACGCCGGACTTCAACACCTGGCGGCAGGTCAACGTCGATGCGCTGGTCATGGGTGCAGTCGAGCGCGGTGGGACCATCAGTTCGTCGGTGCGCGTGTGGGATACCCGCCAGGGGGCGCAGGCCGTGGGCCGCAGCTACAACACGGACCCGGGCTCGTACCGGCGCGTGGGGCCCCAGATCTCGGACGCCATCTACGAGGCCCTTACGGGAGGCTCCGGCTACTTCGATACCCGGGTGATCTACGTCGCCGAAAGCGGGCCAAAGGCGAACCGCGTCCGCCGGCTCGCCATCATGGACCAGGACGGCGCCAACGCGACCTACCTCACCGATGGTTCGTCCATGGCGCTGACGCCACGTTTCTCGCCCAACGGCGACATGGTCGTCTACATGAACTTCGCCGAGGGCAATCCGCAGGTCTACCTGCTGCAGCTTTCGACCGGACGCCAGCAGCGCCTCGCCTCGGTGGGAGCAATGACTTTCGCGCCACGTTTCTCGCCGGACGGGGGCTCCGTCGCCTTCTCGGTGGAACAGGGCGGCGCCACCAACATCTATTCGGTGTCGAGCGGTGGCGGCCAGCCGATGCAGCTGACCTCGGGCGCGGCCATCGACACCGGGCCATCGTACTCACCCGACGGCTCGCGCATCGTATTCGAGTCCGACCGTGGTGGATCACCCCAGATCTACATGATGGGCGCCGGCGGCGGCGAACCCCAGCGCATCAGTTTTGGCCAGGGCCTCTATTCCAC
>JAEZHZ010000251.1 GCA_023436745.1 Pseudomonadota bacterium | reverse complement strand
TCCTCTTCCTCGTTGGTCGGCTTGGCGATCAGCGACGGATCCTTCTCGGCGCGGATGGTCGAGAAGAAGCTGGGGTCGGTTGCGAGGCGCTTGCGGATGGTGGCGAAGAAGATCTCTTCTTCCTCGTTGCCCGGGTTGTCGAGAACGGAAATGTCCTGCTCGGCCTTGGCGCCGGTCAGGATGTACATGGTGGCGTCGCCGCCGTCGTCGAGGATCATGTTGGGGGTCTGCCCGTTGCCCCAGTCCATCATCCGGTCGGTGAAGGCCCAGTATTCCTCGAGCGTCTCGCCCTTGTGTGCAAACACGGGAATGCCCGCGGCGGCGATGGCGGCAGCGGCATGGTCCTGGGTCGAGAAGATATTGCACGACACCCAGCGTACCTCTGCCCCGAGCGCAACCAGCGTCTCGATCAGCACGGCGGTCTGGATGGTCATGTGCAGGGAGCCGGCGATGCGCGCACCCTTGAGCGGCTGGGCGGCGGCATACTCCTCGCGGATGGCCATCAGGCCGGGCATCTCGATCTGGGCAATCTCGATCTCCTTGCGGCCGTAGTCGGCAAGCGAGATGTCCTTGACCGCGTAGTCGGTGAAGGTGGTCATACGGGGGCTCCGGGCGTTTGCTGTTGCGATCCGTATACGCCAAGCCAGACGGAGCGGCAACCGGGACATAAAGGAATGTTTATATGTAGATGGTCCTCAGCAGCGCCTGTGATTTGGGTTCGGTGCGCTAGGCGCGCCGTCTGAGCGGATAGCGTCGCCGGAACGGCAGCGTGGTTGCCCGCACCAGGGCGGAGACGACGAGATAGCCCGCGAGCAGCCCGGCCCCGGCATAGAGAATGCCCTCCACTGTCACGGGAACGGCGGGCTTGTAGGCCGCCAGCGTGCGCTGGCCGATGTCGCTGTCGAGATAGGCCGGAAGGTTGCGGAAGCGCTCGAGCGGCCCGGCCCCCTCGATCTGGCTGAGTGTGGCGCTAAGCTGCTCGTAGCGCTGGAAAGTTGCGGTCATGGATCGTCCCCGCCCGGCGAGGAATTCGTCATTGGCCGAGTTGTAGCGCGCGAGCGCCTCCTGCCGGTCGAGACCGCCCGCCATGGCGTCCCGGTCGAATGCCTGGGTGATGGCCGCGAGTTCGTCGACGGCTCCGCCCAGGCGCTGGGTGTACTGCTGGGCGTATTCGGGAAACTGGCTGAGCACCAGCGCCAGCCCGATGCCACCTATGCCTGCTAGGGTCCGCCGCATGCACGCCTCCTGATTGTCATGCAACTTGGCTGCATACACCGGGGTTGCGCAAGGTCGGCGCTCACCCTAGGTCTTCCGGGTCCGTCGAGTACAGGAACGACCACATGACGACCGCGCCATCATCCGACAAGCCGCAATGGGCGAAGACCCGGCGTGAACAGGAGCGGGAGGCGCTGGCTGCGGCCGGGCTGACGCGGCGTCGGCGCTGGCCGCTGGTCGTGCTTGTTCTCGCGGTCGTCGCCGTGGTCGTGGCGGCGGCCTACTTCCTGTCCGGTCAGGGTCAGGGGCAGCAGCAGTCTCCGGCTCCCGCCGAGAACCAGCCGGCGCCGGCGCCGGTGATGCAGCTTCGGCAGGACGAGGTGATGACCATCGAGCCGCAGCGGCTCGAGAACGTGGTGCGGATCACCGGCTCGGTGGCCCCGGTACGGCAGTCCCAGGTGTCCTCCGAGGTCAACGGGCAGGTCTCGGAAGTCCTGGTGCGTGCCGGCGAGCCGGTGCAGCAGGGCGACGTGCTGGTCCAGATCGATGTGCGCAACCTGGAACTGCAGCTCAACCAGGCGCGCAGCACCGCCGAGGCGACCCGGGCGCAGCTGTCGACCGCCGAGAGCGAACTGGCCCGCACCCAGGACCTTATTTCGCGCGGCCTCGCCCCCAGCTCCGGGCTCGAACAGGCACAGGGCTCCGTCAACCAGTTGCGCGCGAGCCTTTCGGCGCTCGAGCAGCAGGTGGTGGGCGCCGAGAACGCGCTGGCCAATGCCACCATCACCGCGCCCCTCGACGGCATCGTCTCCGTCCGCGCGGTGGAGCCCGGCCAGACTGTTGCCGCCGGCACTCCTCTCGTGACCGTGGTCGACCTGTCGAGTGTCGAGGTGGTGGCGGCCGCCCCCGTCGGCACCGCGGCGCAGATCGCGCCGGGCCAGACGGTGCGCATCCATGTCGAGGGCCTGCCGGGCCGCACCTTCGAGGGCGTGGTCGAGCGCATCAACCCCGTGGCCCAGGAAGGCACGCGGACCATTCCCGTATATGTCGGGCTCGAGAATGCCGATGGCCTGCTGCGTGGCGGCATGTTCGTCACCGGCAACATCGTGGTCGATGCCGTCGACGACGCCATTGCCGTGCCCGGCGCGGCGATCCGCGAGGACGCCGAAGGCCCCTACGTGCTCAAGATCGTGGACGACGTGGCGGAGCGCCAGGCGGTCGAGCCCGGTGAGGTGTGGAGCACCAACCGGCTGACGCAGATCCTGTCGGGCCTCGAGCCCGGCGATGTCATCGTCTCCGCCGTGCTGCCGCAGCTGGTGCCGGGAACCCGCATCCAGATGCTGATGGAGCACGGACGATGATTCTCACCCGCATCAGCGTCAACCATCCGGTCTTTGCCACCATGCTCATGGTGGCCTTGCTGGTGTTCGGCATCTACTCGTACCAGCGCCTGCCCATCGAGCAGCTGCCGGATATCGACCTGCCGGTGGTGGCGGTGGTGACGAGCTATCCGGGCGCTTCGCCCGAGGCGGTCGAGAACGACATCGTCAAGCCGATCGAGAATGCCGTGAACACCATCAGCGGCATCGACACCATCCAGTCGGTGGCCCAGATGGGCCAGGCCATGGTGATCATCCTGTTCGACATGGACGTGCAGTCCTCCGCCGCCGCCCAGGACGTGCGCGACAGGCTGGCCCAGATCGAGGCGAACCTGCCCGACAATGCCGGCGACCCGCAGATCCTGCGGTTCGATCCTTCCGAATTGCCCGTCGTATCCCTCGCGGTGAGTTCGGACACCATGAGCGCCCGCGACCTTACGGCGCTGACCGATGACGTCATCGTCAGCCGCCTGTCGATCATCCCCGGCGTCGGGCGGGCGACCGTCGTCGGCGGCGTGCCGCGCCAGCTCAACGTGCTGATCGATCCCGACCGGCTCGCCGCCTTCAGCGTCGGCGTCGGCGAGGTGACGCAGGCGCTCAGGGCCGAGAACCAGAACCTGGCGGCCGGCTCCATCACCGAGGGCTCCGCCGTGCAGTCGATCCAGGTCGAAGGCCGGGTCGAGGATGCGAACGACTTCCTCGACATCATCGTCGCCCGTCGCGGCGGCCAGCCGGTGCGCCTCGGCGACGTCGCCACCATCGAGCAGGGTCAGGCGGATGCGACCAGCCTCGCCATCCTCAACGGCCAGCCGGCCCTCGCCATCGACGTGGTCAAGACCCAGGGCGCCAACACCGTCCAGGTGGCCGAGGAAGTCCGCAAGGCGGTGGCCGAGCTCAACGAGCGCGAGATGCCCGAAGGCGTCGAGATCGAGATCGTTCGCGACAACGCGGTGGCCGTGGAGCAGAGCTTCGAGGCGGTCCAGAACATGCTGGTCGAAGGCGCCATCCTCGCCGTCGTCATCGTGTTCCTGTTCCTCAACTCCTGGCGGTCCACGGGGATCACGCGACTGACGCTGCCGATCTCGATCATCGGCAGCATGACCGTGCTCTACTTCCTCGGCTTCACCCTCAACATGATGACGCTGATGGCCCTGTCGCTCGCCGTCGGCATTCTCATCGACGACGCCATCGTGGTGCGCGAGAACATCATGCGGCACCTGCATATGGGCAAGTCGCATCGGCAGGCGGCGCTGGAGGGGACCGACGAGATCGGTCTCGCGGTGCTGGCGACCACCCTGTCCATCGTCGCCGTGTTCCTGCCGGTCGCCTTCATGGAAGGCATTCTCGGCCGGTTTTTCCTCCAGTTCGGCGTCACCGTATCGGTGGCGGTGCTGATCTCGCTGTTCGTGTCGTTCACCCTCGATCCGATGATGTCGAGCGTCTGGTACGATCCGGCGGCCGAGCCCAATGCCAGGCGCGGCCCCATCGGCCGGGCGGTGGCGCAGTTCGATCGCTTCTTCGAGTGGCTTTCCGGCCGCTACACGGCGCTGCTGCGCTGGTGCCTGAGGCACCGCAAGACCACGGTCGGGGTGGCTGTCGCTGCGTTCCTCGGCAGCTTCATGCTGTTCCCGCTGGTGGGCGTCGAGTTCGTGCCCGCCGCCGACAACAGCGAATTCCAGGTCGACGTCGAGACCCCGGTCGGCTCCTCCCTCGAGCATACCGCCAGCAAGGTGCGGCAGGTGGATGAACTGCTGATGCAGTTCCCGGAGGTCACCGGCACCTATGCAACGCTGAATGCCGGCACCAGCAGCGGCGACAACCGCGCCACCATCCTCGTTACCATGAGCCCGCCGGAAGAGCGCGACCGCACGCCCACCCAGATGACCGACCCGGTGCGCGA
>JAEZHZ010000214.1 GCA_023436745.1 Pseudomonadota bacterium | reverse complement strand
GGAGCGGGGGCAGGGCGCGGCAATCGTCAACATCTCTTCGATCGCGGCACAAACAGGCACCGGGAGCAGCCTTGCCTATGTGGCGGCGAAGGCGGGCGTGGACGCCCTGACCAGCGCGCTTGGCAAGGTGCTGGCGCCAGACATCCGGGTGTTCTCGGTTTCCCCCGCAGGCGTCGACACGGCCTTCGTCCCCGGGCGCAGCCGCGAGCAGCTGGAGAAGACGGCCGAGAGGCTGCCGCTCCGCCATGTCACCACTCCGGATGACGTGGCGAGGGCTGTCGTCGCCTGCATCGTCAATCTCACCAGTTCCACCGGCATCGTCGTGCCGGTGGACGAGGGGAGACATCTCTAGGGAGGACCGATCCGCCTGACGGAACCGTCGCGGCGCGAGGTTGCGGGACGGCAGGTGCGAGGCGTCTAGTCAGACACGTGCTTTGGAGAGCACAGGGCAGGGGCGGATGGACAGTCGGAAGTTCTATATCGATGGCGGGTGGATCGATCCGATTGCGCCCGGCAGTCTCGGGGTGCAGAATCCGGCCACCGAGGAGGTCTTTGCCACCATCAGCCTGGGCTCGGCGGCAGATGTCGACCTTGCTGCGAAGGCAGCACGGCGTGCGTTTGCCACATACTGCGACACCACGGTCGAGCAACGCCTCGAGTGGCTCGGAAGGATCATCAAGGGTTTTCGCGCCCGACTGCCCGAGCTTGCGAGAACGATGACGCTGGAGATGGGCTCGCCCATCACCTTCGCTACCGAGCGCCAGGCAACCGTGGCCCTGTTTCACTTCGAGGAAGCGGCGCGGGTCCTCGCGGACTTCGAGTTCGAGGAGCGCATGGGGCCGGGCATCGTCCGGCACGAGCCCATCGGCGTCTGCGGGCTGATTACGCCCTGGAACTGGCCGCTCAACCAAGTGGCATCGAAGGTCGCACCGGCGATTGCTACGGGCTGCACCGTGGTGCTCAAGCCCAGCGAGATCGCGCCCCTGAGCGCGATGATGCTGGCGGAGATCATTCACGAGTCCGGGCTGCCTGCGGGCGTGTTCAACCTCGTGAACGGTGATGGTCCAACCGTCGGGGAGGCTATTGCTTCGCATCCCGAGATCGACATGGTCTCGTTCACGGGGTCCACCGGCGCAGGCATACGCGTTGCCACCCTGGCAGCGCCTACCGTGAAGCGGGTTGCTCAGGAACTCGGCGGCAAGTCCGCCAATATCATACTGCCGGATGCGGACCTGCGGGCGGCGGTGATGCAGGGCGTCCACGCCTGCTACACCAATGCCGGCCAGAACTGCCAGTCGCCAACCCGCATGCTGGTACATCACTCCCAGCGAGAGGCGGCTTTCGACGCGGCGCGGGCGGCCGTCGCCACCATTCGGCTGGGTGATCCGCTGTTGCCCGAAACGACAATGGGCCCGGTCGTGAGCCAGGGTCAGTTCGACAAGGTGCAGAAGCTCATCCAGGCCGGCATCGACGAGGGGGCCACCCTCGTGGCTGGTGGCCCGGGCCGGCCGGCCGAGATCAATTGCGGCTATTTTGTCCAGCCGACGGTGTTCGGCGATGTCACTCCGCAGATGACCATATCGCGCGAAGAGATCTTCGGCCCGGTGCTGTCGATCCTCAACTACGACACCGAGGACGAGGCGATAGAGATCGCCAACGACACCCCGTTCGGACTTGCCGGATTCGTGCAGTCCGGCGATTCGGCGCGGGCACGGCGGGTGGCAAACCGCATCCGTGCGGGTCGGGTCTACTACAACGGAGCTGCGTTCGATCGCAGCCTGCCGTTCGGCGGCTACAAGCAGTCCGGCAATGGGCGCGAGTTCGGCCTCTACGGTTTTCGCGAGTACCTGGAAGTCAAGGCGCTGCTCGGTTTGCCGGCCTAGCGGCGGTCACAGCGGGAGGAGGAGAAGCCCGTGAAGATAACTCAGGACGCGGTGCAGGGCAGCCTGTTCCTCGTGATCGGCGCAACCGCGCTCGTCATGGCGCTGGGCTACCCGATGGGAACGCCGAACCGTATGGGACCGGGATTCTTCCCGGTGGTCGTCTCCAGCCTGCTGACGCTGGTTGGCATCGCCATCCTTGTGCGGGGAACGCTCGCTTCCTCGGAGGTGATCAGGGTAACGCGCTGGTTACCGCTCGTGGTGGTTCCTGGTGCCATAGTGGCTTTCGGATTGCTGCTCGATGACCTCGGCCTGCCACTCGCGGTGCTGCTCCTGATCGTGGGCGCAGCCACGGCCAGCGTCCGCTTCCGGCTCGATTGGAGACCGGCGGCCGGTGCCGCGCTCTTCGCCGTGATCTGCGGCATGCTCTTCGTCACAATGCTGGGCCTGCCCATCCCGCTGGTCGGGTCCTGGGTGTCGGTCTTCGGAATGTTCTAGCCAGCGAGGCCGACATGGACTTCTTCGACGGCATGCTGCTCGGTCTGCAGACGGCCAGCACGTTCACGAACTTCGCCTATTGTTTCGCGGGGGTACTCCTCGGCACCGCCGTTGGCGTGCTGCCGGGGCTCGGACCGATCGCCACCATCTCGATGCTGCTGCCGTTCACCTTCGGGCTGCCGGTCGACACCGCCCTCATCATGCTGGCGGGCATCTTCTACGGCTCGCAATATGGTGGCTCCACCACCGCCATCCTCATGAACCTTCCGGGCGAGGCCTCGTCCGTCGTGACGACCCTCGATGGCCACGAGATGGCCAAGCAGGGCAAGGCGGGCCGGGCGCTTGCGGCGGCCGCGATCGGCAGCTTCTTCGCGGGCACGGTCGGCACCCTGTTCATCGCCATCGCGGGTCCAATCCTTGCCGGCTTTGCGCTTACCTTCGGGCCGGCAGAGTACTTCGCCCTTATCGTGCTGGGCCTCGTCACCTCCATGGTGCTGACCTCGGGCTCGCTGCTGACCGGCTTCGGCATGGTGCTCCTTGGTATCCTGCTGGGCATGATCGGCACCGACGTGAACTCTGGCGCCGCCCGTTACACCTTCGGCTCGCCCAGCCTGATGGACGGTCTCGATTTCGTGGTCATTGCCACGGGCATATTCGGCCTGGGGGACGTGCTGGCCAATCTCGAGAACGAACACTCGCGCAGCGTCAGCGTCGCCAAGGTGAGTTCGTTGTTTCCCACCCGTGAGGACTGGAAGCGCATGTTCGCGCCAATTCTGCGGGGGACCGGCATCGGCGTGTTGCTCGGAGTGCTTCCCGGCGCTGGGCTGCTGCTCTCCTCCTTCTCCGCCTATGCGCTGGAGAAGAAGATCTCCCGCAGAGCCCACGAGTTCGGCAAGGGCGCCATCGAAGGCGTCGCGGCGCCCGAAGCGGCCAACAACGCCGCGGCGCAGACGGCCTTCATTCCAATGCTGACACTCGGCTTGCCGGGAACGGCAACGATGGCGCTGATGATTGGGGCGCTGGTCGTCCAGGGCGTACAGCCCGGCCCGGATATCCTGACGCAGCAGCCGGCCCTGTTCTGGGGCCTGATCGTGTCGATGTGGTTCGGCAACCTGCTCCTGTTGCTGCTCAACCTGCCGCTGGTCGGCATGTGGGCAAGGCTGATCTCGGTGCCGTATCACCTGCTGTTTCCGCTGATCTGCGTGTTCACGGCCATCGGTGTCTACAGCATCGGCAACAGCAGCTTCGACGTCATGCTCATGGCCCTGTTCGGCGTGCTCGGCTACGTGTTTCGCAAGGCCGGCGCCGAGCCGGCGCCGCTGATCCTTGCGCTGATCCTCGGCCCCATGGCCGAGGAGTACCTGCGGCGCACCCTGCTGATCTCCCACGGTGATGCCAGCGTCTTCGTCACGCACCCGGTGAGCCTGGTGACCCTGCTGATATCGGCGGCGTTGCTGCTTTCGATCGTGCTGCCGTCCTTTCGCCGGGTTCGCGCCGAAGGCCTGCAGGAAGCCGACTGACCTACCGCCGTTCGGGCAGGTCAGCGCCTCCTCCCGCGGCTGCAATCCAGGCGCGTGGAGAGCGAGCATGGCCATTGATGAGCGCCGCCTGAGCGAGCGTCTTGACCGGGAGGAGTTGTTCGACCTCGTGCGGCGGGAGCGCTTCGCCCGCGACCAGCGTCGGTTCGATGTCATGGCGGGGTGCTTCCACCGCGATGCCCATATCCGCACCAGCTGGTATGACGGCACCGGCGGGCAGGCCTATGTCGACGCCACCCGTCAGTGGATGAGCCGAACGGGCAACAGCAAGCACTGGGTATTTCCCGCCTTCGCCCAGATCCGCAGCGACCGTGCGACGGTCGAGAGCCCGGCCATGATCTTCAACCGGGCAAGGATCGATGGCGTCGAGGTGGATTTTCACGTCTTCTGCCGCTTCTACTCACGGGCGGTTCGTGACGGCGCCGGGTGGAAACTTGCGAGCTTCCACGTGTTCTTCGAACGCGACGTGATGCGGCCGGTGCATTCTGGCGATCCGCTGCCGCTGGATCGATCACTGCTCGAGACGATGCGCCCCTCCTACAAGTTCCTGACCTACATGCAGCACACCCGCGGCATCGCCGTGAATCAGGACCTGCTCGGGGACGATCGCCCAGAGCAGCTGGCGGCCTTCCATGCCATGGAAGACCGGTGGCTCGCGGGTGAAGATCTGCCGGCCTAATCGTTTCGGCCGATGAAACGCGACCCGTCAGAAATTCTGGCGCGCCGGTAGTTGCGCTACAGCAGTTGGGCAGCAAGCCCAAGTAGAACAGCAATTGGGCGGGGCAGGAGGAAAGCATGAAGAGACGTGAATTCATTGTCCTGAGCGGTACTGCAGGGCTTCTCGCTTCGACCGGCATGTCATTCGCCCAGGCAAGCTGGCCGACCAAGCCGGTCACCGTGATCTCTGCCTACCCTCCGGGAGGCACCAGCGACATCCTGGCGAGACTGGTGGCCGACGTACTGACAGCCCAGTTCGGCCAGCAGTTCGTGCTCGAGAACGTTGCGGGCGCAGCCGGGGCACTTGCCGGAGGCCAACTGGCACGTTCGGCCCCGGATGGTTACACGATCCTCGTCAGCGGCAGCGCTCCTCTGGCAGCCAACAAGGTGGTGCAGGCCAACCTGGCTTACGACCCCGAGGCCGACTTCGAGCCAATCACCATATTTGCCGAGAGCCCGGCCCTGCTGACCGCCGCCAACAATGCTCCGGCCAAGACGGTGCAGGAACTGATTGCCTATGCCCGCGAGAACCCCGGCAAGGTGAACATCGGCAATCCCGGCGCGGGAACCAAGGGGCACATCTGTGCCGCCATCATCGGCCAGGAAGCCGGAGTGGAGATCAACCACGTACCGTATCGCGGCTCGCCGCCGCTGGTGGCGGACCTGCTCGGCGGCCATATCGAGTTCGCGCTGGACGCGCCGTCCAACTACCTGCCGCACATCAAGGCGGGCAATGTGCAGGCCCTCGCAGTCACTTCGGCGCAGCGCCAGCCCGAGCTGCCGGATGTGCCCACGGTGGCCGAGCAGGGGCTCGATGGCTACGAGCAGACGCTGTGGTTCGGCATTGTCGGCCCGAAGGGCATGCCAGCCGAGATCGTTGGCCAGATCAACGACGCACTTCATGCCTGGGCGGCCACTCCCGAGGCGCAGCAGACACTTGCCTCGCTGGGCGTGTCGCCTGTGCTGAACACACCGGAGGAGATGCGCGACGCAGTGGCTCGCGAAATCGCGGCGATCCGTCCGCTGGTGGAAGCCGGACTCGTCCAGCCGACCTGATCCCACGGCTGGCACCGGACCGGACACCGTCTCGCGGTCATGCGAGGCGGTGTCGATCTCGTGTCGGGGAGCGCTCAATGCGGCTCCAATGAGGCAGCGAAACCCGCCTTTGTCGCTTCGCGGCGGTTCACATTCGCACCCCCGCGCCTATATTGGCCGTTCGCTGTCGTGCGCCCGGAGCGCGCGGCTTCTGCAGACAGGATGGCAAGTTGCCGTCCGTGATCTCAAGGAAACAGCCATGACCGAAGCGAAGATGGGCGATCGCGTCCGCATCAACTATGCCGGCCGCCTGACCGACGGAACCCAGTTCGACAGCTCCGAAGGCCGCGCGCCGCTCGAATTCACCCTTGGCGAGGGACAGGTGATCCGGGGCCTGGAACAGCACGTTGCCGGGATGAGCCCCGGCGCCCGCAGCACGGTGACCATTCCGGCTGATGCTGCCTACGGTCCGCGCCGCGACGAGGCCATCCAGAGCCTGAACCGGGCCAAGCTGCCTGCTGGTATCGACGTTGCGGTGGGCTCGCAGTTGCAGGCCCGTACGGCGGACGGAGGCGTGCTGCCGATCACCGTCGTGGCTCTCGATGCCGAGACGGTGACCGTCGACGCCAACCACCCGCTCGCCGGTGAGGATCTGGTGTTCGACGTCGAACTCGTGGAGATTGTCCGGGCCGCCTAGGCCTGGCGAGGGAGATGATCCGGTGAGCGTGGCTTTCACGAAGGAAGAGAGTGCCGAGACCGCCTCGGAGACACTGCTGCCGGATCGTCCCGTACCCGAGGGACCCAACCTGGTGACCGCCGAGGGGTTGGCAGGACTTGAGCGCCAACTCGTCGAGGCGCGTGCGGCCTACGACGCGGCCATGCTCGTCGAGGACATCAACGACCGGCGTCGTCAGGCCGCCGGACCGCTCAGGGATCTCCGCTATCTGACCGAACGCGTCCGCACGGCACAGCTCGTGCCACCGCCGGATGCGACCGGCATCGTGGCCTTCGGCTCTACGGTTACGTTCGAGCGCGAGGACGGGCGCGTGGCAACGTACCGTATCGTGGGCGAGGACGAAGCCGACCCTCGGGGCGGCACGATCTCGTTCGCCTCACCGATGGCGCGGGCGCTGATCGGCAAGGGCGTGGGCGATGTTGCCCTCGTCGGCAACGGCGAGGTGGAGGTGACCGCAATTCGTTGAACTGCAGGGCGTACGCTGCGTTTCCTGCCTGACGACAACGGAACGGGAGCATCGGCGTGGGCAATGATCTGATCGGGAAGGACGTGCGGCGGGCACCTTCCGGAGAGCCGGTAGGGGAATCTCGCGCGCTCAATTCGCGAAGCCGCGCTTCTGTTCGGTTCGGGTGGGGGAGCGCGCGGTTCGAAGCCGATGTCGATGTCACCCCGACCACCATGCTGGCTGTCGGCGGCATGGTGGGTATGATCCTACTTGCCGTTGTGCCAATCGTACAGGCAGGTGGCCGCGCTGCCCGCAGACGGGCGTGGTGAGACCTATCCCCCCGCAGACTGTCCTATGGCCCAGGTGACGCCGAAGGGGTCGGTCAACTGGCCATAGATATCTCCCCAGAACTGCTTCTCCAGCGGTTGCGCCACGGTGCATCCGGCGGCAATCGCCCGATCCCACCACATCTGGGCGTCATCCACGTGGATATGGAGATTGAAGCCCTGTGGCTTGACGGGCGGGAAGCCGTAGTCGGGGAAGAAGTCGCTGACGAAGATCGGACTGCCGTTGACATCGAACTGAGCGTGCATCACGCGGTCGCCTGCCTCGTTGGGCAGAACCTCGCGCTCGATGGCGCCGAAGGCCGTCTTGTAGAAGTCGATCGCCTTGCGGGCGCCGTCGACACTCAGATAGGGCGTGACGCCCCCGTTGGGACGGAATGTAGTCACGGTGGCTCCTCCTGCTGACGCGGGCAGCCGACGCCTGCGAGCGGCGGTGGGACAAGCCACGCGCTTCAACCGTTCAATGCTGCACGTCGGCGAACCACTTCGAGATTGAACCAGACAGTGTCGAGCTGGCTGTTGAGCCGGATCCACATGGGCGCCAGCGATTCCATGGCCCGGCAGGCGGTGAGATCGCCAAGGTCGAGAACGTCCCGCCACCCGATCTGGTTAAGCAGGGCTGAAACCTCGGATCTCGCAGCAGCATCATCAGCGGCGACAAACACCGTGTGGGGGCCCGCGAGCTTCTCCGGGTGACCCATGAGCTGGGCGCTGACGAAGTTCATGGCCTTGACCACGCGCGCAAGAGGGAGGGCACGCTGCAGGCTCTCCCCGAGAGTCTCGATGATGGGGCCGTCGATGGCGGCCTGCCAGTTGCCCTGGTCCACGAGAACCTTGCCGGCGAGTTCGAGGGGCGGCAGCACCTCCATGGCGTGCTCGCCGTGAAGGGCGTTGACGATCCATTCCGCCCCGGCGGCCGCCTCGGCGTGGTCAAGCAGGGGAATGCCGTTGCGGGGATCACCGGGACGGCGCGATCCGAAGACGACGTCATGACCCAGTTCATGCAACCGCGTGCCCATGGCTGTTCCCACCTCACCGGTGCCCATAACTGCGATCTTCATTGGATGGCCCTCTGCGTGTCCCCGAGTAACGTGTCAGGGCAGTTCGGGATGCCGTGGCTGCAAATAGACGCACGGAAGTCCCACGCAGGCACGCGCGGCTGGTGGAGCGGTGATGGCGAGACCGGGTCTCGAATGCGGTAGTCCGCGATAAAGTGGTGAAACCCTGGTCTCGCCATCACGCCGGGATTTTGCGCACACGCCTCGAGCAGCCCGTCCTTTCGGACGCGGTGCGTGTCGACCCCCCGTGCAGGCTTCTCGCCCGAGGATCGCACCGGCACCACGGCTGGTGGTCGGCATCCATGCGGAAGCCTGGCGACCCAGGCTCCCCGGCCGTCACACCCACCCGTCACTCGTCATGATCGCGCTCCCGGCGGGGTGATGTGGACAGCATAGGCTCGCCAGGACGCATGTGGATAAACGGGATAGATTTGCCTGTGCCGCGCCGATCGCGACGGTGTTGCGGCGAAGGCGGGTCACGCCTTCGCGCGCGAAACGAAGTGTTAAGGACGTCGCAGCGAAGGAGTGTGGCGTCCGCTTCTGCCGGGATCCGCCATGCGCCGCTTCGCTCTAGCCGTCCTCAGCCTCGTGCTCGTCACCGCCGCAACTGCCAGTGAATGGAGATACGAGGGCGGCAACGTGCCGATCGCATGGTTCGACACCGATGCGGCGCAGTTCCAGTTCGCCTGCCGTGGTGGGCAACTCGCCATGGGGTTCTGGGTGCGCAAGCCGGATCCGGCAGTGGCCAGCGCGTCAGTGATGAGCCTCGCGATCACGCCCGACCCGGCGGCGGGTAGCCGTGTGACCGCGGCGAGCGGCACCAGCTTTGCCCAGGACATGCCGCTGGTGCACCTCGACGGCACCTCCGTGATCGTGCGCGGGCCGGTGGCGCGGCAATGGGCGCGGATCGCGCAGGGCGCGCGCACCGACATGCGTGTGGCCTATGTGCGTCAGACGGCCAGCGGTCTGGAGGCCTTCGACAGTACCGTGTTCGGCGCGAAGGGGTCCTCCGCCGCCATTGCACAGGTGCTCAAGACCTGCGGCTAGCGGCCTCGGCGCTGCCAGCGACATCAGATTTGAACAGCCGCCTGTGGCTGGGCGCACGAAATGGGCGTAGTTGAAGGGCTCCATTCGAGTGGAGGCCGGCATGTGCACGCGGTTCGTTTATCTCGGGAGCAACGGGCAGGTGGTCACCGGGCGCTCCATGGACTGGAAGAGCGACATCGGCACAAACCTATGGGTCTTTCCCCGCGGGATGGAGCGGACAGGCGAGGTGGGGCCCGGCTCGATCAGGTGGACTTCCCGGCTCGGCAGCCTAATCGCGGCTTCCCACGACAACACGACCACCGACGGCATGAACGAAGAGGGACTGGTCGCCAACCTGCTGTGGCTGGCCGAATCCACCTATCCGCCCTTCGACGGCACCACGCCGGGGCTGAGCATCGCTGCCTGGGCACAATATGTGCTCGACAACTATGCGACCGTGCAGCAGGCGGTGGAAGCGCTGGCGGGCGAGCCCTTCACCATTTTCACCGATAATGTGCCCGGCGAGGACAGGCTGGCCACCCTGCACCTGGCCCTGTCTGACGCCAGTGGCGACAGCGCGATCATCGAGTACATAGACGGCAGGCAGGTCATTCACCACAGCCGCGACTACCAAGTGATGACCAATTCGCCGATCTTCGAGAAGCAGCTGGCAATGGACGAATACTGGCGCCAGATCGGCGGCACGGTATTCCTGCCCGGCACGAACCGGGCGTCGGACCGCTTCGCGCGCGCATCGTTCTACGTGCAGGCAATCCCCAAGACCGACGATCCGGTCGAGACCATCGCCAGCGTGTTCAGCGTATTCCGTAACGTGTCGGTTCCCTTTGGGATCAGCACCGCCGACCAGCCCAACATTTCATCGACCCGCTGGCGAACCGTGTCGGACCACAAGCGCAAGCTCTACTTCTTCGAATCCGCCCTCACGCCCAACGTCTTCTGGGTGGACGTGGGCAAGCTGGACCTTTCGCCCGAGACCGGTCGGGTCATGAAGCTCGATCTCGGGCCCGGGGAGAGGAACATCTATTCGGGCGAAGCGACGAACGACTTCTCTCCTTCCGAGCCGTTCCGCTTCATCGGCCTGCAATAGCTCTCTCGGAGCCGCAGCCTAGGTTGGCGCCAGCCGGGTCGCGCCGTCGAGGCGAATGACCTCGCCATTCAGGTAGTCGTTGCCGATGCAGGCTGCGACGAGATCGGCAAACTCGTCGGGCCTACCCAGACGTGCAGGGTAGGGGATCGACGCGCTGATCGACCGCTGCGCCTCTTCCGGAAGCCCGGCGAGGAGCGGCGTCTCGAAGATGCCGGGGGCAATGGTGAGCACGCGGATTCCGAAACGGGCGAACTCCCTCGCCACGGGCAGTGTCATGGCGGTTATGCCGCCCTTGGACGCCGAGTAAGCCGCCTGCCCAATCTGCCCTTCGAAGGCTGCAACCGACGCCGTGGAGATCACAACGCCGCGGCCTCCGTCGGGCAACGGATCGGCCAGGGACATGGCGTGGCCGACCAGCCGGATCATGTTGAAAGTACCGATGAGGTTCACGCGCACGACGCGCTCGAACAGCTCGAGCTCCATCGGGCCGTCGCGACCTACGACGCGCTTGGCCGGACCAATGCCAGCGCAGTTGACTAGGATCCGGGGCTTGCCGAGTTCGGCCGTAACCTTTTCGATCGCTGCTCCCGCAGCTTCGCCGGAGGCAACGTCGCACGCCAGGTTGAGCGTGCCGTTCTCGCCAGGGTTGAGGTCGAGCACGGCTACGCGCGCGCCGTCCTGCAGCAGCCTGGCGGCAACCGCTGCGCCCAACCCGGACGCACCGCCGGTGACGATCGCCGTCTGTCCGTTAACCTGCATGTTCCTAATCCTCGATCGAGATGACGCGTGGGCCGCCAAGGTAGATCTCGGCAACCTCTTCGGCGCGGTTGGACAGCGTCTGCCGCTGGTTGATCGAGCCCTTGTCCGTAACTTCCCCACGATCGATGTCGGCGGGGCGGGACAACAGGATGATCCTGCGGATCAGCGTCGACGAGCCGGTGCTGGTCCGTGCGAGGCTTCGTAGCTTCTCGGCATACGCGGCGCGAACGGCGGGGTGCGCCATCAGTTCCTCGCCATCGAGCGCGTGGTCTCCGGCCAGTTCGCGCGCCATGCGCAGGTCCGGAAACACCAGCCCACCGAGAAACTCCTCGTTGAGACCGGTGACGGCTACGTCCTTCACCAGTCCGTCGAAATGATCGATGAACGTAGTCCTGAGCCGTCCCACGTTGACCCAGGTGCCGGTGCGCAGCTTGAAGTTCTCGGCGGTGCGTCCGTCGAAGTAGAATCCCCGGCTGACATCCTCCGGGTCTGCGAACCGCAGGGCGTCACCGAGGTTGTAGAAGCCCTCGTCATCGAAGGCCTTTGCCGTCAGTTCGGGCTGTTTCCAGTACCCCGGGGTAATGTTCGGGCCCTTGAGGCGCGCCTCGAGCTTGTCGCCAACCGGCACCAGCTTCAGAGTAATGCCCTTGGCGGGTATGCCGACATTGCCGGCGCGTTCGGCCTCGATGGTACACATCAGCGAGAAGGGCGCCGTCTCGGTAGCGCCGAGGCCGGAGGCGATCAGCACGCGCTCGCCGGTCGATTCGACCGACTGGCGCTGCAGCGCTTCCCACGTGTGCTGGCCCATGCCGGCTCCCGCATACATCAGCATCTTGACGCGTGAGAAGAAGGTGTCGCGGAGCGCGTGGTCACGGTCGAAGGCGTGGACCATCTCCTCATAACCACGGGGCACGTTGAAGAACCAGGTCGGCGCGATCTCGGCAAGATTGCGCAGGGTCTTGCCGATGCCGGCCGGGGTAGGCCGCCCGTCATCGATGTAGAGCGTGCCGCCATTGAACATGACGAGGAAGAACACCTTGTTGCCGCCGGCCGTGTGGTTCCAGGGCGTCCAGTCGAGAATGACGGGCGGTTCATCCTGCACGAAGGCATAGCAGTCCCGGACCATCATCTGGTTGGCCGCGATCATGCGGTTGGTATTGATCACCGCCTTCGGTGAGCCGGTTGAGCCGGAGGTGAAGAGCCACTTGGCAATGGTGTCCGGCCCCTCGGCGGCTGCGGCGGCGTCCGCCTCCGGACCCGGCTCGGTGGCCAGCTGGTCGCTGAAGATCAGTGCGCCACGGGCCGGGGGCCTGTGGGTGACCACGACAGTCGTATCGCCGAACACGGTGTCCAGTGCGCGGGAGAAGATCTCGCCATCTGCCGCGAAGACCAGTCCGGGGTTGAGCAGGCCCTTGATGTCCCTCAGCTTGCTGAAGTCCGAGGAGACCAGGGAATACGCCTCCGACAGGGCGGAGTAGGGTATGCCGACGAGGATGCAGGCGAGCGCCAGCTGTGCATGCTCGATATCGTTGCCGGACAGGATGAGGACCGGCCGTTCGGTCGAGAGGCCGAGCTCGACCAGCTTCTGACCAAGCCGGCGGGCGCGATCAAGCGTCTCGCGGTAGGAGAGCTTGCGCCACTCTCCGTCCGGGCCCCGGTCGGCGATAAACGTGTGGTCCGGCGTGGTCTCGGCCCAATGGCGAAGACGGTCGGAGATTCGCTGCGGTGGCGGCGGCAACTCGCCGAGCTGGCGGATATAGATCGTGCCGTCCGGCCGCCGGTCCACCTCGATCTGAGGTTCCCAGTACCTGGCCTGGCGCAGTGCCGCAGACGCCACATTCGCGGATTGCTCATCAAGCGCCGACAATCACCCCTCCCTGAGTTCCCGTTCGCTACACGGTGCTTGACATTCAACACTGCAATTGTCCACTAGTAAACTAAATTAGCGGGAATGATTGATGGCGGAACTGATAACGTATGAGCTGGACGGGGACATCGCTCTCATCGGCTTCAACCGTCCGGAAAAGCGCAACGCCATCTCCGACGCGGCGATCGAAGCGCTTGCCGCGGCGGTGGACCGCGCGGGCGACGAAGCTGGCGCCGCGGTGCTGCATGGTCACGGGAAGCACTTCTGCGCCGGGCTCGATCTTGCCGAGCACTCCGAGCGCGACCTGATCGGTGCCATCAAGAACTCCCGCCGCTGGCATCAGGTGTTCGACCAGATTCAGCGGGGGGCCATTCCGTTAGTCTCGGCCCTGCACGGGGCCGTGGTCGGTGGCGGGCTGGAAATCGCTGCGGCCACGCATGTGCGCGTCGCCGATGCCACGACCCGCTTCGCGTTGCCCGAGGGGCAGCGGGGCATTTTCGTGGGCGGTGGTGGTTCGGTTCGTATTGCCCGGCTCGTCAATCAGGCAAACATGACGGACATGATGCTGACCGGTCGGGTGCTCTCGGCGGATGAAGGGCTCCGGATCGGCCTCTGCCAGTATCTCGTAGATGCCGGTGAGGCGCTGCAGAAGGCAAGGGAACTCGCCCGCAAGGCGGCTGCCAACGCTCCGCTCAGCAATTTCGCCGTGATCAACGCGCTGCCACGGATCCAGGACATGAGCCAGGACGACGGCTTGTTCGTTGAGTCGCTGATGTCCTCGATCACCACCGCGACCCCGGAAGCACGGGAACGCCTTCGCGCCTTTCTGGAGGGGCGTGCCGAGCGGCTGATTCCGAAGGATCAGGCCTGATGGGATTGAGCAGGGGTGCCCTGGATGAGCTGATCGGGCTCAAGCTGCGGCTGGTGCAGTTGCACTTCTTCGCCGTGTACTACGCCGAGTTCGGTCCGCTCGAGATTACCCCGGCCGAGTATGCCATCCTGGAAATGGTGGCCGAGAACCCGCGGACCCGTCAGGGCGTGCTCGCAGAGGCGCTCAGCATCAAGCGGTCGAACATGACCAAGGTCGTGCGCGGGCTCGAGGAGCGCGGGTTGCTGCAGCGCACCGTGCCGGCCGACGACGCGCGTGCCGTCGAACTGACACTCACCAAGGCGGGCGAGGCCCTGCGCCGCCGGCTCGGCGCAGGAATGCGGCGCAACGACAGGCTTGCCGCCTCGGCGCTCGACGCCTCGGAACAGGCCGAGTTGCTGCGGCTGCTGGACAAGTTGCTTGCCGCCGGCGCAGGCGCCGGACTGAGTTCAATGGAGTTTTCCGATGGTTGATTTCGACAAGATCCGGGCCATCGACATCCATACGCATGCGGAAGAGCCATGTGGCAGCCATGCCGACGACGGCTATGACGACTTCCAGGAGCACATGAAGCGCTACTTCCGCATGGATCACTCGCCGCAGCCCACGGTGGCCGAAACGGCGCAGTACTTTCGCGAGCGCAACATCGCAGCCTGCATCTTTCCGGTGGACGCCGAGCGGGAGACCGGCTTCCGGCGCTTCAACAACTATGAAGTGGCCGAACAGGCCGCCGAACACGCCGATGTGCTGATCCCCTTTGCGTCGATCGACCCGGCCAAGGGTAAGGCCGGTGCGCGCGAAGCGCGCGACCTCGTCGCGAACTACGGGGTCCAGGGGTTCAAGTTCCACCCGACGATGCAGGGCTTCGAGCCCAACGACCGCTCGGCCTACGTGCTCTACGAAGCTATTGCGGAGACCGGCAAGCCGGCGCTGTTCCACACCGGCCAGACCGGCGTGGGTGCGGGCATGCCCGGGGGCATGGGAATGCGGCTGCGATATTCCAACCCCATGCTGATCGATGACGTCGCCGCGGATTTCCCGCAGATGCCGATCATCCTGGCGCATCCTTCCTTCCCCTGGCAGGAGGAAGCGCTGGCCGTCGCGACGCACAAGCCCAACGTCTACATCGACCTCAGCGGATGGTCGCCCAAGTACTTCCCGCCGATACTGGTGCGCTATGCCAATACCCTGCTGAAGCACAAGATGCTCTTCGGCTCGGACTGGCCGGCGATTACGCCGGATCGCTGGCTTGCAGATTTCGAACAGATCGACATCCGGCCAGAGGTCAGGCCATTGATCCTCAAGGAAAACGCTCGACGGCTCTTGCAGGGGAGTTGAAGTGCCGCTCGTCTCTGCAGGTTATAGTTTAGTAAGTGAACTAGTCTGTTGAGGCGGAGCCGATGGTATGATTATGAGCTGGAGGTTATCGGTTGGCGATCAACTGTCATTTTCCAGTAGGGTGGTACTAGACTAGATCAATTGCGGCGACGTAGCGGGGACTACGTTGCTCGATAGGGGGGAGCGGCTGTGTTCCGTGATGACTCGGCGCTGGGGCGCCTGATCGTCGGGCTTGCCCGATGGACCGCCATAGCCGGCGGACTTGTACTGATCGCAATGGTGGTGATGTCGGTCGTGAGCATCATCGGCCGCGCGCTGCTGTGGATGGGCCTGAAGCCGATCACCGGAGACTACGAGCTGATCTCGATCGGCATGGGGTTTGCAGTGTTCGCTTTCATGCCGTGGACGCACCTGGTGCGCGGCCACGCGATCGTGGCGCTGGTGACCGACTCCTTCGGAGCACGGGCGAACGCCTGGATCCTGGTGATCACGGACCTGATGATGCTGGTGGCATCGGCGTTCATCGCCTGGCGGCTCTACTTCGGCATGATGGACAAGTTTGCCTATCATGAGACCACGGTCCTGCTGCGGTTTCCGCTGGGCTGGGCTTACGCGATGGGCTTCTACGGCGCCGTCGTGATGGTGATCGTTGCCGTCTATGTTCTTGGCCGCTCCATCAGCAATGCGCTGACCGGCCGCACCGAGTCGCCGAGCGTGGGAGCCCACACATGACCCCCTTCGTTATCGGCCTCTTCGCCATCCCCATCGTTCTTGTCCTAATCTTCCTGCGGGTGCCGATCGGCCTGGCGATGCTCGGGGTGGGTGTTTTCGGCACCTGGATGATCACCGGGAACTTCAACCCGGTGTCGTCACAGTTCAAGAATCTCACCTATTCCACCTTTGCGTCGCACTCGCTGTCGGTTGTGCCGTTGTTCCTGCTGATGGGACAGTTCGCCACCCTCGGGGGGCTGTCGAGCAAGCTCTTCAATGCCGCTGCGGCCTGGGTCGGCCATCGCAAGGGCGGCGTCGCCATGGCGGCGATCGGGGCAAGCGCCGGGTTTGGCGCCATCTGCGGATCGTCGCTGGCAACCGCGGCTACCATGGGTCAGGTGGCGCTGCCGGAACTGCGCAAGTACGGCTACTCCGGTGCCCTGGCAACCGGCACGGTGGCGGCCGGCGGTACGCTGGGTATCCTGATCCCGCCCTCCGTTATCCTGGTGATCTTCGCCGTTCTCACCGAGCAGAACATCGCCAAGCTCTTCATGGGCGCAATGGTGCCGGGTATCCTGGCGGCAGTTGGCTACATCATCGTCATCGCCATCTACGTGCGCGTGCGTCCGGGTTCGGGCGGGCTGCGCGAGCGTGTACCCTATGGACAGCGCTTGCTGCACCTTTGGCAGACATGGCCGGTGATGGCGGTCTTCCTGTTGGTGATCGGCGGCATCTATGCCGGCATCTTCACCCCCACCGAGGCGGCGGCCGTCGGTGCTGCGGGCACGGGCGTCATTGCGTGGGCGTGTCGCGGGCTGGACCGCAAGCGGCTCATCGACGCGTGCCTCGCCACGGCCACTTCGACGGCGATGATCTTCCTGATCGTGCTCGGTGCGGCCGCCCTCAACACCTTCCTCGCCCTTTCGCAGGTGCCGCAGGTCTCGGCCGGATGGGTGGCTGCCCAAGGCTTCAACCCATGGGTTGTGCTGGTGATCGTCCTCGTCTTCTACATGATCATGGGCTGCTTCATGGACTCGCTGTCCATGATCCTGCTGACTGTGCCGATCATCTATCCGATGATGTCGGTGCTGGATTTCGGCCTGACCCCGGATGAATTCGGCATCTGGTTCGGCATCATCGTCCTGATCGTTGTCGAGGTTGGCCTGATCACGCCGCCGGTAGGGATGAACCTGTTCATCATCAACTCGATGGCGCCGGAAACCCGTCTGTCGGAGACCTATCGTGGCGTCGTCCCGTTCGTCGCCAGCGACCTCATTCGCACGGCCATCCTGGTGATGTTCCCGCCGATCACGCTGTGGCTGGTCTGGGTGCTGTACTAATCCGATGCGCCAGCGTTTCGACGCCGGCGCACTACAGCAGGCGCATGAGCTCAGCGGGACCGGCGCGCTCCATGCGGTCGATTGCCCCAAGAAGGTCACCATGGGCAATGGAGCGCTTGCCGGCTGCGAGGCAGGCTTCCAGCTTGGGAGCGAGAGTCTCGCCCGTCAAAGTCCCGGCACTGAGAACCGGGATGTCCTTGATCGTCTCGGTGACCGTCGTGCCGCGGATGGTCCTTACCGCATAGACGGCTTCGACGCCCGGCGGAGGCAGGACGGCGTCCATGTGGACCCGGCTGGCCATGTCGAGCGTAGCGGGGCAGGCGAACTGCTCAGGAGCAAAGCTTTCGAGATCGACGGTCCCGCGTCCAAAGGCAGTGGCAAAGACGAAGGGTATGGAGAACTTGGCGTCGATGGCCGTGCGCGGCGCGATACGCTGCGGGCGGGGCACGAAGAGCATGTCGTTCGGCGGCGACACAGCGACGGTGACGTCCGCAACCTCCGACGGAGCTATGCCGCGGTCCCGGAGCCGCTGTGCGGCCACGACGGCGCTGTGGGTGCCACGACATGAGGGCCACTGCTTGACGCCGACCTCCGGACCATGAAAGCAGCTGCCCACGCTGGCGAAGGCACTCTCGCGGGGAGGCTTTCCGGTCAACATCCGAAAGACACCGCTTCGACCCTCCAGGGGCTGATCCACCGCCACGACTCCCGCCCGTGCCAGCAATGTCGCTTCCACTGCGGAGCGCGCGGCGAGCCCTTCGCGTACCGCGCGGAGGTGAGACATCGGGCTGCGCTTCAGTTCGTCGGCCAGCATGAACTGGGTGGCGTACAACCCAAGCGCGTTGACCGTGGCGTCCGTGTCGAGGCCAAGCAGTTGGCTGCATCCGAGTGTCGCGCCGAGCCCGGACAGGATCGGTGGATGATACCAGCCCCGTTCGGCCGGATCTCCGTCGAGCGCCAGTGACAACCGGCAACTGAAATCGCAGCCGAGGGCCAGGGCCCTGGTGATTTCGCTGCCGCTACTGCCTTCGCTCTCTGCAAGCGCGAGTACTGCCGGAATCAACGATGCGTTCGGGTGTATCTTGCCAGCTTCAAATGTGTCCTCGAAGTCGATGGCATGGGCCAGCGCTCCGTTGCCGAGGGCAGCCATCACTGGCGACACCTTTCGGCTCTCGCCGATCAGCGTGGCCGGACCGTCGCCGGAGCCCGCGGCATAGCGCATGATCGGGCCCACGGCCGGCTCGAGGCCGCTCGCGGCAACCATCACCGCCAGTCCGTCTGCCAGCGCGACCCGGACGGCGGCCTTTGCCTCGGCGTCCACATCGACAAGGGCGATGTAGCGCTCGATGAGCGAGCGCGTGAATGTCATGCCTTGGGCAGGACGCGCAGCACGTCCCCGTCCGCTTCCACGACGCTGCCGAGTTCGGCGGTGTCGGAGATCGACTGCAGATAGGCCCGGATGCGCTCGAAATCCGGGTCCCGAGGCGCAATGATCTTCGGATCGGCGTCGCGTCCGATCATGATTGGAACAAGGCGGATGTCCGAAACGCCATCCTTCGACAGCCTCGCCTCGAGCATCACGCTCATCTCGGAGCCCGGCGGGAAGTTGTAACGGCTCGACAGATCGGGCACCCAGTCCGGGTTGAGCTTCTGGATCTCCCGGAAGCCCTTGGACTTGGCATGGGCCTCATCCATCCGGAGGTCGATGGCGAAGTTTGCCAGGCTGTAGGCGATGGTCCTGCCCTTGTAGACCTCGACGCCCTTGAGGATGTGGGCGTGATGGCCGAGTACGAGGTCGGCGCCGGCGTCGATCGCGGCATGGGCGACCTCGCGCTGATAGTCCGGGATGACCGCCGGCACGAAGTGAATCCCGGCATGGTGCGAGAACACCACCACGTCGGCTTGCTTGCGTACTTCGCGGATGGTGGCGAGCAGGTTCTCGAGATCATCCCGGTAGCTGTAGGTGTGCACGCGCGCCGGCGTTCCGGGTTGATCGTGCTCGATCTGCTCGTAGACGGTGTGCGCGCGCATCGGCGCGCAGCCGGGCCGGTTCTCCTCCGCCCAGTAGTTCATCGGCAGGATGGAATTGACCGATACGAAACCGACGGTCACCCCGTTGCGGGTGACCAGGGCCGGTTTGCGTGCTTCGGCAATGTTCCTGCCGGTTCCGATCTGGATCGCGCCGACCCGCTCGAGATGGGCCAGCGTATCGAACAGCCCGTCCGGGCCCCAGTCCATGCAATGATTTCCGGCAAAGGAGACCACCTCCAGGCCGACATCAACAAGCGCATCGGCGATGGCCGGGTCGCCACGCATGGTATGTCGCGCCTGGGGCAGCCTTACGCCCCGCTCCGTCAGGTTGACCTCAAGCTGGCAGAAACCGAGGTCCGCGCGTCCGATCCGCTCGCGCACGGCGTTGAAGATGGTGGCCGGTACGTCACGGTCGGGGGCGACGTCGCCAACGGCAACGAAGTCAATGCTCATTACGCAGGTCCGGATCGAGTAGGTGGCACGCCGCCATGCCGCCGTGGGGGGCGTGGAACATGGGCGGGCGGACAGTGTCGCAGCGCTCGAAGCGGAGCGGGCAACGGGTATGGTATGGGCACCCCGGTGGCGGATCGAGCGGGCTCGGTATCTCGCCCTGCGGCGGCAGGTCCGGCTGCGGAGCATCCGGATCGGGTGGAAGCGCTGCAGCCAGCAGTGCCCGTGTATAGGGGTGGCTCGGTGTCGTACAGATGGCCTCGGCCGAGCCCCGTTCGATGACGCGGCCGAGATACATTACAATCACGTCGTCGGCCATGAAGCGCACGGTCGCGAGGTCATGCGAAATGAACACACAGCCGAGGCCGTATTCGTCCTGAAGGTCCTTGAGGATGTTGAGTATCTGGGCGCGGATCGAGATGTCCTGCGACGAGACCGGCTCATCCAGCATCAGCACCTGCGGCCGCGAGGCGATCGCGCGTGCAATGGCGATCCGCTGACGCTGCCCGCCCGAGAACTCGTTGGGAAAGCGCCTGGCATCCTCCGCCCGCAGGCCGACCGCCTCGAGCACTTCACCCACCCGATCTTCGACCTGCTTGCGGGTGAGCCCGGGTATGGTCGAGAGGGGTTCGGCGATGATGGCGCCGACCCGCATGCGCGGATCGAGCGAGGAAAACGGGTTCTGGAACACGGGCTGCACGGCGCGGCGGAATTCCCGCTTCGCCTGTGGTGACAGCGTCGCGCATGCGTTTCCCTCGAAATGAACCTCACCGGTCGTGGGGGAGTCGAGCAACAGGAGCAGTCGGTTGAGCGTGGTCTTGCCGCAGCCGGACTCGCCCACGATGCCGAGCGTGCGGCCGGGCAGGAGGTCTATGTCTACGTCTGTAACGGCGTGCAGGTCCTGCTGGCGCCCATTGTGCTTGACCTTGAATACGCGTCCCAGTCCGCGGGCGGAGAGTATCGCGCCGCTCATGCCGCACCCCGCTGAGCCTGCAGCGGAAACCAGCACCTTGTCGTGTGACCGGCGCCGACATCCAGAACCTTCGGGGACTCGAGGCATTTTGCCTGTGCATTGGCACAGCGCGGGTGGAACCGGCATCCGGCGGGGCGGGCGGCGACTGGGGGAGGCGAGCCCGGAATGGTCGGCAGGCGCCGCGGAGTCCGGTCGACGGTGGGGATGCTGTCGAGCAGGGCCCGGGTGTACCAGTGGGCAGGGCGATGGAAGATCTCGCGGACCGGCCCCTCCTCGACGATCTGGCCGGCATACATCACCACAACGCGGTCGCACATCTTGGCGACGACGCCGAAGTCGTGGGTGATGAAGAGCATGGCCATTCCGAGCCGCCGCTGCAGGTCCTTGAGCAGCTCTAGGAACTGATACTGGATGGTGACGTCGAGCGATGTGGTCGGCTCGTCGGCGATCAGCAGGCGCGGTGCGCGGGTCAGCGAGATCGCGCCGACAACGCGCTGGCGCATGCCGCCGCTCATCTGGTGCGGGTGGTTGGCCAGCCTTGCCTCTGGGGAGGGGATGCGCACGCTCTCCAGCGCGGCGATGGCACGCTCCTCAAGGGTTCCCCTTGCTGTCGCGTGCAGGCGCAGACCCTCCTTGAGCTGGTTGCCGATAGTGAAGATCGGGTTCAGGGAGGCCATAGGATCCTGGAGGATCATCGAGATCTCTCCACCCCGGATCGCCGTCATTTCGGCCGGTGAAAGTGCGGTTATGTCCCTGCCGGCGTAGATGATCTCACCCGAGAGGCCCTTCTCGAGCAGTGGCGGGAGCAGGCGCATGAGGGACATGCCCAGCGTGGTTTTGCCCGAGCCGCTTTCGCCGACCAGCCCAACGGTCTCGCCCTCGGCGATGGCAAGGCTGATGTTCTCGATGAGGGCCAGGGAACCCGCATTGCCGCCGAGGCGAACGCTGACATTGCGCATGTCCAGAAGGGGAGGGGCCATGGTCTTCATCAGATGTTGCGCCCCCTGAGGGCCGGGTTGATGCGGTCCGCAAGTGCGTCGCCCACAAGGTTCACGGCCATCACCGTCAGCAGGATCGCCGACCCCGGAACGATGCACAGCCACCAGGCAGAAGCGATGTAGGACCGGCCATCCGCGACCATTGAGCCCCACGACGGAGCAGGCGGCGGCACGCCGACGCCGAGGAAGCTCAAGGAAGCCTCCAGGACGATCACCACCCCGATCTGCAGCGTGGCGATAACGATGAGCGCCGGGGCGATATTCGGCAGGATGTGACGCCAGATGATCTTCACGTCGGAAAGGCCGGAGGTGCGAGCAAGGTCCACATAGTCCTCGTTGCGGATCTTCAGGGTTTCGCCCCGAGCCATGCGGGCATACTGGCTCCACAGCACCACCGAGATGACGATGATGATGTTGGCGAAGCTCGGCCCCGAGATTGCGCCAAGCAGCAGCGCCAGCAGGATGACGGGGAAGGAGAGGGCGAGATCGACGAGACGCATGAGCACGCGATCGGTCCAGCCGCCGAAATACCCCGCAGCGGTGCCCACCGCTGTCCCGATGGCGCCGGCGATGGCAATCACCATCACGCACACGGTCAGCGATATCCGCGCCCCGGCGATGATGCGTGAGAGGATGTCGCGACCGAGACGGTCAGTGCCGAAGGGATGAGCCCAACTGCCCCCCTCCTGCCATGCCGGTGGGACCAGCCGCGCTCGCAACGAGCCGGTGAGGGGGTCGTAAGGCGTGAGCCACGGGCCGAACACCGCAACGATCACGAACAGGATCAGCAGTGCCGAGGCGATCCGCAAGGGCCAGTCAAGTGAGCGCCAGAGGTTGCCCGCACCGGAGAGTATGCGCGAGCCTCGCCACGGCGATGCGGTAGTTGCGTCGACCATCAGCCACGGCTCCGCATGCGCGGATCGACGAGCACGTAGAGCAGGTCGACCGCGAGATTGGCGAGAATGAAGAGGGACGTGATCACCAGCACCACCGTCTGCACCACGGGAAAATCGCGGGAGAGGATGGATTCATAGGCGAGCCGCCCGATGCCGGGCCAGGAGAACACCGTCTCCACGATCACCGCTCCCGTGATCATCACGGCGAAGAACGTGCCCATGAAGGTGATCACCGGGATCAGGCTGTTGGCGAGCGCGTGCTTCCAGATCACCACGGCTTCGGACAGGCCCTTGATCCGGGCGAGCTTGATATACTCGCTGCCCAGCGCCTCCAGCATCGAGGAGCGCACGAGGCGCGTTATCGCGGCAAGGGTAAACAGGCCAAGGGTGGTCGCTGGTAGGACG
>JAEZHZ010000191.1 GCA_023436745.1 Pseudomonadota bacterium | reverse complement strand
CAGAGCTGGATTCACGGCTGGAAGCGCAACGGCTGGCGCACGGCCGACAAGAAGCCGGTCAAGAACGCCGAACTGTGGCAGGCGCTGGACGCCGCCAGCCAGCGCCACCAGATCAGCTGGCACTGGGTGAAGGGCCACGCCGGGCACGACCTCAACGAACGTGCGGACGAACTGGCCCGCGAGGGCATGGCGCCGTTCAAGAAGGGCAAGCGCCCGGAGATGATGCCGCCGGTCTGACGCTGGACGCGTTGTTCGTGGAACACATCCCGGCCCAACGCCGGAAGGGTCAGGCTCCCGCCTGCCCTACCCCACCCGGTGAAGAAAGCCGGAACTCACCACGCGCTCATCGCCGTCCGCGGCTGGTTCGCCGCCAAGTTCGTCCTCGAACTGGCCGAGCAGGTCCACCGATTCGGTTCCGGGCAGTTCCTCCACGTCCCTGAGCTTGCGGGATATGGCGCGGCTGCGCACTTCGGCCTTCTCGATGTGGTTTGAGGCCTCGTTGAGCTTCTTCTTGACGCTGCTGAGCACGTCCCCGAACTTGCCGAACTCGGACTTGACCGCACCCAGGACCTGCCAGACCTCGCCGGAGCGCTGCTGGATGGCGAGCGTCTTGAACCCCATCTGCAGGCTCGACAGGATCGCCGTCAGCGTGGTCGGCCCGGCAACGACGATGCGGTGCTTTTTCTGCAGGTCATCGACCAGCCCCGGCCGGCGCAGGGCCTCGGCGTAGAGGCCCTCGGTCGGCAGGAACATGATCGCAAAGTCCGTGGTATTCGGCGGCACGATGTATTTCGAGGCAATGGTCGCCGCCGAGTCCCTGAAGCGGCGCTCCAGCGCCTTGGCGGCGATCTCGACCTGATCGACATCTCCGGCATCGGCGGCCGCCTGCAGGCGCTCGTAGTCTTCCACCGGGAACTTGGCGTCGATCGGCAGGAAAACCGGCCGCTCGTCACCCGGCAGCTTTATGGCGAACTCGACACGCTCCGAGCTTCCCTCGGTCATCGCGGCGTTCACCACGTACTGGTCCCTTGTCAGCATCTGCTCGAGCAGGTTGCCCAGTTGCACCTCGCCCCAGGAGCCGCGCGCCTTGACGTTGGTCAGCACGCGCTTGAGATCGCCGACGCCGGTTGCCAGCGTCTGCATCTCCCCAAGGCCCTTGTGAACCGCATCGAGCCGTTCGCTGACCAGCTTGAAGCTCTCGCCCAGCCGCTGCTCCAGCGTGCCCTGCAGCTTCTCGTCCACGGTCATGCGCATGGCTTCGAGCTTGGCGGTGTTCTCGTCCCGCAGGGTCTTCAGCTGGGCTTCGAGGGAAACCCGCAGCGCTTCGCTGCCGAGGCGCTGTGCTTCCGACAGGGCCTGCACCCGCTGCTCGAAACTGTCGTGCTGCTGCTTCTGGATGTCGAAAAGCTGCCGCGACTGCTGGTGCGCCCGTTCGCCGAACGTTTCCAGCGAGGTTTTCACCGCCTCTCCCAGCGCCTTGCTGGCCTCGCCCTGCTGCCGGGCCTGCTCGGTGGACTGGCGCGCCAGCCCTTCCGAGAGAAGGCGGATGGAGGCGTTCACCTCCTCGCGCAGGTGCCGGGCGCCCTCGGCCTGTTCCTGGCGGCTGCGCTGCATGGCATCGGCCACCGAGCGCTCGAAGCGCTCCTGGCCGGCCACCAGCGCGTCGAGCGCCTGCCGCAGGGTCGCATCGCTCCGGCTCCCACGGCGGAACAATCCGGCCACGGCGAACAGCAGCGCCAGTGCGCTCAGCACGATGGCGATGAGAACGAGGGTGGAAACCGGCACGGCTTCCGCCGCCGCCAGCATTTCGGTCAGCACGTCGATGGCACGATCCTCCGCAGAGTCGCACTATCGGAACATAATGGGAACGCCGTGACAAGCCGCTACCGGCCGGGCTCCACAGGTCAGGCTTGCCGCCGCCGCGGCAACAGGCGCTTGATGGACCGCCACAGCGGCGCGATCACGAAGCCGGCGACCGGAATCAGCACAGCCCCAAGCGCCAGCCCGAAAGCGAAGTCTACCGCAGCAGTGGCCAGCCACCCGGCAACCGAGGCGATAGCGGGAAAGGCGCGCTCGGCCCAGTGTGCTGCGCCCTCGATGAGGTGTTCCGGCCAGTCCAGTCCGAACTGGTAGAGCCCATGGGCCACGATGCTCCCGCCGACCCAGGTCATCGCCGCGGTACCGACGATGCCCAGCACCGTCATGAACCCGGGCATTCCCCGGACCAGCGCCCTGCCGAAGGCCCGTCCGGTGTGGGTGCGGCCATTGCCGGCCAGCCATACGCCGGCGTCGTCCGCCTTCACGATCAGCGCCACAGCGCCATAAACCGCCGCGGTGATGCCGAGCCCGGCGAGCGCCAGCGCCATGGCCCGGAGCCAGAAGCTGTCGATGTCGAGCGCGCCGAGGATGATGGTCATGATTTCGGCGGAGAGGATGAAGTCGGTCTTGATGGCACCGGCGACCTTCTCATCCTCCAGCGACTGCGGATCGATCGCCGTGGGCTCGAGCGTCGCCTCGTAGTCCTCGGCCTCGTGGGGCCGCAGGGCATGGAAAATCTTCTCCGCCCCTTCGTAGCAGAGATAGGAGCCGCCAATCATCAGCAGCGGCGTAATGAGCCAGGGCGCGAAGAGGCTGAGCAGCAGCGCCGCCGGCAGGAGGAACAGCAGCTTGTTCTTCACCGACCCCCAGGCGATCTTGGCGACGATCGGCAGTTCGCGATCGGCGGAGAACCCGTGGACGTAATTGGGGGTGACGGCGGTGTCGTCGATCACCGCGCCCGCAGCCTTGACGCCGGCCTTGGCCGCCTGCCCCGCGACATCGTCCAGCGATGCAGCCGCGACCTTGACGAGTCCGGCCACGTCATCGAGCAGAGCGAGCAGGCCGACAGCCATCCGACAGTCCTTCGACAGGTCCTTGCGGAAAAGCCGTCAGGCCGCGGGCGGTTCCCGCCCTATCCGGCGACCCGGGAGAAGTCGGCGACGAGATGCATGGTATCGCGCAGCCGCGCCAGCAGGTTCAGCCGGTTGGCGCGCACCGCCGGATCGGCATCGTTGACCAGCACCGCCTCGAAGAATGCATCGACCGGGGCGCGAAGGGTCGCAAGCTCGGCCATCGCTCCCTTGTAGTCGTCGCGCGCCACCAGACCGGCTACCGCCGCGTTGACGGCGTCCACTGCAGAGGCCAGCGACTGCTCTTCGGCAAGGCGCAGCAGCGACGGATCCACCGCACCGCCATAGCTCGTGCCGTCCTTCTTCTCTTCAGCCGCGAGGATGTTGGCGGCGCGCCGGTAGCCTGCCAGCAGGTTCTGACCGTCCGGCGACGACAGCAGGGTCGACAGTGCCTCGACCCGCTGGGTGATCTGCAGGATGTCGTTGCTGTCCGACGACAGCACCGCGTCGACGAGATCGTGCCGGGCGCCGGCGTCGCGCAGCGACACCTTCAACCGGTCGTGGAAGAAGGCGAGCAGGTCCGGCTCGACGTCGAGCGGGAACCGCAGCCCGTTCTCGGTGATGATGCGGATCACACCCAGTGCGGCGCGACGCAGCGCGAAGGGATCGCGCGACCCGGTCGGCTTTTCGTCGATGCTCCAGAAACCGGTGAGCAGGTCCAGCTTGTCCGCCAATGCCACTGCGATGGCCACCGGCTCTGTCGGCACGCGATCGGTCGGCCCGAGCGGCTTGTAGTGCTGCTCCACCGCATTGGCGATATCGGCCGGTTCGCCCTGGGCGGTGGCGTAATAGCGGCCCATCAGTCCCTGCAGTTCGGGGAACTCGCCTACCATGCCGGTGACCAGATCAGCCTTCGCAAGCATGGCGGCGCGCTTGGCGCGCTCGACATCGGCGCCCACCAGCGGGGCAATCTCGCCGGCCAGCTTCACCAGACGTTCGACGCGCTGGAACTGGGTGCCGAGCTTGGCATGGAACACCATGTCCTCGAGCTTGGGTATGCCCTGCTCGAGCGGGGTCGCGAGGTCGCCCTGGTAGAAGAACACCGCGTCCGATAGCCGGGCGCGGATCACGCGCTCGTTGCCGGCAACGATCACGCCGCCGCCGTCGGTCGCCTCGGTGTTGGCGGTGATGATGAAGTTCGGCGCCAGCTTGCCGGAGGAGTCGCGCAGGCAGAAGCACTTCTGGTTGGCGCGGATGGTTGCGATGATCACTTCCTCAGGCAGCTTGAGGAAGTCGGGATCGAACGAGCCCATCATCACCACCGGCCATTCGACGAGGCCGGCCACTTCCTCGAGCAGGCCCTCGTCCTGGATCAGGGTCAGCCCCTGGGCAAAGGCCAGGTGCTCGGAATCGGTGCGGATCATGTCCTTGCGGCGGTCCAGGTCGAGCACGACCTTGGCGCGTTCCAGCGCCGTCACATAGTCGTCGAAGCGCTTCACCCGGATCGGGGCGGGCGCGAGGAAACGGTGGCCATAGGTCGTCTGGCCCGCCTCGATGTCGTTGGTGACGAACGGCACGACGACCGGTTCGTCATTGTCGTTGCCGAAGGTCGCGGTGATGGCGCGGAGCGGCCGCACCCAGCGGAAATCACCCGAACCCCAGCGCATGGACTTGGCCCAGGGGAATTCCGCCAGCACCTTGGGCATGATGCCGGACAACAGGTCCAGCGCGTCGGCGCCGGGACGATGGATGTGGGCGACGTAGAAGTCACCCTTCTTGGGATCGCTTTCGACCTTGGCCTCGGCGATCGAGCTCAGCCCGGCAGAGCGCAGGAAGCCGTCGATAGCGGGCTGCGGCGCGCCGACCTTGGGGCCCTTCTTTTCTTCATGCGTATCCGGCGAACGACCCGGCACGCCGGTCACGCTCAGCGCCAGCCGACGGGGCGTCACATAGGCGCGGGCACCCTCATAGACGAGCCCCGCATCCACCAGGGCGTTGGTCACGGCCTTCTTGAGGTCCTCGGCCGCACGGCGCTGGAAGCGGGCGGGAATTTCCTCGGAGAAGAGTTCGAGCAGCAGTTCGGGCATGGCGGGAAACCGGCTTGAGAAGTGGCGACTTGTTAGCGTGGTGCAGAAGGC
>JAEZHZ010000188.1 GCA_023436745.1 Pseudomonadota bacterium | reverse complement strand
TCGATCGAGCACAGGACGTCACCGGCCTGGATCGCCTGACCTTCCTTGACGGCCAGGGTCGAGACGACGCCCGGCATGGGTGCGCCCACCTGGCGCGGGTCACCCGGTTCAGCCTTGGCGCGGACCTTGATCTCGCCGGCCTTGAGCCGGTCGGGGACCGTCACGGTGCGCGGCTGTCCGTTGAGATCGAAGAAGACCCTGACTTCGCCCTTCTCATTGGTTGGCGCACGGCCGAGATAGTTGATGACCAGCGTCTTGCCCTTCTCGATGTCGACGAACAGTTCGTCGCCCTCGTTGAGGCCGTAGAAATAGACCGGCGTCGGCAGCACCTCGGTGGGGCCGTAGCGATCCTGTGTCTTCTCGAAATCGGTGTAGACCTTGGGGTACATCAGGTACGAGGCGAGACGGAAGTCGTCGATCTCATGCCCCACCTCACCGGAAACCTTGCGGCGCTCGGCCTCGAGGTCGACATCCTTGAGGTAGGAGCCGGGCCGCTCGGTCAGCGGCTGCCTGCCCTTCAGCACCTTCTGCTGCAGCGCCCGAGGGAAGCCACCCGGCGGCTGGCCGAGATCGCCCATGAAGAAGCCGACGACCGAATCCGGGAAGGCGATGTCGCGGCTTGGGTCTTCAACGTCGGCACGCGTCAGGCCGGCCGAAACCATGGCCAGGGCCATGTCCCCGACGACCTTGGAGGAGGGGGTGACCTTGACGATGTCGCCGAACATCCGGTTCACGTCGGCATAGGTCTGGGCCACTTCGTGCCAGCGTGTCTCGAGACCGAGCGAGCGGGCCTGTTCCTTGAGGTTGGTGAACTGGCCGCCGGGCATCTCGTGCAGATACACCTCGGAGGCGCCGCCCTTGAGGTCGCTCTCGAAGGCGCGGTACTGCGTGCGCACTGCCTCCCAGTAGAACGAAATCTGGCGGATGGCGGTGGCGTCGAGACCCGGATCGCGCTCACCATCGGCGAGAGCGGCGACAAGCGAGCCGAGAGTAGGCTGGGAGGTGGTGCCGGACAGCGCGTCCATGGCGGCGTCCACGGCGTCGACGCCGGCCTCCACTGCCGCCAGAACCGTCGCTGCCGATGCACCGGACGTGTCGTGGGTGTGCAGGTGGATCGGCAGGTCCACTTCCTGCTTGAGGGTGGCGATGAGCTTGCTGGCGGCGGCCGGCTTCAGCAGGCCGGCCATGTCCTTGATGCCGAGAACATGCGCGCCGGCCCGTTCGAGTTCGCGGGCGAGCCCGACATAGTACTTCAGGTCGTACTTGCTGCGGTCGGGGTCGAAGAGGTCACCGGTGTAGCAGATGACGCCCTCGGCGACCTTGTTCTGCTCGATCACGGCGTCAAGAGAGACCCGCATGTTCTCGACCCAGTTGAGGCAATCGAAGACGCGGAAGATATCGACCCCGCCTTTCGCGGCCTGCTGGACGAAGAACTTGACGACGTTGTCTGGATAGTTGGTGTAGCCGACGCCGTTGGAGCCACGGAGCAGCATCTGGGTGAGGATGTTCGGCGCGCCCTCGCGCACCTTCGCCAGCCGCTCCCACGGGTCCTCGTTGAGGAAGCGCATGGCGACGTCGAATGTCGCGCCGCCCCAGCACTCGAGCGAGAACAGGTTCGGCAACCCGCGCGAGTACGCCTGGGCGATACAGGTGATGTCGAACGAGCGCATGCGCGTCGCCAGGAGCGACTGGTGCGCATCGCGCATCGTTGTGTCGGTGAAGAGCACCCGCTTCTGGTTCTTCATCCAGCGTGCCAGCCCGGCGGGGCCTTCACGATCCAGCACCTGCCGGCTGCCTTCGCTCACCTCCAGGGGCGGGAACTGGGGGACCACCGGTGCGGCGGCCTCGGCCGGCGGGCGGGGACGATCCCGCACTTCCGGGTGGCCGTTGACGGTGACGTCGGCGATGTAGCTCAGCAGCTTGGTCGCGCGGTCCTTGCGCGGCTTGAAGTTGAACAGGTCCGGCGTCGTGTCGATGAAGCGCGTCGTGTAGCGGTTCCCGAGGAAATCGGGGTGGGTGATGATGTTCTCGAGGAAGGCCAGATTGGTCGCAACGCCACGGATGCGGAACTCGCGCAGTGCGCGATGCATGCGGGCGATGGCCTCGTCGGCCGTTGGAGCCCAGCAGGTGACCTTCTCGAGCAGCGGGTCGTAGTAACGGGTGATTACCGCACCGGTATAGGCGGTGCCTCCATCGAGACGGACGCCGAAGCCGGTGGCCCCGCGATAGGCGGTGATGCGGCCATAGTCGGGAATGAAGTTGTGCTCGGGATCCTCGGTAGTCACGCGGCACTGGATGGCATTGCCGTTGAGGCGGATGTTCTCCTGGAGCGGCACCCCGGATTCGGGCGTGCCGATGACGGCGCCGTCGAGAACATGAATCTGAGCCTTGACGATGTCGATGCCCGTCACTTCCTCGGTGACGGTGTGCTCGACCTGGATGCGCGGGTTGACCTCGATGAAGTAGAACTCCTCGGTGTCGGCATCCATCAGGAACTCGACAGTGCCCGCGCCGCGGTAGTTCGCAGCCTTGCCGAGCTTGACGGCAGCGTCGGTCAGCGCCTTGCGGCCGGCGTCGGAGAGGTAGGGCGCGGGTGCGCGCTCGACCACCTTCTGGTTGCGGCGCTGCACGGAACAGTCGCGCTCGAACAGGTGGACGAGGTTGCCGTGGTCGTCACCGATCAGCTGCACTTCGACATGGCGGGCGCGCTCGACCAGCTTTTCGAGATACATCTCGTCCTTGCCGAAGGCGGCCTTGGCCTCGCGCTTGCCCTCGGACACCTCGTGGATCAGAGACTTCTCGTCCATGATCCTGCGCATGCCGCGGCCACCGCCGCCCCACGAGGCCTTCAGCATCAGCGGGTAGCCGATCGCGGCGGCCATGCGCTTCACTTCATCCATGTCTTCCGGCAGGGCATCGGTGGCCGGGACCACGGGCACGCCGGCCTTGATGGCCATGTTGCGCGCGGCGACCTTGTTGCCGAGATCGCGCATGGTCTGGGCGCGCGGGCCGATGAAGATGATGCCGGCATCCGCGCAGGCGTCGGCGAATTCGGGCGATTCAGACAGCAGTCCGTAGCCGGGGTGGATGGCATCCGCACCGGAGATGCGGGCGATGCGAATATACTCGTCGATCTGCAGATAGGCTTCGACCGGCCCAAGCCCCTTGCCGATCAGATAGGCCTCGTCCGCCTTGAAGCGGTGCAGCGCCAGCTTGTCCTCTTCGGCATAGACCGCAACGGTCTTGAGACCGAGTTCGTTGGCGGCGCGAAATACGCGGATGGCGATTTCGCTGCGGTTGGCGACGAGGATTTTCTTGATTGGCTTCGATTCAAAAGTCCGGGCAGGGGGTATGGACGGCCTTACGGCCGGGCCAGCATAGCCGACGGGAGCACGGTTGAGAGGCCTCAACCGTCACGGGGCAGTTATGTGCGGCTCAGATGACCGGCGAGGTGGCTTATGTCGTAGCCGGCACCTGCCGCTTCGGCGATGATCTGTTCGGCCGGGCGCTCGCCGGCCTGCGACAGCGCCCACAGTGTGGTGGAGCGGGTGCCGGAGCGGCAGAAGGCGAAGACCGGGCCGGTGCTCTGCTGCAGCGCGTCCCTGGTCCGCTCGACCATGTCGGGCGTTACCCCATCGCGGCCGAGTGGAATGGCATGGTAGGCGAGGCCCGCGGCCGCGGCTGCGGCGGCGATCTCGTCGCTGGCCGGCTGGTCCGGCGATTCGCCGTCGGGCCGGTTGTTGATGATGGTGGTAAAGCCGAGGGCTTTGAGCGCCGCCATGTCTTCAGGCTGAACCTGCCCGGAGACACTCATCCGATCGTTGATCCGCTTCAGGTCCAAGTCGCTAACTCCGCTGTCGCTGTCACTGCCCCTCGCTGCGCCGTTATATCCACCGTACCGGCGGGGACGCAACCACACCATAGGTCTGATCGGGACCGCTCAGGGGGCGGCCGCACCCACCCATGGCTCCCAGATCTCGGCACGATCGGCAACGAAGCGGTCGGCCACGCCTGCTGCCGTGGCGCCACTCTCGCTGAGCTGAGCCAGCATTGCGTTCATCTCTTCGAGCGGCAGGCTGGCGCGCTGCAGGTATCCCGCGACCTGCGGAGCCTCGGTGAACACCCACTCGCTGACGGCAATGACCACTGGTTCGGCGGCGAAGGCGCTCGGCTCCGGCGAGGCGCATTCCGTCCGGGCGAGACATTGGGCCGCCTCCTCGTCATAGGCGCCCATGTCGAGCGGGAGGAAGTCGAACTGGGAGAGCACGGCATTGGGCGCCCAGTAGTAGAAGATGATCGGCTCGGACCGGCTGACGGCCTCGGCCAGCAGGGTGTCCATCTCGAACCGGTTGGCGGGCTCCACCAGTTCCACCAGATCGGTCAGGCCATATGCCTCAACCAGGTTGCGATTGATGACGGAGCAGGCCCAGTCCGGCGGGCAGGAGACGAAGCGTACCGGTGCACTGGCACCGATGTCCGGCAGGGCTTCGGCAAGGCCCGCGGCCGAGATCGGCTGGGGCAGGGCCTCGGCGAGGTAGTCCGGGACATACCAGCCTTCGAGCGTGGCATCGCCATAGGTGGGGGCGGTCTGGCGCAGCATCTGGGCTTCGACCCCTGCGTTCCAGACCTCCACGGCGCGTGTGGGCCACATCTCCGGCGCCACTGCCGGCTGGCCGGTCGAGCCCATGGCCGAAGCGGTGGCGGCAAGATCACCGGGCACCACCTCGACCGTGCAGCCATAGCTGCTGGCTAGAATGCGGGCGTGGATCTCGGCCAGCAGTTCGGCGGACGGCCAGGCCATGCGGGCAATGCTCAGCGGACGGGTTCCGCAGGGTGGCGGCGGCTCGGCGGCGGCTCCGGCCTGATCCTGCGCCTGATCGAGCACCGTCACCTGCGCGGCGGCGGGACCGACCGCCGCGGCGGCCAGGAGCATCAGGGTCGCGGCCAGGTGCCGGATGTGCATGGGAGCCTCCTTCGCCGCTCGATCTATGGCGAAACGGATCGCGTTAAGCAACCGCCGCGCCATTCGGAATTGCCGGTTCAATCCCCGGTGACTCGCCCTGATGAAATGTGCAACAGTCCCCGCGGCGGGGCGCCAAGGGAGCGCCCCCTATACCGTGTCGCACCGCTCGCAAGGAAGGGTCCGTCAAAGGACCGCCCGGCGGTTGCGACCCAGCAGAGGGACGTACATGCGCAGAATCCACAAGACCCTGACCCTGGCCGTTGCCGCCACCACGCTGTTCGCCGCAGCTCCGGTTCTCGCCCAGGAGGTCAAGATCGGCTTCCTCGCCGACGTGACCGGGCCGATTGCGGGCTTTGCCCCGGGCATGGTTGACGCGGGCAACCTGGCCATCACCCATGTGAACGAGCAGGGCGGCATCCTCGACGGACAGACGCTGACCTCCGTGCTGGCCGACTCGGCCTGTGACGGCGGCGCTGCCGGCCCGGCCGCCGACCGCCTGGTCAACGCCGAGAACGTCATCGCCATCTTCGGCGGCTACTGCTCCGGCGCGACCATTGCCGGTGCCAACGGCTCCGCCATTCCGGGCAACGTGGTCATGATCTCGCCGGCCTCGACCGCTCCGGCGGTTGCCGAACTCGACGACAACGACCTCGTGTTCCGCGACGTCGTTCCGGACTCCATCCAGGGCGTGAAGGCTGCCGAGCTGCTGCTGGACCAGGGCGTGACCGAGGTTGGGCTCACCTATGTCAACAATGACTACGGTTCGGGTCTTGCCGGTGCGTTCGAGGAAGCGTTCACCGCCGGCGGCGGCACCGTTCTCGCCAACGTCGCCCATGAAGACGGCAAGGCAGACTACCGTCCGGAAATCGGCCAGATCGAAGCCTCCGGCGCTACCACGCTGGTGATCTACGGCTACGAGAACGCAGGCGGCGGCGCCATCCTGAACCAGGCAGTCGAAGCCGGTTCGTTCGACCTGTTCGTCGGTGGCGACGGCATGGCTGGCGAAGCGCTGCTTGCCAGCCGCGACCCGGCCAACCTCGAGGGCATGATCCTCACCCAGGCCGCTCCCGCCGAAGGCCCGGCCTTCGACGCGCTGGCGGCCCTGACCGAGGCGGCCGGCCAGGATGCCAACGGCACCTACGTGACCAACTCCTACGACGCCGTGTTCCTGCTGGCGCTTGCCATCGAGAAGTCCGGCTCGGCTGATCGCGACGGCATCTCTGCCGCCCTGCGCGAAGTCGCCAATGCCCCGGGCGAGACGATCCTGCCCGGCGAGTGGGAGAAGGCCAAGGAACTGATCGCAGCCGGTACCGACATCAACTACGAAGGCGCCTCGGGCTCGGTCGAGTTCGACGAGGTCGGTGACGTGGCCGGTGCCATCAACTACTTCGTGGTTGAAGGCGGCAACGTGGTCAACAAGGGCCTGATCGAGTAGTCGGGGCCCCAACCCCACGAATCAGGGCCCGGACGCCAGCGTCCGGGCCTTTTCGTTTCTGAACCTTACCCCGGCTGTGTCGTTGCAGCCCGCGAGCAAGGAGCGTCGGCATGATCGAGAGCCAGCAGGATATTCCCGACCTTTCCGGCAAGACCGCGCTGGTTACGGGCGCCACCAGCGGCGTCGGCCTCGAGACCGCGCGCATGCTGGCGACGGCCGGCGCACATGTGATCCTGTGCGGGCGCAATGAGGACAAGGGCGTCGCCGCCATTCGCGACATCGCCGCGGGTACCCCACGCGGCACGGTGGAGTTCGAGCGCTTCGACATGGCGGACCTCGCAGAGGTCGCAGCGGGCGCGGCTCGGATCGGGGCGACCCACGCGCGTATCCACATCCTCGTCAACAATGCCGGGGTGATGATGCCGCCCGAGCGCAAGACCACGGCTGACGGGTTCGAGCTGCAGTTCGGCACCAATCACCTGGCCCATTATGCGCTGACCGGCCGGTTGCTGCCGCTGCTGCAGGCCAGCCGCGCGCGGGTCGTCTCGGTGTCGAGCAATGCGGCGTGGCGCGGGCGCATGCGATTCGAGGACCTGCAATTCGAGCAGGGCTATGTGCCATGGGCCGCCTATGCGCAGTCGAAGCTCGCCAACCTGCTCTTTGCCCGGCAATTGCAGCGGCTGAGCGAGCAGTCCGGGTGGGGACTGCACTGCGTCAGCGCCCATCCCGGGCTTGCGAGCACCGGGCTCGTCGCCAGCGGCATGGGTAGCGGTGCGCTCGCCAGGGCGGCACGCGTCTTCTATTCGCTGCTGGCGCAATCGGCCGAAGCGGGCGCGATGCCCATCGTGGCCGCTGCCGTGGAGGCGGAACTGAAGCCGCTGGATTTCATCGGCCCCTCTGGGATCGGCGGCTGGCGCGGCAAGCCGAAGCTGGTCGGCCGGCCGCCGACTGCCGACGATGATGCGGCGGCGGAGCGGCTGTGGGCGGTCTCGGAGAACCTCACCAACCTGCGGTACGCGACCGGCGGGCTGTAGCCGACGGCCCGGTCAGGCCTCGCGCCGCACCACTTCGGGGATCAGTCCCTTGGGCGCGTAGCGCAGTGCGATGGTGATCACCACGCCCAGCACGAAGACGCGCATCTGCAGTGCCCGGGAGTCGATCTCGGGGATGGCGCCCCAGCCGAGCGACTCGGTCAGCACGGAGAGGTTGAGGAAGATCATCTGCGCGAGCGGATCGGAGATGATCCAGACGATGTAGATCAGGAAGGCGCCGAGAACCACGCCCCAGTTGTTGCCGGCACCGCCGACGATCACCATCACCCAGACCATGAAGGTGTGGTTGATCGGCTGGTAGCCCGAGGGGTCGAAGATCTGGTTGAAGGTGGCGAGCATCGCGCCGCCGATCCCCATCAGGATCGAGCCGAACACGAACAGTTCGAGCTGGCGGTTGGTGACGTCCTTGCCCATCGAGGCGGCGGCGACGTGGTTGTCGCGGATCGCCCGCATCATCCGGCCCCATGGGCCGCCATAGGCGCGCTGGACCAGCATGAACGCGACGACAAGGATGACGACCGACAGCGCGAGGAACATCAGCCGCGCGTAGACGAAGCTGTCGGGGATGGAGAAGCCCGCCGCCTGCAGCTGCTGCGGGAGCGGCGTCGGCCATGGCATTGGCGACACCGTCATGGTGCCGCGAGTCAGCCAGTCCATGTTCTTGATCAGGGCGCGCAGAATCTCGGAAATGCCGATGGTGGCGATGGCGAGATAGTCGGTCCTGAGCCCGAGGCTGATGCGGCCGACGAAGAAGGCGATGACCGCCGAAACCAGCCCGCCGAACGCCCAGCCCAGGACGGGGTTCAAGCCGAGACCGCCGACAAAGCCGGCAGTGGCCTCGATATAGGCAGCGGCCGGGTCGATCTGGCTGCGGTAGATGATGTAGGCAACGAACCAGGCGAGGATCACCACCGCCGTCTTGAACCGGCCAGTAATGCCGATGCGGTGGCTCTGACGCGCCAGCAGCACGAGGCCCAGCCCGATCAGGAAGGCGCCCAGCGCCCGGGCCAGCAGCATCGGGCCGTCGCCATCCCAGAATGCCTGGTTCACAGGGTAGGACAGGAACACCGTCGAGGCACCACCCACCATCAGGAAGCCCATGATGGCGAAGTTGAACAGCCCGCCATAGCCCCACTGAATGTTGAGACCCAGCGCGATCAGCGCGAAGGCGGTCGCTTGGGTCAGGATCAGCAGGATGGAGGCGGTGCCCTGCACCACGCCGACCACCAGCACGATCAGGAACATCAGCGCGAACAGCATCAGCCCGCGGCGCAGCGGGCTGTCCCAGCCGGTCGGGACTCCGTTGAAAGCGGCGCTCATGTCGAAGCTCCCTTGAAGATACCCGTGGGGCGCACGAGCAGGGTGATGACGAGGATCACGAAGGCCACGGTGAGCTTGTATTCGGTCGGAACCAGCGCGAGGTTTGCCGGCAGCGCCATACCTTCGGGGAGAATGGCATTGAGCGGCCGAAGAACCGCGGTCCAGTTGAACACCGCCAGGGTTTCCGCGAAGGCGATCAGGAAGCCGCCCACGATGGCGCCATAGGCATGGCCAAGCCCGCCGACGATGGCGGCGGCGAAGATCGGCAGCACGATGTTGAAGGCGAGGTCGGGCATCAGCGCCACGTCGAGCGCCAGCATGGTGCCGGCGACGCAGGCGAGCGAGCCGGCGATGATCCAGGTCACGCGCACGACGAGCGCGGTGTTGATGCCGGAGACCTGCGCGAGCGCGGCATTGTCGGCCATTGCGCGCATGGCCTTGCCAAGTCGCGAGCGGGTCAGAAACAGGTGGAGCGCGATGACGATGGCGGCGGTCACCACGAACATGATCAACTGCGGCTCGGTTATGCTGATCGGCCGCGTACCGCCGGCCCAGCTCATGTCGATGCGGAAGATTTCCTTGGTCTCGCCGGCAACGTAGAGCTGGCGGGTGCCCGAGCCGAAGATCAGGCGGATCAGACCCTGGATCATCAGCGTCACGCCGATGGAGGCGATCAGCAGGGTTACCGGCTTGGCTCCACGGGCACGCAGGGGAGCATAGAAGCCCTTGTCAATGCCGAGGGCAATGATTGCGGTGATCACCATGGCGACGGGCAGGACCACGAAGGCCATCGGCAGCGGCACCACCACGCCCATGGCAGCGAGGGCCGTCGCCAGCACGAAGGCGATGAAGGCGCCCATGGTCATCATGTCGCCGTGGGCGAAGTGGGCGAAGCGCAGGATGCCGAAGATCAGCGTGACGCCGATGGCGCCGAGTGCGTAGATCGAGCCCAGCACGGTGCCGGAAATCAACACGCGGTTGATGAAGAAGATGAGTTCGTCCACCGCCTAGCCCCCCAGGAAACTCTTGGCCACTTCGGGATCGGCGATCAGTTCGGGGCCGGTGCCGGTGAAGCGGTTCTGCCCGCCCGCAAGCACGAAACCCTTGCTGGCAAAGGCCAGCGCCTGGCGCGCATTCTGCTCGACCATCAAGATGCCGACACCCTCCCGGTTCACCCTGACGATCGTTTCGAAGATCTCGATGACGTAGCGCGGAGACAGGCCGGCGGAGGGCTCGTCGAGCATCAACAGGCTCGGCTTGCTCATGAGCGCACGGCCCATGGCCACCATCTGCCGCTGACCGCCGGAGAGTTCGCCCGCGGGCTGGCGACGCTTCTCGGCCAGCACCGGGAACATCTCGTAGACCCAGGCCATGGTCGACGAGTAGTCGTCGCGGCGCGTGAACGCGCCCATCTCGAGGTTCTCCTCGACGGTCATGGAGGTGAAGACGTTCTTTTCCTGCGGCACGAAGCTCAGCCCCTTCGGCACGAGCCGGTCGGGCAGGGAGTTGGCGATGTCCTCGCCAGCAAAGGTTATGGTGCCGCCGGTGACCCGCAGCAGGCCAAATATCGCCTTGAGCGTCGTAGACTTGCCGGCGCCGTTAGGGCCGACGATGACGCCGATGTCGGACTTGTCGATGGCGATGTCGACGCCGTTGAGGATGGGTGCGCCGCCATAGCCGGCCACCACATGTTTCAGTTCGATCAGCGCCACTACACAGCCTCCACCGGGGTGCCGAAATAGGCTTCGACGATGGCGGGGTTGGCGCGGATTTCGGCCATCGGGCCCTCGGCGATCTTTTCGCCCTGGGCCATGACGATCACCGGGTCGCACAGGCGGCCGATCAGGTCCATGTCGTGCTCGATGACGAAGAAGGTGTAGCCGAGTTCACGGTTCATGCGCTCGATATTGGCAGCGAGGTCGTTGAGGAGGGTCTTGTTGACGCCGGCCGCGACCTCGTCGAGCAGGACCACCTTGGCATCGACCATCATGGTGCGGCCGAGCTCGAGGAGCTTCTTCTGGCCGCCCGACAGGTTGCCGGCGAGTTCGTTGCGCACATGGCCGAGCTTGAGGAAGTCAATGACGTCGAGCGCCTTCTTGCGGACCTCGACCTCGCGCGTCCGCACCCGGCCCGGCCGCAACCAGGTATCCACCAGGTGCTCGCCCGGCTGGTCGCCCGGCACCACCATCAGGTTCTCGAGTGCGGTCATGTTGGAGAATTCATGCGCGATCTGGAAGGTGCGCAGCATGCCGGCGCGGAACAGCTGATGCGGCTGCATGCCGGTGACATCTTCGCCGTCGAAGATCACCGCGCCCTCGTCGGGCACAATGTTGCCGGCGACGATGTTGAACAGCGTGGACTTTCCGGCGCCGTTTGGACCGATCAGCCCGGTGATCGATCCGCGGCGGACGGAAAGCGAGCAGTTGTTCACGGCTGTCAGGCCGCCAAAACGCTTGCTGACGTTGCGAACGTCAATAACCAAGTCGGAGGACAATACCGGCCCCGATGTTCCTGAAGATTATGCCGCCCGGTTGAATCCGGGCAAATTTGCGGCATCTGTTCACAACAGGGGCGGACGGTCAACCTTGACCAGGCAGTCAAATGAAAGCCAGCACGGCATCCGCTGTGGATTTGTTCATCGCGAGCGGAACGTCGTAAAGGGTGGCGAGGCGGGTCAGTGCCTTGACGTCGACATCATGGGGTTGTGCAGACAGTGGGTCGATGAAGAACACCAGCACGTCGAGGCGCCCCTCGGCGATCATGGCGCCGAGTTGCTGATCGCCCCCGAGGGGACCGCTCTTGAGCAGGTTCACCGTCAGCCCGGTCTCGGCGATGATGCGACTGCCGGTGGTGCCGGTGCCGCACAGTTCGTGCATCGCCAGCGTATCCCGGTGCCGACTGGCCCAGGCGCAAAGCTCGTCCTTCTTGTCGTCGTGCGCCACGAGGCCGATACGCGCCATGAAAGACCCTCCGAAAAGACAGGTGCGGTCTTGATGCACGCTTCAGCAGAAGAGGGCAATGGCCTCCGCGAGCAGCGCGCCGATGTGGTCGACAGGCAATTCGTCGCCGGGACGCAGCCGCATCAGCCTGCCGCGCTTGAGCTCTGCGCCCTCGAGCAATCCCAGAGGATCGTGGAGCAACCGGCCGTGCTCGAAATAGAGCGATACGCTCTCGGCCGCGGGGAAGACGCCGCAGACATAACCGGCCTCGGCGTGCCGGAAGTTCACCGCACCCCAGCCGGGAACTACCCTGGCCTCGAGCCCGGGATAGGCGGCGATGAGCGCCACCAGCCGGCGGGCGAGCGCCGCAACCGCTTCAGGTTGCGGTTCAAGCAGCGCTGCCAGTTCGGGCGAGCTGTTGATGTCGATGACGGATGAGACAGCAGGCATGGCGGCGCTTCCCGGTTGAGCGCCTACCATCACCACGCTTGCTGCCGGAACCTGTCAGCAGCAGCTAGAACTCGTTCCAGTCCGCCTTGAGCGCAGCGTTGCCGACGACGCCGAAGCGGGCGGCGGAAGGGGCTGCGGCTGCAGTCTTCGCCTGCGTCTCCTCGACACGGAAGACCTCAATGATCCGGTCGAGTTCGCTCGCCTGTGCCTCGGTCTGTTCGAGGGCGGCATTGGTTTCCTCGACCAGTGCGGCGTTCTGCTGGGTCATCTCGTCCATGGCGCGGGTGGCGACTGCCACCTCGCCCAGCGCCGCCGACTGCTCGCGACTGGCGCGGGCGATCTCGTCGATCAGCATTGCGCTTTCCTCGGCACCGGCGAGGATGTCGGCCAGCTTCTCGGCGGCCTGGTCGACCAGGCTGGTGCCGCCCCGGACCTCGCGGGCGCTGGCCTCGACCAGTGCCTTGACGTCGGCGGATGCTTCGGCCGCGCTCTGGGCCAGCCGGCGGACCTCCACGGCAACCACGGCAAAGCCCTTGCCGGCCTCGCCGGCCCGCGCCGCCTCGACGGAGGCATTGAGGGCGAGCAGGTTGGTCTGGAAGGCGATGTCGTCGATCAGCCGGATGATGTTCGAGATCTTGCTCGAGGATGTCTCGATGGCAGCCATTGCCTCGGTGGCGCGGCTCATGACGCCGCCACCCTCGGTGGCTTCCTGGGCGAGCTGACGGGCGCGCTCGCTGGCGGAGGCGGCGCGGGTGGCGTTCTCGGCCACGGTGGCCGTGAGCTGGTCGACCGCGGCCGAGGTCTGCTGGATGGTGGCGGCCTGGCGGGTGGTACGATCGCTGAGGTCGTTGACGCCCGACAGGATCTCGCCCGTCGCGTTCTTGACCGACCGCGAGGCGTCGCGCAGGGACCCCACGATGTCCGCCAGGTGGTCGACGACGGCGTTGGTGTCGTCCTTGATGCGGGTGAACTCGGGGGCGAGTTCGTCGGTGACCCGGCTGGTGAGGTCGCCTTCGGCAACGTCCTGCAGCACGGAAGCGATGGAGGAGACGGCTTCCTCGATCCGGGCGCGAGCGGCATCATCGGCCGCGCGTGCCTCCTCGGTCAGCTTGCCGAAATAGGCCGAGACGCCGAGGTCGATGTCGAGCAGCATGGATTTCAGCATGGCCACAAGGGTGAGGGCCATGTTGTCGGACTCCGCGAGGAGAGCCTCAGGGTCGAGCGGGAGGGGACGGCCGAAGCGGCCCTTCTTCGGGGTGAGCGCCTCGCGCATCATGTCGTGGACCAGGCCACGAACCATGGTCTCGACGATGACGCCATACCCGCCAATGTACCACCGCGGCTCGAGACCGATCTTGGCGTGGCGCAGGCCGATGCGGGAGCTGGCCTCGAGGTATTCATGATCGAGCTTGCCGGTCAGGATGGCGCGCCAGTGGTCGACCTGCTTGGTCTGGGCGCGGCTCATGTGCGGCCGGTCTTCGAAGAACCGGGCCACGGACGGCACGGTGGCAACCTTGGCGTAGAACTTGTCGAGAGCCGGGTCGAGATGGCTGGCAGCGTGTACCTGAACGCTGGCGAGCCGTGCGCGGGTTTCCGCGTCGAGGCCAATGAAGTCGAGCCTGCTCTGCAATGGGTCTTCGGTGGTGTTTGCGGACGCGATACTGGGGGTCATGTATACGGACTCTCGACAAAGGACCGCAGCACACCGAGGGACGTGCTGCGCCTGTCAGCGGAAAATTGCCCGGATGTTCTCGGCCAATATTGGTTAATGATCCGCTGCGGTGTTCTTAAGTTCCGGTCCTGATGGAATGCGGGAGTGCGCGCCATCACCGGCTCTGCAGATGGTTCACGGAATAAAAAAGCGGCGCCCGGAGAGTCCGGACGCCGCAAGATGGGCAGTCGTTGGAGGTACTTCTAGAAGCTGGTCCAGTCCTCGGCGAGGGCAGCATTGCCGTGCGTGGCAAGACGCTGCTGGCGCGGAGCGGGCGCCTCCGTGCGGCGTACCGCCACGGGGGCGACGGGCTGATCGAGACGGAAGATCTCGACGATCCGGTCGAGTTCGCTCGCCTGGGCTTCGGTCTGCTCGATGGCGGCGTTGGTTTCCTCGACGAGCGCAGCGTTGTGCTGCGTCATCTCGTCCATCGTGCGGACCGCAGTGGTGACTTCCTCGATGGCCGA
>JAEZHZ010000169.1 GCA_023436745.1 Pseudomonadota bacterium | reverse complement strand
ACATCGCCGTCGCTGTCGATGGCGGACTGAAAATCGTGCACGATCACCCTGTCGCGCGGCAGCAGCCGGGAGAAGGCCTCGATCGGCTGGCGATAATCGAGCTGCACCTTGTCGAGCGCCGTCCGGCCGCCCTTGATGCGCTGCTGGACGATCGAGGTGGTGACGCTGGCCGGATCACGGGTGAAGCAGACGACCGTGACATCGAGCCCGCGCGAGGTGAAATGTTCGACCAGCGCGCGCTTGTCCGGCTCGCGCATGCTGCCGATACCCTCGCCCGAGATCACCAGCCGCTCGCGCGCGGCGTCGCGCAGATGGGCATCGAGCGCGGCGAGATAGCCGGCGCGCATCGTATCCACCTCGGCACGGGCCATTCCGCGCTCGGCGAGGGCGGGGTGGCCGTCCCGCCTGCGCGAGAAGATCGTGGAGATCGGCACCGAATGGTTGGATCCGCCGAGCTGCGCATAGCAGGTCCGCCCGTCGTCATAGCCGGCGAGCGCCTCCTGAATGGAGGTCGTGCCCGTCTTGTGCATGCCGACGTGCAGGATCACTTGCTTCATCGTCCGTGCGTTCCCGCCCGCTTCCTCGGGGGAATATCGTCGGCGCTAATGCGGCCCGGCGCAAGGCGGCGGCGCGGGGACACGGCGCTGAAGACGGCTGCTCCAGTCTTTTCGTTCGCGTGGGCGCAAGTTACACCGGGCCGTGCTCGCGGCTGCCGGGGCGATATGCCGGAACCGATCGCTTGACACCGCGTTGCCGCCCGCTTACCTGAGCCGCCTTCCAAGACACCGGTCACCGGCGGCGCGTGCGCGCGTACGCCGCTTTCCTGCGTTTGGGGAGGTCATGCGACGAGATGGGGTGTGCGACCATGCCGCACCCTGTGGAGCACGAGGAGATAGAAGTTCATGGCACGTATCGCGGGTGTCAACATCCCGACCAACAAGCGCGTCCTGATCGCGCTGCAGTATATCCACGGCATCGGCCCGACGAAGGCCAAGGAGATCACCGAGAAGCTCGGGATCGCCACGGATCGCCGCGTGCAGGATCTGACGGACCAGGAAGTCCTGCAGATCCGCGAGACGATCGACGCCGATCACACCGTGGAAGGCGATCTGCGTCGCCAGACTGCGATGAACATCAAGCGCCTGATGGACCTGGCCTGCTATCGCGGCCTGCGTCACCGCAAGGGCCTGCCGGTCCGCGGCCAGCGCACGCATACCAATGCGCGCACCCGCAAGGGCAAGGCAAAGCCGATCGCCGGCAAGAAGAAGTAAGCCTTACGGCTTGCTTCCAGGTCGAAGGTCGGTCGAGGCGATGCCTCCCGGCCTCCTTGAACTGAAGGTCAGGATTACCACATGGCACAGGCACCGCAGCGTATTCGCCGTCGCGAGCGCAAGAACATCACCGCCGGCGTGGCGCACGTCAACGCCAGCTTCAACAACACCATGATCACCATCACCGACGCGCAGGGCAACGCCATCAGCTGGTCTTCGGCCGGCATGATGGGCTTCAAGGGCTCGCGCAAGTCGACCCCCTATGCGGCGCAGGTTGCCGCAGAGGACGCGGGCAAGAAGGCCGCCGAGCATGGCGTCCGTACGCTCGAGGTCGAGGTGAAGGGCCCCGGTTCGGGCCGCGAATCGGCGCTTCGCGCGCTGCAGGCGGTCGGTTTCCAGATCACGTCGATTCGCGACGTGACGTCGATCCCGCACAATGGCGTGCGGCCGTCGAAGCGTCGCCGCGTTTGATGATCCTACTGGCGTCCGGCTGACGAGTCGGACGTTCTTCTGCACTCGGCCCGGCGCGCCCCCGCCTGGCCCAACATCGGGGACACAAGCCTTGTCCGTCAACGCAAAGAACTGGCAGGAATTGAAGAAGCCCAACGCGCTCGAGAAGAAGGGCGGCGATGGCAAGCGCAAGTCGACCTTCGTCGCCGAGCCGCTTGAGCGTGGTTTCGGCCTGACGCTGGGCAACGCGCTGCGCCGCGTGCTGCTGTCCAGCCTGCAGGGCGCGGCCGTGACGTCGATCAAGATCGAGAACGTGCTGCACGAATTCTCGAGCCTCGCCGGTGTGCGCGAGGACGTGACCGACATCGTCCTCAACGTGAAGCAGATCGCGTTGAAGATGCAGGGCGAGGGGCCCAAGCGCCTTCAGCTTTCCGCCACCGGCCCGGCCGAGGTGAAGGCGGGCGACATCGCGGTGTCGGGCGACATCGAGGTGATGAACCCCGATCTCGTGATCTGCCACCTCGACGAGGGCGCGACGTTCAACATGGAACTGACCGCCGACACCGGTAAGGGCTATGTCCCCGCGACCGTCAACCGCCCGGCCGACGCGCCGATCGGCCTGATCCCGGTCGACGCGCTCTATTCGCCGGTGCGCCAGGTGAGCTACAAGGGCGATCCGACCCGCGGCGGTCAGGACCTGGACTATGACAAGCTGACGCTGACGGTGGAAACCGACGGCACCGTCACGCCCGAGGACGCGCTGGGCTATGCCGGCCGCATCCTGCAGGACCAGCTTTCGCTGTTCGTCCACTTCGACGATTCGGCCGTCGCCCGTTCGGCCCCCGTCGGCCTTGCGGCGCCGGTCGCGGCCGGCGAGGTCGTCAGCGACACGCAGCAGATCAACCGCTACCTGCTCAAGAAGGTGGACGAGCTGGAGCTGTCGGTGCGTTCGGCCAACTGCCTCAAGAACGACAACATCATCTACATCGGTGATCTCGTCGGGAAGACCGAGGCGGAAATGCTGCGCACGCCGAACTTCGGCCGCAAGTCCTTGAACGAGATCAAGGAAGTGCTGTCGTCGATGGGCCTGCGTCTGGGCATGGAAATCCCGGGCTGGCCGCCTGAGAACATCGAAGAGATGGCCAAGAAGCTCGAGCAGGAAATCATGGGCTGATCCTGCACCGGCGCAGCGTGGC
>JAEZHZ010000153.1 GCA_023436745.1 Pseudomonadota bacterium | reverse complement strand
CGCGTCTCCATCTCCAGCCGAAGCTCGACCCGGTCGCCGTCCTTCCACAGCCGGTCGACGGCGATATAGCGCCCCGCCTCGCGCGACTGGAGGATTTGCGCGCCGTTCACCAGCACGCTCGCCGTCCGGCTCCACCCCGGATGGCGCAGCATCAGCTTCGCCTTGGCCGGCTTCTTCATCGACCATTGCAGGGTCGTAGTCGCAGCATCCGGAAAGGCCGTGCTCTGGGTCAGCGTCGCCCCCATCTCCTTCCAGCGCAGCGCCGACGGCACGAACAGGTTGACGTACAGCGACGCGCCATCGTGAAAATAGATGGAATCGCGATATTTGACATGGTTCTCCATGCCCGTGCCCGTGCAGCACCAGAAACTGTCCTCGGGCGTGTGGTAGAGCTTCATGTAGCCCGGCCGCGCACCCTGGAAATAGGTGGTCATGCCGCTGTCCGGGTCCTGCGACGCGAGGATCCCGTTATAGAGCGTGCGCTCGTAATAATCGGCATATTCCGCGTCCGGTTCGTGGAGGAACAGCGCGCGGGTCAGCTTCAGCATATTGTGCTGGCAGCAGGTCTCCGAAGCCTTGGCCGAAAACACGAACTTGCCGAAATCCGCCATCGGGAAGAAATGCTCGTTCTCGCCATGCCCGCCGGTCGCGAACGACCGCGTGCGCGCCACCGTGCGCCAGAAGAACGAGGCTGCGTCGCGATAGCGCTCGTTCCCCGTCGCCTCGAACACCCGCTGGAACCCGACCGCCTTGGGCACCTGGGTATTGACATGAAGCCCGTCCAGATGGTCGCGCCCGCGCGCCAGCGGCTCCAGGATCGCCTTGTGCGAGAAACGCTCGCCAAGCGCGCGATAATCCTCGTTTCCGGTAAGGAAATAGAGGTCGGCATAGATTTCGTTCATGCCGCCATGTTCGGTGGCCAGCATCGCCTCGAACTCGGCATCGGACAATGGCCGGGTGGCGACCACGCCCCAGTCGGCCAGGCGCATCAGCACCGGCCGCGCCGCCTCGCTCTCGGCCAAAGTCACCGCATCGTGCAGCCCGGCATAGATTTTGTGCAGCGTGTACCAGGGCACGCCGGTAATCCTGTCGCCGCGCAGATGCGCCGCGATCAATGCCGCGCCGTCGGGAAAGGCAGTGACCAGCCCGCTTCCCGCCGCCTTCTGGCACTGGCCGAGCTCGTCGGCGATATAATCGATGCGCCTGCGATATTCCGCATTGCCGGTCGAACGATATGCGAGCGCGCAGGCGGTGAGATAATGGCCGAGCGTGTGGCCATGGCAATGGATGTCCGCCCAGGTCGGCTCGGATTCCCACCCGCCATAGACCGGCGCCTTGGGCTGGAGCCCGGCATTCTTTCGGAAATTGTGCAGCATCCGGTCGGGCTCGAGCGACATCAGATATTTCTCGGTCATGCGCTGGGCATGAAGGAACGGGCTTTCGTGCAGGGTCACGTCGGCAATGTCGAACGGCTTGAGCTTGCGCGCAGCCGGCACCGGCGCCTGCTTCGCGGCCTTGGCCTGCGCCGCCAGCGCCGGAGCCGCGCCCGCCGCGGCAATTCCCGCAGCCAGAGCCCCGGCCCCAGTTCCCGCCAGGAAATGCCGCCTCGATGTGCAGCCGCAGTCCTTCACATCCATCGCCCGGTCCTCTCTCACCTGTCGTTTCGGACAAGTATAAGCCGCGACGCCGCCATGTTAACCGCTTTTTGTCCGACTATTGCTTCCCCTAACCCGGATCAGGCGCCTGCAGCATCCACCGACGTGACTCCCCTCGGGAGGCGTCAAAGCTGGTGAGTTGCAACACCCTGATTGCGGGCGTTCACCTGGAGGGAAGGCGTCAGGAATGAACGGCAGGAACGCGCTCAGATCTCCGCGAAGAAGCCCGGATCGACCGTAACCTCCTCGCTCACCACCGGCCGCACCCGCACGCCCAGCCCCTTCTCCTTGAGCAACTGGCAAAGCGCCTCGCCATCGATCAGGTCGATCGCCGGCGCGCCATCCCGCGTCGCCTCCTTGCGGGCATCGGCGGTGAAGGTGCCCGTGGTGATGATCAGCCCCTTGCCGGCCCGCCGCAGCGCCCCTCGGAAGGCTGCAAAGGACGGATGGCTGAGCTGAATGTCTCAAAGTGGGCGGGGAGCGGACCGGCAGCTTTCAGAAGCTGAGAAAGCCAGACCTTCTTCGCCGCGATAGAGCGCGTCCGGGATGCGCCCCATACCGGACGCTAGCGCAGCCTTGACGAACGGCAGCTCTGACCCTTTTTCGGTCGCTCAGAGCCATGCGAGTGGAGTCGGAAAGTAGACATTCTCCGCTAGCACAAAAGATCGCCATCTCTCCCTGACAATCGCCATCCCGTCGAATGAAGTTGCTCCGCTTCGTTCCGGCCTAGCCTACCTCCTCGGCCACATTGCACTCTGCTTGAGGCGGACATTCACGGTGGCATCCAATGACTCTGCTGGGGATGCGAAGTTTGTTATGGCCTAGGGAGATAGTGATAGGGAGCATCAGTGAGCACGTGCCAGCCTAGAACACAGCTTCGGCCGTTCGTCTCCCTGCTTTGGTCGACCAATACGGGAATGGCGTCGAACGCCGGGGCCTGCCAAGAGCTGGTTCTCCCCTCAGGTGCGATGCATCTCTCGATCAGACTGGGCCGTAGCCCGATCCTTGTGTTCAGCGGATCGGATGAGAGAGCAATCAACCTCGGCGCGGCTGTTATCGGCGGTGTCCGTGAGACCACTTTTCGCAAAGAGCTGGTCGGGCCGGCTGTGAGCGTCGGGGCGGTGCTCCGCCCTGGTGTCGCAGAAATGCTAACGAGCACCCCTGCTGGCGCACTGGCACACCGGCACACGCGCTTAGACGATGTTTGGAGCCGCTCGAGCCTTGCAGAATTGGTTGAGCGGCTGGAGGCAGCCGCCACACCCGAAAATCGTATGGCCGCACTGGAAGAGGTACTAGTCAGCCGGCTACCAAGCGTGCGGGGGATCGATCCATTAATTGCACATATGCTCGCGCAGCTTGACCGAGGTTTCAGGGTCACAGACATCGTCCGCGACAGCGGCTTCAGCCATCGGCATCTTGCGCTGACATTCACGCGAGCCGTGGGAATATCACCCAAATCCTACCAGCGGCTTCGGCGCTTTAATCGTGTGCTGGAGCACTTCCATCGTAGCAAGACCAGCAGCTTCGCTGAGGCGGCGGCAGCCTATGGCTATGCTGACCAGGCGCATATGAACCGTGAGTTTGTTCGATTCACGGGCTTAACCCCCGGTAGTTACCGGCGCATCGCACCGGTGAATGCGCGCCATGTAGCCATTCCGGCCGACTTTGGGGAAGGTCAGTTTCGTTCAATACAAGGCCGCTCACGTCCGGCAAATCACCTGCACAACCAGTAGGAGACGAGTCTTGTCAGTTCATGAAGTTTATCCGTATCTGCGCGCGGCCAAGGCTGAGGAAGCTATCGCTTTCTATGTCAAAGCGTTTGGTGCGACCGAAAAATTCCGCCTTGTTGAGCCCTCAGGCCGCATCGGTCACTCCGAGATGTTGTTCGGAAGCTCCACGATCATGATCTCCGATGCATTTCCAGAACTCGGCATCCATCCGCTTGATCCCACGGGTCCAAGCGTCTGCTATATCCACCTCCACGTTGATGATGCCGACAAGACAATATCAGACGCCGTCGAGGCCGGAGCAAAGATCGTGCGGCCGGCACAGGATCAGTTTTACGGGGAACGTTCGGGCACGGTGCGCGACCCCTTTGGCTACGACTGGCTGATCGGCCACTCGATCGAGGAGATCGGGTCTGACGAGATGCAGAAACGATATACCGAGATGCTCTCGAACAATTGAGACTGACAAATGTTTGACGGCGAGGGGGAGGAGCAGCGCGGCAGTTTTAGGTCGTTGGCCCGCAAGCAGACGACCAAGCCTGCACCAGAAGCAATCGCTGTCGCCCAGCTTTTGGCTTCCTCAAACTAGACGCTCGTTCAGCTTGCCTCGTAGGGCCGCGCGAAGTAGTCCTGTGCTGCCCTGCAAGGCGAAGCAGCGCTAAAGCAACGGCCAGGCGCATCAGCACACCTAGGATCACACTGCGCGACTTCGAACCTGCGGACCGGGCGGCTTTTGTCGCCTATCAAACTGACTGGCGATACCGCAGCCTCTATGATCTGGACGACGGCCCTACCCGCGCGACCGACTTGTTCGAACTAATCGCCAGCTGGCGAGATCAGAAGCCTCGTCTCAATAACCAGGTCGGCCTCTTCGACACTTCGACCGGTCACCTATGCGGATGCGTGGGGCTGCGGCAAGCGCCCGGCGATCCAGCAACGGCTGTGCTTGGCATCGAACTCGCACCGTCCGAATGGGTCGCTATCGCCTCGCGCTGGATGCGGCGGTGTGCCTGGTGGAGTACGGGTTCGACGCACTCCAGCTGAGAATGATCGTGAGAAACACGGCCAGCGGCAACAAGCGGGTGGAGAAGCTGGCGCGCTGGTTCGGCGCCCGCATCATCGACGGACGGGAGGGGCCGGATTGGATGAGCGTACGTGGATGGCAGGAAGTGGATTGGGCGCTCACTCGAGACGAGTGGCGTCGATCAGATCGTCGCTCCGCTTAGAGCCAAAAGTGACATTCCGACCGCCCGTCCCGCCTCCTAGAACCGGGCGCTCGTTCATATTGGCCCCACGGCAGCTAGCGTTTGGACCAAGCTTGACGGCCGGTTCGAAGCCCTCTTGGCAGGGAGGGACGACTTTGGGAAACCGTCTGCTTTAACTGAATGAACGACTTATCTCGAGTTGAGCATCACTCCGTCGGAGGGGCCGGTGGTGGGCGCAAACCAGCCTCCCTAGAACTCCCTCGCCACCCTTCCTATCTCTTCTCTGGCATCCTCATCAGAACAGAGATAGAACGCCCTGCATGCTGACTCACATCCTGAAGCATAGGTGCTCCAT
>JAEZHZ010000234.1 GCA_023436745.1 Pseudomonadota bacterium | reverse complement strand
CATGTAGAGCGGCTCGCCGTTGAGATAGAGGCGGCCGTCGCGGGTCTCGATCTTGCGGAAGCCGAAGCTGTGGCTGGTGCGGTCGGCCAGCGCCGGGCCGTCGACCACGTCGACCTGAAGCGAATAGAGGCGCGGGTGGTCCGGTGACCACAGGCGCGGCTCCGGCACCTGCAGAACGAGTTCGGCGGTGCCATCGGTAACGCTGCCGCCGCCGGTGGCAACCAGTTCGTCGCCGTAGAGCACCGAGGCTTCGAGCCGGTCGCCGCGGGTGGCGGTGAGCATGGCCCTTACCGTGCCGGTGTCGGGATCGGCCGTGATGGCGCAGTGGGTGAGGTGGGCCGTGCCCCGGCGCTCCAGCGTCACGGATTGCCAGATGCCGCCGAGCGGGCCGTACCAGCTCTGCTTGCCGTGGGGGATCTCGCCGAAGGGATGCTCCGGGTAGCGGTGCCGGTCGGCGGTCGGCAAGGTCGCCGCGACTTCGAGACGGTTCTCTCCCCTTGTTCCGGGGGGCAGCGCGAACTCGAAGGGCAGGTAGCCGCCCTCGTGGGTGCCCAGAAGTTCGCCGTTGAGGCGCACCTCGGCAAGGTAGTTCACGGCGCCGAAGCGGATCACCAGCGTGCCGCTGGTCCAGCCCTCGGGGACGGTGAAGGTGCGGGCGTAGACGCCGCGGCCGGAGACGTAGCGGAGATCCTCGAACTCGGCCTGCCAGGGGTTGGGGACACGCGCCACGCGCGGGGCGCCGTCGCTCTCGTGGCGAAACTCCCAGTCACCGTCCAGCGACAGGTGTTCACGCAACCCCAATCCCGCCTGATGGGCCGCAACGGTCATGCTGTCCTCCCTGCCGGCCTTGGTTATATTATCGCCGGTCTGGTAATTTTATTATCAGTAGCGTTCGTGCAGGTGGGAGACAAGTGGCGGGCGGCCTTGAAACTGCGGGTCGTGCGGGATAGAGCGGCCCGAGGGGGAGAGTGGATGGCCAAGCGCGCTACGATGACGGATATCGCCAACCGCGTTGGGGTATCGCAGGCCACGGTGTCCCTTGTTCTCAACGGCGTCCAGAACGCCCGCGTATCCGCTGCCACGCGCAAGCGGGTGATGGAGGCTGCGGAGGCGCTCGGCTACCGCAAGACGCAGCGCTCGCTGCCACCGGGTACGGGCGCACGGGTCATCGGCCTTCTCATTGACGACGTCACGACGACGCCCTTCGCCATGCAGTTCATCGAGGGTGCGCGGGACGAGGCAACCCTGCACGACTGCATCGTCTCGGTCTTCTGCACGCGTCGCGATCCGGCCCTCGAGGACGCGGCACTCGAACTGCTCTCGACGACGCGCCTGCAGGGCGTGCTCTACGCATCGCTTGTCACCCAGGCGGTCACGCCGCCGGAGCGGCTCCGTGGCGCGCCGGCGATCCTGCTCAACTGCCATGACGCCAGGCGCACGTTTCCGTCCGTGCTGCCGGGCGACGTATCCGGTGCCTTCGCGGCCACCGAAGCGCTGCTGCAGGCCGGTCACCGCCGGATCGCGCATCTTGCGGGCGAGCGCTGGATGGAGGCGGCGCGCGACCGGGAACTCGGCTACCGGCGGGCGCTCGCCAGTTGGGATGTGCCGGTGGATCCGGACCTCATCATCGTCGGTGGCTACACCTTCGATGGCGGCCGCGAGATTGCAGCCAGGCTGCTCGAGCGGGACGATCCACCCACGGCGTTGTTCTGCTTCAACGACCGGATGGCCATGGGCGCCTTCGACGCCGTTCGCGCGCGGGGCCTCAGCGTGCCCGAGGACATGTCGGTTGTCGGCTATGACGACGAGGAACTCGTGCGCTACATGCAGCCGCCGCTGTCCACCGTCGTGCTGCCGCACGATGAGATGGCGCGGTGGGCGGTGTCGGCGCTGTTCGATCCGACAGTCGTAGGGGCTCGGTCACCGGTGCGTCTCAAGATGGAGTGCGCGCTGGTCGAGCGCGGCTCCATCGATGCGCCCAGGGCCAGCCGGCTGCTGCTGCCGTCAGCGGCCGGGCGGCAGGCAGTCGGCTAGCACTGCCTGACTAGCCCGGCAGCCGGATCACCACGTTGCCGGGAGACCTGCCGGTTTCCACGTGCTCGTGAGCGGCGGCAATGTCGTCGAGTTCGTAGACCGCCGCGATCGTGGGGTTCAGCGTACCCATGGAGAGGGCGAAGTTGATGTCGGCAAGGCCGCGCCTGCTGTGCTCTTCGGAGATCATGAAGATCGGGGCGAGCCGGATCTGGGCGTTGGTGAACTGCAGCGGGTAGTACGGAATAGCCGGCGTGCGGTTCGATGGCGAGGAGTAGCTGGCGATCTGCCCGCCGAGCCTGAGCACCCGGGAGTCGATCTCGGCATTGGCGCCGAAATCCACCTCGATGATCCTGTCCACGCCCTCGGGGGCGACAGCGCGAACGGCGGCGACCACGTCTTCTGTCTTGCGATCGATGATGTGCTGTGCGCCGGCGCGACGGGCAATCTCGGCCTTTTCCGGCGAGCTGACGGTGGCAATGACGGTGGCGCCATCGGCCCGGGCAAACTGGATGGCGAGCTCGCCGACTGCACCCGCACCACCCTGCACAAGCACGATCTTGCCTGTGACCGGTCCATCGCAGAGCGTCACGTAATGGGCGGTCCGGGCGGGAACGCCAAGGCAGGCGCCCACCTCGAATGATACGTTGTCGGGCAGGGGCACCACGTTGGCCAGCGGCAGGGCGGAATAGGTGGCGGCGGTGCCTGCCTCAGGCCCGCGTCCACCATAGGCGGCGGCGCCCTGAGCGTTGAAGACCCATACGCGTCGACCCA
>JAEZHZ010000103.1 GCA_023436745.1 Pseudomonadota bacterium | reverse complement strand
GAGCAATGAAGGCGGGTCGCAAGACCCGCCTTTTCTTTTTGCCGCTACTCCACCTGCCAGGTGAGAGGCCGCCCCGCCATGGTGCAGCATCTTGCCACGCCTCCCCCCACACCCCTCTCGCGTATCGCGCAGGGCAGCGTCCGGATTGATCCCGGTAGCGGGCACTTGCGCCGCACCACCGTCCCGACCAGCCTCTCCCCGAAGGGGGCAAACCATGTGGAGTTGTGTTTCAGTATCCGTTGACGCCCGGTGGAATCTCCACCATGTTGCGCCCGACTGCGGGAGAGATCGGCCATAGAGCCGGCGCCGAAGGAGCAACCGCCCCGGAAACTCTCAGGCATCAGGGACCGCAGTCAGGTCAAGCACTCTGGAAAGTGGGTCGGTTCGCCGGCCACCCCGAAGGAGCAACCGGCGCTCAGCCGGGAAATCTCTCAGGGCGAGGACAGAGGGGGCACGTGCGCTTCTAGGACGAGGCGCGTACCGTGTCGCTCATTGTTCCGGATTGCCCATGGCCGAAGCCAGTTCCGCCGATCTCAAGACCGTTCCCCTCAACGACCGCCACGTCGCCGCCGGCGGCAGGATGGTGCCGTTCGGGGGCTATTCCCTGCCCGTGCAATACCCCACCGGCATCATGGCCGAGCACATGTGGACGCGTCAACACGCTGGCCTCTTCGACGTCAGCCACATGGGCCCTGCCTTTCTGGTTCTCGCCAAGCCCAGCGGGGACGCCGAGGCCGATCACGCCGCCATCAGCGCCGCCATCGAGCCACTGATCTGCGGGGACATCGCCGGCCTCAAGCCCGGCCAGATCCGCTACACGCTGCTGCTCAACGAAACCGGCGGCATCCTCGACGACCTGATGGTCGCCCGCTCCCCCAAGTTCCCGGGCTCGCTCTACATCGTGGTCAATGCCGGCACCAAGGAAGCCGATTTCGCGCGCATCGCCGCCGCCACCGAAGGGGTAGCCACCCTCACCCGTGCCGACGATGGCGCACTCCTCGCCCTTCAGGGACCCGAGGCGGTGGACGTGCTGTCCCAGCTCCTGCCCGGCGTGGTCGAACTCGGCTTCATGGAATACCGCCCCTTCGAACTGTCGGGGCAGACCGTCATCGTCTCCCGGGCGGGCTATACGGGCGAGGACGGCTTCGAGCTCCTCTGCCCCGCCGCCTTCGCCGACACGCTGTGGGACATGCTGCTCGCCGACCCCCGTGTGAAACCCATCGGACTCGGCGCCCGCGACTCGCTGCGCCTCGAAGCCGGGCTGCCCCTCTACGGCCACGACCTCGATGAAACCGTCTCGCCCATCGAGGCGGATATCGGCTTCGCCGTCAGCAAGCGCCGCCGCGAGGCTGCGGATTTCCCCGGCGCCGCGCGCATCCTCGCCGAGCGCGAAAACGGCCCGGCCCGCAAGCGCGTCGGCCTTATCGTCGAGGGTGCCCCGGCCCGCGAGGGTTCCGAGATTCTCGACGCCTCCGGCACCCCCGTCGGCGTCGTCACCAGCGGCGGCTTCGCCCCCTCCCTGGGCAAGGCCATCGCCCTCGGGTTCGTTGCGCCCGAACACACCGCCGCCGGCACCCGTCTCCAGGTCTCCGTCCGCGGTCGGCAGCAGCCGGCCGAGGTCGTTGCTACCCCCTTCGTTCCCCACCGCTACTTCCGCAAGGCTCCGAAATGACCACCAAGTTCACCCCGGATCACGAGTATATCCGCGTCGACGGCACCACCGGCACCGTCGGCATCACGCCCTTCGCACAGGAGCAGCTGGGGGACATCGTCTTCGTCGAGCTGCCTGAAGTCGGCAAGGTGCTGAAGAAGGGCGACGAGGCTGCCGTGGTCGAGTCGGTCAAGGCCGCCTCCGAGATCTACGCACCGGTGTCCGGCACCGTCACCGAGGTCAACACCGCCCTCACCGGCGAGCCCGGCCTCGTCAACTCCGACCCCGAGAACGGCGGCTGGATGTTCAAGCTCACCCTCAGCGACCCGTCCGAAGTCGACACCCTGCTCGACGCCGACGGCTATGCCGAACTGACCCTCTGAGGCCCGATGCGTTATCTTCCCCACTCCGCCCATGAGCGCGCCGAGATGCTCGGTGTCATCGGGGCTGCCAATGTCGAGGCGCTGTTCAGCGCCGTGCCGGCTTCGGCGCTCAAGAGCTTCGAGCTCGATCTGCCGGCGCACCAGCCAGAATTCCTGGTCGAGGCGCACATGCGCGCCCTCGGCAGCCGCAACCATGCAGCCGCCGACGGCCCGTTCTTCGTCGGCGCCGGCGCCTACCGCCACCACGTGCCGGCAACGGTCGACCACCTGATCCAGCGATCCGAATGGCTGACGGCCTATACGCCCTACCAGCCGGAGATCTCGCAGGGCACCCTGCAGATGCTGTTCGAGTTCCAGACCCAAGTGGCCAAGATCACCGGCATGGAGGTGGCCAACGCCTCGCTCTATGACGGCTCCACCGGCACGGCCGAGGCGGTGCTGATGGCGCGCCGCCTGACCCGGCGGAACAAGATCATCCTTTCGGGCGGCCTGCACCCGCACTACCGCGACGTGGTCAAGGCCTACCTCAAGGACGATCCGGACCTCGTGTGCCTGCCCGCTTCGCCCAACGGCCAGGGCGACATCCTCGACCATATTGACAGCGGCACCGCCGCCATCGTCATCCAGACGCCGGACTTCTACGGGCACCTGCGCGATCTCAGGACCGCCGCCGACACCGCCCACGCGGCGGGCGCACTGCTGATCGTGGTCATCACCGAAGTCGTCTCGCTCGGCGTGCTCGAGGCTCCGGGCGCGCTCGGCGCGGACATCGTGGTCTGCGAGGGCCAGTCGATCGGCAATGCCCTCAACTTCGGCGGCCCCTATCTCGGCCTGATGGCGACCCGCAAGGAGTTCACCCGCCAGATGCCCGGCCGGCTCTGCGGTGAGACCGTCGACGCCGACGGCCAGCGCGGCTTCGTGCTGACGCTGTCGACCCGTGAGCAGCACATCCGCCGCGAGAAGGCGACGAGCAACATCTGCACCAATTCGGGGCTCTGCGCGCTCGCCTTCTCCATCCACATGGCGCTGCTCGGGGAAGCCGGCTTCACCCGCCTTGCCCGCCTCAACCATGAAAGGGCCGTCAAGCTGGCGCGGATGCTGGGCACCGTGCCCGGCGTTGAACTGCTCAACAAGACCTTCTTCAACGAGATGACCATCCGCCTGCCGGTGCCAGCTGCACCGGTTGTCGAGATGCTGGCACAGGCCGGGGTGCTCGCCGGCGTTCCGGTGAGCCGGCTCGAGCCGGACAATCCGGAGGTCGAGAACCTCATCGTTCTGGCAGCGACCGAACTGACCACCGACGGCGACATCGAAATGCTCGCCGAGTGCCTCCACGCCGCCATCCAGGAGGACGGCCAATGAGCATGAACACCCAGGGCCGCCCCACCGGCATCGGCAGCGGCGGCACCGCCCAGTCCGGCTCGGCGCTGCTGCCCAATGAGCCGCTGCTGTTCGAGATCGGCGATACCGAGCATTCCGGCGTCGACCTGCCGGATGTCGAGATCGACGGCACCTTCCTCGGTGGCTTCGAGCGCAAGCTGCCGCTCGACCTTGCCGGCGTCACCGAGCCGGAGGCGATGCGCCACTATGTGCGCCTCAGCCGCCTCAACCACTCGATCGACAGCGGCATGTATCCGCTCGGATCGTGCACCATGAAGCACAATCCGCGCCTCAACGAGAAGATGGCGCGCCTGCCGGGCTTCGCCGACATCCACCCGCTGCAGCCGGTCTCGACCGTGCAGGGTGCGCTTGAGCTTATGAACCAGCTCAGCCACTGGCTGATGACGCTGACCAACACTGCGGCAGTGGCGCTGTCGCCCAAGGCCGGTGCTCATGGCGAATTGCTCGGCATGATGGCGATCAAGGCCGCCCAGGAAGCACGTGGCCAGGCCCACCGCAGGATCGTCCTCGTTCCGGAGAGCGCCCACGGCACCAACCCGGCAACCGCAGCCTTCCTCGGCTATTCGGTCAAGCCGGTCCCCGCCAGGGAAGACGGCACCGTCGACATCGAGGCAGTCAAGGCGGCCCTGTCGCCCGAGGTCGCTGCGATCATGCTGACCAATCCGAACACCTGCGGGCTGTTCGAGCCGCAGGTGATCGAGATCGCCGCCGCGGTGCACGAGGCCGGCGCCTTCTTCTACTGCGACGGCGCCAACTTCAACGCCATCATGGGCGTGGTGCGGCCGGGCGATCTCGGCATCGACGCCATGCACATCAACCTGCACAAGACCTTCTCCACCCCCCATGGCGGCGGCGGTCCGGGTGCCGGTCCGGTTGTGCTGTCGGAAGCGCTCGCACCCTTCGCACCGGTTCCGTTCGTCCGCCGGAACGGCGGCGCACTGGAACTGGTCGAACATGTCGAGGGACAGGCCCTCGGCCGCGTCACGGCCTTCCACGGCCAGATGGGCATGTATGTGCGCGCACTCACCTACATGCTCAGCCACGGCGCCGACGGGCTGCGCCAGGCCGCCGAGGATGCGGTGCTCAACGCCAACTACATCAAGGCGCGCCTCGGCGACGTCTTCTCGGTGCCCTTCCCCGACTACCCGACCATGCACGAAGCCCTGTTCGACGACAGCTTCCTCGAGGGCACGGGCGTCACCACGCTCGACTTCGCCAAGGCGCTGATCGACGAGGGCTTCCACCCCATGACCATGTACTTCCCGCTGGTCGTGCACGGTGCCATGCTGGTCGAACCCACCGAGAGCGAGAGCAAGCAGACGCTCGACCATTTCTGCGACGTCATGGCCGAGCTCGCGCGGGATGCCGTTGGCGGCAATGTGGAGCGGTTCACCGCTGCACCGCAGCGCGCGCCCCGTCGCCGGCTCGACGAGACCCGGGCGGCGCGTCAGCCGGTGCTCAGGTGGGAGCGGCCAATGGTTGTTCCGCAGGCAGCCGAATAGAAAAGAAGGCCCGGTGATCGTTCACCGGGCCTTATTTTTCGTTCATTTTCGTTCAGGTTCCGCTCATCCGCGCGTGTCGAAACCCACCCAGATGGTGATGGTTTCCCCGCCGAGATAAGGGATTGCCACGTTCTCGACCACCTTGACGAACTCGGCCGACCGGGCCGGCGGCGTCAGCGGAACGGCCACGGTATACTTCTCCGAGAACACCGCCTGGCCGTCGCGCTCCACCGCAAAGCGGATGGGGGCATTCACCGAGTTCTGGTTGCCCTGGGGCCCAAGCAGCACCCGGCCGACGACGCCCATATTGACGGTGATGAGCCCGTTCGAGACCACGCAGTTGCGGGACGTCTCGTCGATAACGCCCTGATACTGCAGCGACTTCGGGTCACCGACCCGGCCGCCGCCATAGTAGAACATCGCCTCGCTGCCGGCGCGCACGCGGATCGGCGGGCACTCGGTTGCGATGGCCGGCAGGGCGTTCGTCTGGGCTGCGGCCACGGCTGCGGGCGTGGCGGTCGCGTTCTGCAGCGACTGCTGCTGCGCCGCATTGCTGCCGCCGAACAGGCCGCCCATCGAGCAGCCGGCCAGCGCCAGGGCCACTACGCCGGCACCCGCCGCGCGCAGGACAGGGGAAAACATATCGTACATCAACGCTCCTCCTGCCGCGGACACTAGCTGGCCTGCGCTTCGAGCGCCATCAGAATGGCAGGCGCGCCGGTCGCCGTCACCCCGGGTGCGTACTCGACGAACACGGCTTCCACAACTCCGTTACGGATCAGCGCAGCCGAGCGGCCGAAGCGCGTGCCCATGCCGGCGCCCGAGAGGTCCTTGTCGAGGCCCATGGCCCTCGCAAGCTCACCATTGCCATCGGCCAGGAAATCGATCTTGCCGAGCGCGCCGGTGGCTTCTGCCCAGGCCTTCATGACGTGATGGTCGTTGGTGGCGGCGCAGACGATGCGATCCACACCCGCTGCCCGCAACTTGGCTTCATTGCTGACAAAGCCCGGCAGATGATTGATGTGGCAGGTCGGCGTGAAGGCGCCGGGCACGGCGAAGAACACCGTCAACCCCTCCCCCAGCACGGCGTCGCTGGTGGTGTCGGCAATGCCGTCGCCGGTGACGAGCTTGACGGGTACCGACGGGATGGGATCACCGCGTTCGATCATGAACTCTGCCTCGTGGATTGTTGCCGCCAGTTCGACGGTCTCGTTCAAGGAGTTGCCCGGTGCGCATAGGCGGCTTTGCGTCGCTATACAAGCAGGGCCTGCGCCTCAGCCGGGCGGGCCGATGGTTCGGTGCGTTTCATATGCCCCTTCGCTGGTCATGAACGTCAGCCGAACCTCGCGTCCGACCAGTTCGTCCATGTCCCCCATGTCGAGCACCGGAATCTGCACTAAGTGTCCATCGGGGCTATAATGCGGCACGCCCAGAAGCGGCACCCCATCCTCGAAGGTGGCGATCAGGGAATGGACTTCGAGGTCCTCCACCTCGACCGGCAGCGCCACTGCCGCATGCTCCGGCACAAGCCGCGGCTCGCCAAATACCGGCTGGTCATCGGGCCATGGCATCGGCACATCGGCCAGCGCCTGGCGGATGCGCAGCGCGTTGGCGCGGTCCGGCCTGGCGTCGCGCAGCGGCAACGAGAGTTTCGCCTGCGCCGGCACGCAGATCTCTGAACAGATACCCAGCACCAGGCTGGCCGAGAGGTGTGCGGCACCTGCCTCCACGTTCAGCACCAGCGGGATCACGGTGTGGCCCCGGTACACATAGTCGAGATAATCGGCCGTCCTCTCGACCGCCGGGTATGGCCAGAGCACCTGATGGCCAGTTACGCCCGTTGACCCTGAAAGGTCGACTTCCAGCGGCAATCCGGTGTCCCCAGGCACCTGCCAGTAGGTCTTGGTCGCCTCCGGCATGTCGATCTCGATGCCAGCCAGCGTGCGGCCGTCGCTGCGCACCTCGCCTGTCGTCACCAGCCGAAGGTGAACGCCCGGAGCGACCTCCTGCCACGCCGTTTCTCCCCCGATAGCAGGGGTGGCGAGCAGCGGAAGGATGAGCCAGTGGAATAGACGCATGACCACGCCCATATCGCAGGTGAAGATGAAGAAACAGCGGATGCGTTTCAGGCCTTCGTGATGGCTGCCCGCATCCACCTCCCCAAACCTTGGCATTGCCACATACCCATCCTACACTCCAGCGCATGAGTACGCTTGAAGGACAGTTCCTCGTCGCCATGCCGGATATGGAGGACGAGAGGTTTGCGCACAGTGTCATCCTGCTCGTCGGACACAGCGACGAGGGAGCGATGGGGCTGGTCGTCAACCATGCCCTCACGGACCTGAAATTCTCCGACATCCTCGACGAGCTCGATCTCGGAGACCCGGACTCCATCATCCGCCTGCCCGACTCCATCCGGAACCGTGAAGTCCTGCGCGGCGGCCCCGTCGAGAAGGGCCGCGGCTTCGTGCTTCACTCGGGCGAATATCTCAGCGGCAACAGCTATGCCGTGCAGGGCGGCGTTTATCTCACTGCCACCCTGGATGTTCTCAAGGCCATGGCCTTCGGCCCGGCGCCGAAATCCTCGCTGTTCGCCCTCGGTTGCTGCGGTTGGGGACCGGGTCAGCTCGAAGACGAGATCGCTCAGAACGGCTGGCTCACTGTGCCCTTCGAGAACGAGCTGCTGTTCGAAGTCCCTGTCAACAAGCGCTACGAGGCGGCGCTGGCCCGCCTCAAGATTACCCGGGCGACGCTGAGCAGCGAAGCCGGGCACGCCTGATCCTCAGCGCGCCAGCTGCGCCGCAAGCTTGCGGCCGAGCTCCGCACCGGTCATGGCCGCGCCGAAAGCATAGCCCTGCGCGTAGCGGCAGCCGAGCTGACGGAGCCGCTCGATCTCGTCCAGTGTCTCGACGCCTTCAGCGATGACCATCAGGTCGAGGTCTGTGGCCAGGGTCACGATCGAGCGGATGATCGGGGCCTGCGTGTGGGCAATTCCCGTCGCGTCGCTGATCTTCACGAAGGAGCCGGGAATCTTGATCGTGTCGAACGGGAAGCGGTGCAGATAGCTTAGTGACGAGTGGCCCGTTCCGAAGTCGTCGAGCGCAAGGCCGACGCCGATGTCTTTCAGTGCCTGCAGCATATAGGCCGAGTGCTCCGGATTGGTCATCACCTGCGATTCGGTGATCTCGAGCTTCAGGTGGCGCGCCAGTTCGCGCTCCTGGCTGAGAAGGCTGCGCATGTCGTTGAGCAGCGTCTCCGTCGCCAGCTGCGACGGCGACAGGTTCACGGAGATGAAGAACTCGTCCGGCAGTCCAAGGGTGGTCATCCACTCCCGCGCCTGGGTCGCGGACTGCTCGAATGCCAGCCGCCCCAGTTTCTCGATCTGCCCGGAGCGCTCTGCCAGCGGCACGAACTCGTCCGGGTTGACGAGCCCACGCGTGGGGTGTGTCCAGCGCATGAGTGCCTCGGCGCCCACCATCTGTCCTGAAACCACGTCCACGACCGGCTGGAACTGCACCTGCAGTTCGCCCTGCTTCATGCCGCGCTCGAGGTCTTCCTCACCTGCACGGTTGTACGTCGCGATGGAACGCGCAGAAGCACGATAGGCCTCGATGCGGTCGCCTCCCAGTCGCTTGGCATAGTACATCGCCAGCTCGGCATCGCGCAGCACGTCGGCTGCCGCGGCGGGATTGCTGTCGTAGATGGTGACGCCGATCGACGCGGTAAGGGTAAGATCACGGTCGCCGAAGTTGAAAGGCGCTTTGAGCGCCTTGCGGATCTGCTCCGCCGTCTCCGCAATCTTGCCGGCAGCCTGCTCTGACGCGAGGATGACCGCAAACTGGTCCGCCGACACCCGGGCCACCGTGTCCAGCGGGCGCATGATGCGAGCGATCCGGCGCGATATTGCCAACAGCACCGAATCCGCGGCCGAGTGCCCGATGCGCTCCTCAAGTTCCATGAAGCGGTCGATATCGATCAGGAACACTGCCGGCTTGGTGCCGCCGGGCGTACGGGCGCGCACCAGTGCCCGCTCCAGCCGGTCCAGGAAGAGCTGGCGGTTCGGCAGGCCGGTAAGGCTGTCATGCACCGCGTCGTGCAGCAGGCGCTCGCGCGCAGCCCGGTCCTCCGTTACGTCTTGCAGCGTCCCGACGATGCGGTTGACCTGCCCGCCGCCGCCCAGCACCGGCTTCACGCGCATACGGAAGGTGCGATAGCTGCCGTCGCTGCTCGCGACGCGCATATCCGCCGAAACCCTGCCCCGGCGCAGTTCGACCAGCGTGTCGAAGGCGGTGCGAAAGCGGTCACGATCATCCGGGTGCACCCGGTCGAGCCAGCGTTTGATCGCTCCCCGCATGGAACCGCGCTTTTCGCCGAGGCGCGTTGCCAGTTCGTCGCTCACCGTGACGCGGTCGCGATCGATGTTCCAGTCGAAGACGAAGTCCCCGGAACCGGTCAGCGCCAGGGCCCGCCGTTCCACCTCGCTGAGGGCACCGATCGACACCTGTCCTTCCGCGAACGCATGCTGCACGGCCGTGAAGCCCAGCAACATCACGATCAGCACCAGACCGCCGCCCACGGCGGGCTGGGCGATGTCGTTGCTGACCTGCCCGGAGACGACCAGCCATGAATAGAACAGCCAGGCCATGAAGATGATCCAGGTCGGGACCAGCAGCACGGCCCGGTCGTAGCCGCGCAGCGCCAGCAGCAGGATCAGGAACATGCCGGACACGCCCAGAAGCGCCAGCACCAGCCGGGCGATGGTAGCGGCGATAGCCGGCTGGAAGAAAGCGAATGCAAACAGCGCCAGAAACAGCGCCGCCAACCCGAGCGCCAAATGGATGAAGCGCAGGTGCCAGCGATGAAGGTTGAGATAGATGAACAGGAAGCCCGCGAGCGTGGTCGCTATCCCCGCCTCTGCCGCCGCGCGCAGCGGCTGCATCCCGCCCGCGGACAGTCCGAGCAACCGCCCCATCACGCCGAAGTCGATCAGCAAATAAGCGAGCACGGCCCAGGCGAACGCCGCCGTCGCCGGGAACACGCCGCGCCCCTTCACCACGAACATGATGGTCAGGAAGACCGCAGCCAGCGAGGCGACGCCGAGCACAACGCCGCGGAACAGGGTGAACGAGTTGACATAGTCGCGATAGGCGGTCGGCTCCCACATATAGAGTTCCTGCAGGTCGTCGCCCGCGAGTTCGGCCACGAAGGTGACCGTGGCGCCGGGATCGAGCGTCACCTCGTAGACGTCCGCCTCGCTGTCGGTGAGTCGTTCTGGCCGGATGCCGGCGCTCGGGGTCAGCGCCGCCAGCCGATCGCCACCGAGGTCCGGCTGGATGATACCCGAACCGGGGAGGCGGAAGAACGGTGCCACCAGTAGCCGTTCGATCTGCTGGTCGCCGTCATTGCGCAGCGCGAACAGCGCGAAGGAGGGATTCGTGCCCTGCTGGCTTGCCAGCACCTCGATTCGGCGGATGATTCCGTCCTCGCCTGGTGCCGTGGAGAGCTGGATGCGCCCGTCCGTGCCGGGCTGGATTTCCAGCACTTCCGACAGATTGACCGCGTTGACGTCCTCGGGAACGGTGATGACTTCGAAGCCGGACGCCGCGACCAGGCTCGCCAGGGCGAGCGCAAGACCTGTGGCAAATGCACGGAGGTGACGCATTAGGGGCGATTATATCCTGCGGTAGGCTGCATTGTGGCAGCCCCCTGCCCATGACGCCGCATGGCGATACGGCGGGGAGGCCGGCGTCCTCTTTGCGGGAGCGGGTCCTTGGTAGCGAGGATTGTCAGCCGGAACAAGCAGCCGGGGGTGTTGCCAATTGGCAACGCCGGGCTAGAGGGCCCTGTTCCGGTAGCGTGTGGCTTCCCACCGCTCCTTGGTCAGCCCCACCAGCACGTGGTCTTCCCACCGGCCGTTGATCTGCAGGTATCTCTCCGCGAAACCCTCCTCCACGAAGCCGTTCTTTTCCAGCACGCGGCGCGAGGCGGTGTTGCCGGGCAGGAAGGCTGCATGAATCCGGTGGAGCGTTAGCGTGTCGAAGGCGAAAGGCAGGCAGGTCCCGACGGCCTCTGACATGATTCCCTTGCCTGCATAGGCCTGGCCCATCCAGTAGCCGAGCGTGACCCACTGGGCCGCACGCCGGCGGATGTTCGACAGTGTCACGCCACCGACCAGCGTCTCGGAATTGTCTTCGGACAGGTAGATGAACAGCGAGAAGTCGGTCCCCTCTTCCGCCTCTTCCCGCGCGCGGCGCACCCGGCTCGCAAACGCCCTGCGACTCAGGTCGGCCTCTGTCCAGCGCGGCTCATAGGGGCGCAGGAAATCGCGGCTGCGGTGGCGCAGGTCGTACCATTCCTCATAGTCCGACAGCCGTGGCAGCCGCAGCACCGTGCGGGGGCCGCGCAGCGCGACGAGCGAGACCGGTGATGACCAGGGCCACAGCATGGGTCTCAGCGCCGCAGGTGCTCGCCGATGCTGTCGACGTCCGCCAGTGCGCCGATCGGCCCGATGCCGGCAAGCGTCGGAGCGGCACCGGTGAAGATCTGCTCGGCCACATCCTGTACCCGTTTTGCGGTGATGCGGTTGATGCGTTCTACGGTTTCCTGCATCGGGATGGGCCGGCCCCACAGTATCTGCTGCCGCGCCAGCTGGCCCGCCCGGGCGGAAGGGCTCTCGAGCGACATCAGCAGGCCGGCGCGAATCTGGTTGCGGACCCGCACCACTTCCTCGTCCGAGATGGTCTCGGCCGCGCGCTTCAGTTCATCGAGAACCACCGGCACCAGTTCGGCCACCTCCTCCTCGCCTGTTGCTGCGGCTACGCCGAAGACGCCACTGTCCTCGAACGCCCAGTGGAATGAATAGACCGAATAGCAGAGGCCGCGCTTCTCGCGCACTTCCTGGAACAGGCGCGAGCTCATGCCCCCGCCGAGCACCGATGCAAGCACCTGAGCGGCGTAGAAGCCGTCGGAGTTATAGGCGCGGCCCTCGAAGCCGAGCACGATATGCGCCTGCTCGTGATCCGACAGCAGGCGCCCCTCGCCACCGTGGTACTCGGCCCGCTGCGGAGCCGGGGCGCCATTCGGCTTGAGGTCGGCGAAACGATCGCGCGCCACCTGCACCAGGCCGTCGTGATCGACATTGCCGGCCGCCGCGATGACCATGTGGTCGCCCACATAGTTGCGCTTCATGTACTTGCGGATCATGTCCGGATTGAACTCGCGCACCGAGTCGACGGTGCCGAGGATGGTTCGGCCAATCGGCTGGGAGGGATAGGCCGCCTGCTGGAACAGGTCGAAGACGTGGTCGTCAGGATTGTCCCGCGCCGCACCGATCTCCTGGACGATCACCTGCTTCTCACGGGCCAGTTCGTCGTCTTCGAACAGCGAATTCTGCAGGATATCCGAGAGGATGTCCGCCGCCAGTACCACGTCGTCCTTGAGCACGCGGGCGAAATACCCGGTGTGTTCGATGGAGGTTGCGGCGTTGAGGTCACCGCCGACATTCTCGATGGCCTCGGCAATCTCGAGGGCCGTGCGGCTGGTGGTGCCCTTGAAGGCCATGTGCTCGAGCAGGTGCGAGATACCGTGCTCGCTCTTGCGCTCGCTGCGCGCTCCGGCCTTGACCCACACCCCCAGTGACGCGCTTTCGAGGTGAGGCATGTCGTCAGTCAGGACCACCATGCCGTTGTCGAGGGTCGTCGATTGTACGCTCACGCGGATACCTCCAAAGCCCGGAGCAGGTCCGGCCTCTTCGTCATGCGCGAGTCCGCGCCAATATGAAGTCTTCAACGGCGCCGGCATCGTTGGCAAGAACGCTGACGCGCTCCTCACGCTGGTGCAGGTCCGCGAGCCAGTCCGGCAGCGGCGGCTCCACGCCCGATGCCGCATGCACTGCAGCCGGGAACTTGGCGGGGTGTGCCGTGGCAAGGGTAATCATTGGGGTCGCCGAGAGGTGTTCCCGGGCGACCTTCACGCCGACCGCCGTATGCGGGTCGAGAAGGTAATCGGAGGTGGAAAGTGCCTCACCGATCGTGCGGGCGGTCTCCGCCTCAGATGTGGTGCCGGCCGCGAAACCCTCACGGATCACGGCAAGGGCCTTTTCCGGCACGGCGAAGCCACGGGACTGCTTGAGCCCCTCCATCATCCGCACCACTGCTCCGGCATCCCGGCCAGTCGCCTCGAACAGCAGCCGCTCGAAGTTGGATGACACCTCGATGTCCATCGACGGGCTGATGGTAGCGGTCACGCCGCCCATGTCGTAGCGGCCGGTATCCAGCGTCCGCCGCAGGATGTCGTTGGCGTTGGTTGCAATCACCAGCTTCTCGATCGGCAGGCCCATGGCCTTGGCGCACCAGCCCGCGAAGACGTCGCCGAAGTTGCCGGTGGGCACGGTGAAGCTGACAGGGCGGTGAGGCGACCCGAGGGAAACCGCTGCGGTAAAATAGTAGACGATCTGCGCGACGATGCGTCCGAAGTTGATCGAGTTGACGCCGCTGAGATGCACCCGGTCCCGGAAGCGGGCGTCAGCGAACATCTCCTTCACGATCGCCTGACAGTCATCGAAGGTACCCTGCACGGCGATGTTGTGCACGTTGCTGTCCAGCACGGTCGTCATCTGACGCCGTTGCACCGGCGAGGTCCGCCCTTCCGGGTGGAGGATGAAGATGTCGGTGGTTTCGCGTCCGCGGAAGGCCTCGATGGCTGCAGAGCCGGTGTCGCCGGACGTGGCGCCGACGATGGTGGCCCGCGCGCCGCGTTCGGCCAGGATGTGGTCCATCATGCGGCTGAGGAACTGCATAGCCACGTCCTTGAACGCCAGGGTCGGGCCGTGAAACAGTTCGAGCACGAAGTGATTGGGTTCAAGCTCGACCAGCGGAGTGACCGAAGGGTGCCTGAACGAGGAATAGGCGCCGTCGACGATGCTGCGAAGTGCCTCCTCGGGGATCTCACCCTCGGTGAAACGCCCTATGATGTCGAAGGCGACGTCCGCATAGGGCCGACCAGCGAAGCCGGCGATCTCGTCGGCAGTGAGTTGCGGCCAGCTCTGGGGGAGGTACAGCCCGCCGTCAGCGGCTAGACCAGCCAGCACCGCGTCGGAAAAGCCGAGCACCGGCGCCTGGCCGCGTGTGGATACGAATTGCATGCCTGAGGAGAGTCCGTCTCGAGATCGGGGCAACCTAGTCAAAGACGGGCTCTCTCGCAAGATTAGGCAGTCAAGCTGCCCCAGTCCGCCGCTGCCGCCACAGCCAGAACGCAAGCATCACGACTGCAACGATGGCAAAGCCGTACCAGGTGATTGCATAGCCCAAGTGGTTGTTTGGAAACGTGATCACCGTCTCTCCGCCCTGCGGCAGCTCGCCGGAGGCGCCGGCGGGCATGTCGACATAGAAGGGGGCGAACGGCGCCAGGGCAGGATCGACCATCTGCGCCAGCCGTTCCGGGTTGCGGACGAAGTCGATCCGATCCGACGTGTTGGGCGGGGGCGTGAGGAGGTTGGTTGCCTCCGCGGGGCGCAGCAGGCCGGTAATGGTTACCTGCGGCTCGTCGGGCCCGCCATCCGTCACCGCGGCCTCCTGGAACTCCTCCGGCACGAAGCCCCGATTGACGAATACCGTGCCCCCATCGGCGAGCACGAACGGGGTCACGACCCAGTATCCCACGCCCCCATAAGGTCCGTTGGCGTTGGCGAGACTGGTGAAAATCGTCACGGTCTGGCTGTAGCGGAAGGTGCCGGTCAGCGACACCGGCTGGTAGTTCCAGGCCTCCGTGTTGAGATTCGCCCATTCATCGGCAGGCGGTACCGGCACGGGGGGCGCATCGAGCCGCTCGTCCACTGCCGCGATGAGGGCTTCCTTTTCGGCAAGCCGGTCCATCTGCCAGTTTCCCAGCCACAGGCAGAATCCCGCCAGGGCGATCATCAACGCGGCAAAGACAACGGTTCCGGCCCTGAACTTCACGGGCAACCTCGCTAGTGAAAAGCAACGGGGCGCAGCCTGCGGC
>JAEZHZ010000062.1 GCA_023436745.1 Pseudomonadota bacterium | reverse complement strand
TCGGCGTGATCGGCGTCATGATGATCGGCTTCATCTGGGGGCGGTGGAGATACGACGTTGTCGCCGTCTGCGCCCTGCTGGGTGCGCTGGCGCTGGGGCTCGTGCCGCCGGACCGGGCGTTCTCGGGGTTTTCCGATGACATAGTCATCATCGTCGGCAGCGCGCTCGTCGTGAGCGCAGCGGTCTCCCGATCCGGCATCATGGAAACCGCGGTCCGGCGCTTTGCACCCGGAATCACCACGCCGCGGGCACAACTGATCCTGCTGGTCACCGTGGTCACCGTGCTGAGCGCGTTCGTGAAGAACATCGGGGCACTGGCAATCATGATGCCGATCGCCTTCCAGATGGCCCGGAAGTCCGGGGTGTCCCCCTCGATGTTCCTGATGCCGATGTCGTTCGGAGCGCTGCTCGGTGGCCTGATGACCCAGATCGGCACTTCTCCCAACATCATCGTCTCCCGAGTGCGGGAGGAGATGGTAGGGCAACCCTTCACGATGTTCGACTACACGCCGGTGGGCGCAGTGCTTTCGATCGTGGGCATCGCCTTTCTTGCCCTATTCTACTGGTTGCTGCCGTAACGCCGCCGCGAGGACACCGGGCTCGACAAGGCCATCGACATCAAGAACTACACCACCGAGGCGCGGGTCACCTCGGAGTCCCCCGCCATCGGCAAATCGGTGTCCCAGGTGCAGTCTGCCGGTGACGGCGCGGCCATGATCACCCGCATCGTCAGCGCCAACGGCAACACCCGCGTACCGTTTCCCGACGCGACGCTGAGAGCCGGCGACATCCTACTGATCCAGGGCGAGCCCGACGCGCTCGACAAGATGGTGTCGCAGTCGGGGCTGGTTTTCTCCGAGCGCCGCGGGGCTGCAACGCGCGATGCCGCCGACATCGGCATCATCGAAGCGGTGGTCGGGGAGAGTTCCGGCCTGATCGGAGCCAGCGCGCAGGAGTTGACCCTGTTCGACCGAACGGGCCTGAACCTGCTGGCGATCAGCCGGCGGGGCGAGCGCCTGACCGAGCGGCTGGGGCAGATCCGCTTCCAGAATGGCGACGTGATCCTTCTGCAGGGGCACATGAAGCGGTTGCCGGACCTGCTGCGCGAATGGGACTGCCTGCCCCTGGTGGAACGCGGGCTGAGGCTCGGCAGCGTGCGAAATGGTCTCGTGCCCCTCGCCATCCTTCTGGTGGCCATGGGGGCGACCGCTCTCGGCGTGGTGCCGGTCGCCGCCGCGTTCTTTGCGGCTGCCGTGGCGATGGTGCTGACCCGCTCGGTTCCCCTGCGCGACGTCTATGCGCAGATCGATGCTCCGATCCTGATCATGCTGGCCTGTCTTATCCCGGTGTCGGATACGCTGCGCTCGACCGGCGGTACCGACATCATCGCCGGATGGCTGTCGCATGCCGCCAGCGCCATGCCGGGCTGGGGGGCGTTGGCGCTGATCATGGTCGCGGCCATGGCGGTGACGCCGTTCCTCAACAATGCGGCGACGGTGCTGGTGATGGCGCCAATCGCGGCGACATTCGCCACCAGCCTCGGCTACGCACCGGAAGCCTTCTTGCTGGCGGTGGCTGTGGGTGCCGGCTGCGACTTCCTCACGCCCATCGGGCACCAGTGCAATACGCTGGTGATGGGCCCCGGCGGTTACCGCTTCAGCGACTACTGGCGACTTGGGGTCCCGCTTTCAGTCCTCGTGGTGCTGGTTGGCGTGCCCGCCCTCATGCTCGTGTGGCCATTCTAGATGCATAGTCGACATACCATCCCCCTGCCCGGTCGCGACCCGCTCATTCTCGGCGAGCGCCCGCTGATCATGGGCATTCTCAACGTCACGCCCGACAGCTTCTCCGACGGCGGGCGGCACGCAGCCGTCGATGCTGCGGTGGAACAGGCCATCCGGATGGTGACCGAAGGCGCCGACATCATCGATGTGGGCGGGGAAAGCACGCGCCCCGGGGCGGATCCGGTGCCGGTTCAGGAGGAACTGGACCGGATAATGCCGGTGATCGATGCCCTTGTGGCCGCAGACATCGGAGTGCCGATTTCCATCGACACGATGAAGCCACTGGTCGCGGACCAGGCGATCCAGGCCGGAGCCAGCATCATCAACGACGTCACCGGACTGCAGGGCGCGCCCGAAATGGCAGAGATCGCGGCGCTCTACGGCGTGCCAGTGGTAGCGATGCACTGGGACAGGAACCGCGACCGGAGCGTGCCGATCGTCGAGGCGGTGAAATCGTGGCTGGAACGCAGCCGCGAGCGGGCGGCGGCGGCCGGCGTCGCACCGGAACTGCTGATCCTCGACCCGGGGTTTGGCTTTGCCAAGGACCTGGCCGAGAACTACGCCCTGCTGAACGGGCTCGACGCCCTTGCCGGACAGCCGCTCCTGGTGGGAACATCACGGAAGTCGATGATCGGACGCCTGCTGGACGTGCCTCCTGCAGAGCGCGTGGCAGGTACGGTGGCGACGAACGTGCTCGGTTATGCCAAGGGTGCTCACATCTTCCGGGTGCACGACGTGCGAGCCAATCGAGAAGCGCTGACCGTGGCGCAGGCAACGATCCATGGGCCCCCCGGGCAAGGAGACTAGCACCATGAGCGATGCTTTCACCGGCGACCGGATCATCCTCAACGACATTGGCTTTTTCGGATACCACGGCGTCTATCCGGAGGAGGAGCGGCTGGGCCAGCGGTTCTATGTCGACCTCGAACTCGGGCTGGACCTGACGCAGGCGGCGGCGACGGACGACCTTTCTGCGGGGGTCAACTACGGAAAGATCTACGAGGTGACCAAGGAGGCTTTCGAGGGGCGGCGGATGAAGCTGATCGAGGGGGTCGGCCAGAACATCGTCACCGCGCTGTTCGATGCCTTTCCCCCGGTCCGCTGGATCAAGGTAAGAGTGCGCAAACCGGAGGCGCCAATCGCCATGGTGCGCGGCTATGCGGCGGTGGAGCTCCACCGCGAGCGGAGCGAGCCATGACCCATCACGCCTGGCTGAGCCTTGGAGCCAATCTGGGAGATCCGCGCGCGCAACTGCGGGAGTCCGTGCGGCGCATCGATGCCCATCCTGACATCCGGGTGACCGCCCAGTCGGAACTGGTGATGACCACTGCGTGGGGCAAGACGGACCAGCCGGACTTCTGCAACATGGCCGTTGCAGTCGAGACGGACCTGCAGCCGCTGCCTCTGCTCGAGGCGCTGCTGGCGATCGAGACGGAGATGGGGCGCGTACGGATCGAGAAGTGGGGGCCGCGGGTCATCGACATCGACATCATCGCCTACGACCGGCTGGTGCTGCACACCGCACAACTGACGCTGCCGCACCCCTTCGCGCATGAGCGGGCGTTCGTGCTCGAGCCGCTGGCGGAGATCGCGCCCGAGGTTCGGGGCTGGGTCATCGAGATGGGCAAGCGCAGCTAGCCCGATCCCGAGGCGGACGCCTCCTACTGGCGCAGAGCGTCGACCACTGCCACCGCGACATCGAACTCCTCGCGTCGCTTGGCCCTGCGCTCCATGGCCTCCTCGTCGGCGCCCCACTGGGCGATCTGGTAGTCCTCGTCGACATGGGCTGCCGTCCAGACCTCTTCGGGAGAAAAGAGCTGGTGGAGGAATCCGATAGCCAGAAGTCCTGAGCCGGTGATTCCGGTGATCGAGACAAGTGCCGTCAGCGTCAGCAGATTTTCCTGCTCCAGCGCCTGCGCGAGGCGATCGAGCGTCGCCTGCGGCTGCTGCTGATGGAGAATCCCGACAGTGGGCTGGAAGCTGACGCCGAAGTGGCGGGCGAGCTTGACCAGCGCATTGTCCCAAAGGACCTCCTGCTGGCTGACCAGTTCCTGCGGGCTCTCGGCCCGGTAGAGCAACAGGTCACCGGCCGCGAACTTCGTGATCTCGGCGCGCAGTTCGGGCACCAGTTCCTCGCCGCTCTCCACCGCGGCATTGATGAGGCGCACGGTCGGCATGGTGGCGGGGTCGATGTGGGTACCCTGCGCGGCCCACTCGGCTGCCATCGCCTGGGCAATGGAGACTGCCGGCATGACGATGGGGATCTTCTTGCCAGGGGTGCGGACCGGCCGGCCGTCGAGGGTTACGGCGAAGCCGCCCTCGACCGGTGCGACGCCCACGTCCTTGTAGAAGCGCTTGGGGAGTTCGACCTGATTGAGGTGCTGGGCGCGGCCATAGCCGTCGTCCCGATGGCGGTGGGCTTCTTCGAGTTGGTCACGCATGGACTGTCTCCAGCAAGCGGTCGATCGCGGCATCGAGCGCTTCGAAATCACCTATTACCGCCGCGGCACCCGCGGCCCTGAGCGTCGCCACCGGCTGCAGCCCCCAGGAGACGGCGATGCTCTTCACCCCGGCGGCCTGCGCCATCTCGATGTCGAACACCGCATCTCCCACCATCACCGTCTCCTGCGCGGTAGCGCCGGTCTCCGCCATGGCGCTGAGCAGCATGGAGGGGTGCGGCTTGGAGGGGTTGGTGTCCGGCGTCTGAAGGGTAACGAAGAACGAACCGATCCCGTTCTGCGAAAGTGTGCTTTCAAGCCCCACCCTGCCCTTGCCGGTGGCGATGCCGAGAAGAACCTCGCGGCGGGCGTGGAGTCGTTCCAGCGCCTCCCGGGCACCGGTAAAGAGCGGCATGCGTCCCGGCGGCGTGACCGAAGCGGTGGCGCGGTATGCAGCCACGAGACGGTCGACAAGCTCGGGGTCATCCGTCCCAGCGACCGCCGCCATGTAGATCGGCAGCGACAGGCCGACGCTGGCGCGGATCGTCTCGAGGGTCGGAGGCGGCAGGCCAAGATCGGCGAAAGCCAGGTTCACACGCCGCGCGATTTCCGCTCCGCTGTCGACAAGCGTGCCGTCGACGTCGAAGACGACGAGCTTCATGCCCCGTCCTCGGGATCGCGGCTGACGTCGAAGCGGTCCGCATCGAAGCCGAGCGCG
>JAEZHZ010000231.1 GCA_023436745.1 Pseudomonadota bacterium | reverse complement strand
CATCGTGCGAGAAACGGTCGTTCTGGGCGTCGAGATCGGTCATGCGCGCATCCTGTGGGGCCGGACAACGGGGCCGCAACGGTCTAGAGCATAGTGCAGCGGAGGAAAAGGTGGATATGTCCGCAGCCCGGCGATCGAATCCGCTTATCCTGCGTTTAGTCCGCTGGCGAGACCGGTACGAACACGCTAGAGGATTGACGATGCAGACGCCGAGCGCCGACATCGCCGACCTCATCGCCCGCTGTGCCCTGAGGGACCGAGCAGCCTTCCGCACGCTCTACGAGCGGACCTCGGCGAAACTGTTCGGAGTGGTGCTGCGTATCTTGAAGGACCGTTCGGAGGCCGAGGAGGCCATCCAGGAAGTCTACGTCAAGATCTGGCAGCGGGCCGATCGTTTCATCCCGCAAAACACCAGCCCCATCAGCTGGCTCGTCGCGGTGGCACGCAATCACGCGCTTGATATCCTGCGGGCCAGGCGCCCGGTGTCCGACGACATCGATGTGGCACTCGATGTGCCCGACGACGCCCCGTCACCTGAAAAGGCGGCAGAGGCGAGTCAGGAGCGTGCCCGCATCGACACTTGCCTCGGCACGCTCGATCCCGATCGTGCCAATGCCGTTCGCGGCGCCTATCTCGATGGCATGAGCTACGAGGAACTGGCGCAGCGCTACACGGTGCCTTTGAATACGATGCGGACCTGGCTGCGCCGGAGCCTCATCAGGTTGAGAGAGTGCCTGACGGCATGAGCATGGAACAGGACATCGGCGGAGCGGACGGGGCCCGGGCGCTGGTCGCCGAATACGTGCTCGGCCTGCTCGACGCCACGACCCATGCCCAGGTGGAGCGCGTGATCGCCGGCGATCCGCGGCTCGAGGCCGAGCGGGACTTCTGGGTTTCGCGCTTTGCCGGCATGAACGACGAGTTTGCCGAAGTGAGCCCGCCGCCGCGCCTGCTCGGCGCGATCGAGGCGCGCCTGTTCGGAGCACCGGCTCCCCGCGTCAGCTGGTGGGACTCCCTTGCGCTCTGGCGCGGCCTTGCCGCCGGCGCACTGGCCGTGGCGGTCGTCGCGGTCGGCTTTGCCGCCTTCGAGCCTCGCCAGGACGTGTCGAGCCTCACCAACCAGCTCATTGCAGCGCTCGAGGAAGAGGGCAGCGATATCCGCTTCCTTGCCTTCTACGACGGTGCCGGCACGCTCCGGCTGACGGCCCTGTCGGGCGACGTCGCCCCCGACAAGGACCTCGAGCTCTGGGCTATCCAGGACGATACCGTCACCTCGATGGGCGTGGTGCCCGTGGGCGAGGCCATCGAGGTCAAGGTGGCTCCCGACATTCTCGCAGGTTGGGGAGAAGGCTCCGTGCTGGCCCTCACCCTCGAGCCCGAGGGCGGCTCGCCGACGGGCGTCGCCACCGGCCCGATCGTTGCCAAGGGCGAAGTCACCCGCATCTAGCATGTTGCCCCGGCGTCCTCGCCGGGGCCGCCTATACGGCTCCGGACGGCGAAAGTTTCAGCCGTTCGCGCAGAAAAACCCTGAAACTCACCAAAACTGCCGTCCTGGGACGTCCGTACCTTCCTGCGTCTCCGGCATTGCCGGAACCAACATCAAGGAAGGACATCGAACAATGATCGCTCTGCGCTCGCTTACCGTCGCCGCCCTGATCTCGACTGCCGCCCTGACGGGCGCAGCCTTCGCCCAGGATGCCAACAAGACCGTCGTCGAGAACGCCATCGACTCCGCCGACCACACCACGCTCGTTGCCGCCGTTCAGGCTGCCGGTCTGGTCGAGACCCTGTCGGGCGAGGGCCCGTTCACCGTGTTCGCCCCGGTCAATGCCGCTTTCGAGGCTCTGCCGGCCGGAACTCTCGATACCCTGCTGCTGCCCGAGAACAAGGATCAGCTCACCGAAATCCTGACCTGCCACGTCGTGCCAGCCCAGGCGCTCGCAGCTGACGTGCTCGGCATGATCGAGGCCGGCGGCGGCGAAGCCACCGTCGACACCGTCGGCGGTTGCACCCTGACCCTCACCACCGCCGGCGGCAACGTCATGGTGACGGACGAGAACGGCACCGCCACGACCGTCACTGCCGCTGACCTGATGAGCTCCAACGGCGTCATCCACGTCATCGACGCGGTGCTGCTGCCCGCCTCGTAGGGGTTCACCAGGACTTGACGGCAGGTCCTCCCGCCGAAAGGCTATACTGCCGTCAGCAGAACCCCGCGCCCGCCGGTCCCTCGGGCGGCGCGGGGTTCGCCCCCATCAGGAGATCGACGATGGCCATCAGCCGCCGTAACGTCCTGTTTGCCGGAACCGCCATGGCGGCCCTCGGCGCATTCTCCCTCATCCGCTCGCCACTTCGCGCCGCCGAAGGGGAATTCCCCTTTACCCTCACCGACGAGGAATGGCGGGCGCGCCTCGATCCGGCCGCCTACGACGTGCTGCGCGGCCACGGCACCGAGCGCGCCTTCACCTCGCCGCTCGACGGGGAGAAGCGCCCGGGCATCTTCCACTGTGCCGGCTGCGACCAGCCTCTGTTCGACGCCGCCACCAAGTTCGACAGCGGCACCGGCTGGCCGAGCTTCTACACCTATATCGACGGCGCTCTCGGCACGTCCGAGGACGCGAGTTTCGGCATGATCCGCACGGAGGTGCACTGCAGCAATTGCGGCGGCCACCAGGGCCACGTCTTCAATGACGGTCCTCCGCCCACGGGCCTGCGCTACTGCATCAACGGCGTGGCGCTGCGCTTCGCACCCGCCGCCTGATAGGCGCCGGAACAAACCCGGCCCGCCGCAGGTTGGTCCTTTCCGACAGAAAGGAGCCAGACATGTCCAGGAAGACGTCCGACGAAAGCCAGCTGAAGAAGATGGACAAGGGCGGTCATCTCGGCGGCACCACCTTCGGTCAGGCCGCCGACGCCAAGACCAAGGATACCCGCAAGGGCGGCGACAAGGCTCGCCCCAACGACGGTCGCAACTAGCACCGACCCCCTCGCAGAAACGGCGATGCCGCCCGAAGGCGGCATCGTGTCAGTGTCCCGGCTACTCTGCTGCCCGTTGCTCGGGAGCGCGCTGGTCGGTGATGGCGAGCGGCTCCTCCGGCGCGTCGATCAGCGGTTGCTTGCGGCGGATGCGCAGGCGCTTGATCCGGCGGCTGTCGGAGGCCAGCACCTCGAAGTCGAAGTTCGGCAGGTTGCTGACCCGCTCCCCGCGCTTCGGCACGTGGCCGGCGAGGTCGAACACGAGGCCACCCACCGTCTCCACTTCCTCGCCATACTCGCCCGGGTCGAAGTCCGGACCGAGCAGCGCCTTGACGTCGTCGAGCTCGGCGCGGGCGTCGGCCACCCACACATCGGCGCCCACCTTGCGGATCAGCGATGCCGCCAGTTCGTCGTGCTCGTCCTCGATCTCGCCCACCACCACCTCGAGCAGGTCCTCGATGGTGACGAGGCCGTCGGTGCCGCCATATTCGTCGACCACGATGGCCATGTGGGTGCGGCTGGCGCGCATCTGCTGCAGCAGGTCGCCGACCGGCATGAAGGTCGGCACGAACATGGCCTTGCGCAGGATGTCGAGCCGCGCGATCTTCTGGCGCAGGACGGTCGAGACCAGTCTGACCGGAACCTCCTTGTCGGGGTCCGTCACCGGCGCCGTGATCTTGCTCAGCGCATCCTTGACGTGGATGAAGCCGAGGATGTTGTCGAGATTGTCGTCATAGACGGGCAGGCGGGAATGTCCCACCTTGCGGAAGCGGGCGATGAGGTCGCCCAAGTTGGCGTCCGCCTCCATCGCCTGGATGTCGCTGCGCTCCACCATCACATCGCCGACGCTGATGTTGGAGAGCTTCAGCACGTTGGCGAGGATGGTCCTCTCGCTTTCGGAGAAGTCCGCCGTTTCGGCGCTGCCCTTTTCCTCCAGCGCGACCTGCAGGTCGTCGCGCAGTGAAACCGTGCGCAGGGCTAGCAGGGATTTGACCCGGTTCCACAGGCTGGGCCCCCGCGACGCAGCGGGGGCGGGACTAGAGGGAGGCTCGGGATTGGCGGGCGCTGAGTTGCCCAAACTGTCGCTGTCGTTCATCGGTGTCCGCTGCCGGCAGGCAGCTTGTCTGTCCTCTGTGGGAAAAAACGAGGCGTCACTCTACCCGTTCCGGGTATCGTCCGCATAGGGGTCTTCGATGCCGAGGCCGCGAAGGATAAGGGTCTCAAGCCCTTCCATTTTTGCCGCTTCCTCATCCGTCATGTGGTCGTAACCGAGGATATGAAGAAAGCCGTGCACCACCAGATGGGTGAAATGGGCCTCGAAGCTCACGCCCTGTTCGGCCGCCTCCCGCTCCAGCGTCTCGCGGGCGAGGCTGATGTCGCCGAGCAGGCCTGAAACCGGCGCGAACGGCTCGATTTGGGGAAAGCTCAGCACATTGGTCGAGGAGTCCTTGCCGCGCCACTGGCGATTGAGCTCGTGCTGCTCCTCGTCATTGGTGAGCAGGATGGACAGTTCCGCCGCACCGGTCACGCGCGCGCCGCTTTCGGCGAGCGCCGCCATCACGGCGGTCTCGGCCTGCGCTTCAAGGCCATCGGGCCACTGCTCGTCATTGATGATGACGGCGATCTCGAGGGGATGACTGGGCATGGTCAGGTCCGCGGCAGGGTCCCGAGCGTCCGGGCCAGCCCGGAGGTGTCGCCTTCCTTCCCGGCAAGGCGGCGCTGCGTATCGGCCTCGTAGGCGCGAACGATCCGGCCCACCAGGGCATGGCGCACCACGTCCTTGTCGCCGAAGCGGGAGATATGGACGCCCTCGATGCCGTCGAGCAGGTTCACCGCCTCGATCAGCCCGGACTTCTCCCCGCGCGGCAGGTCGACCTGGCTCGGGTCGCCCGTGACGATCATCTTGGAGTTCTCTCCCAGCCGGGTGAGGAACATCTTCATCTGCATGGAGGTGGTGTTCTGGGCCTCGTCGAGGATCACCACCGCATTGGCGAGGGTCCGGCCGCGCATGAAGGCAAGCGGCGCCACCTCGATGATCCCGGAGGTGATGCACCGCTCCACCGTTTCGGGCTTCATCATGTCGTAAAGGGCGTCGTAGAGAGGCCGAAGATAGGGATCGACCTTCTCCTTCATGTCGCCGGGCAGGAAGCCGAGCCGTTCGCCGGCCTCCACCGCCGGGCGCGACAGGATGATGCGGTTGATGTCGCCGCGCTCGAGCAGCGAGGCTGCATGCGCCACTGCCAGATAGGTCTTGCCGGTGCCGGCAGGGCCGACGCCGAACACCAGTTCTGCCCGGTCCATGGCGCGCATATAGGCGTCCTGTGCCGGGGTGCGGGCAATGATGGTGGATTTGCGCGTGGCGATCTGGGCCATGCGCACCTTGCCCCGTTTCTCGAGCGTGGGCAGCACCAGCTGCGAATCCTCGGTCTCGATCATGCGAATGACGCCATCCACGTCCGAAATCCCGATGGCCCGCCCCTCTTCCAGCGTCTCGTAGAGGGATTCGAGCACCCGCCGGGCCTGGTCGACCGCGCCGGTTGCGCCCTTGATCAGCACATGGTTGCCCCGCGGCGCCGCTGAGACGCCCAGCCGCTGCTCGATGAGCGCCAGGTTCTGGTCGAAATCCCCGTAGAGCTGGGCCGCCAGGCGGTTGTCTTCAAAGGCGAGTTCGAGCTGCGAGGCGAGGGCGTTGTCTGCGTGGGGTGGCAAGTGCCTGCTCAAGCTGGTGTTGGCTCCTCAATGGCGCGGCGCGCCTGACTCACAGCGACGCTAGGGTGTTTTGTGTGCGCTGTCTGTAGAAATATTGTGACAGCAACGCCCATGCACAAGGGCCTCGCGGTCAGATCGGTGTCTGCTGGTGCTGGACGATCTTCCAGCCCGTGGTGGTCTGGGCGTAACTCGACGTGCAGAGTGCCCGGTACGGTTCCGCCCCGTCCCGGCGTCCCTCCGCCACATAGCCGATCACCAGCACGTTGCCCAGCGTGGCCTCGGTGCGGTTGTCCATCGTCACCGATGACCAGCGCGGCGCCCCGCGCAGCCCCTCGACGATGGCCTCTCCCTGCAGCAGCCCCATGGGGCCGAAGGCCATGATGCATTCCGGTGCCATGTGCTCGCCATACGCGTCGGCGCCATCCAGCCACAGCCGGTGCTCGATCGTCCAGATTGCATCCATCGCTCTGTCTCCCTTTCACTGGCCTGCACCATCCTATGCAGCGTTTGGCGGCGCTCGGCATTGTTTGACCTGGACCCGCCAACACCTCTTCGCAAGGATCCGTTCCATGCCGGTTCTTCCGTGGATTTCCGCCGTCGTGCTGCTGCTGGGCGTCGTTGCCGTGGCCGCCGAGCCGCCGGCCGTCACCTGGACGTCCTACCGGGATCCTGAACATGGCTATTCGGTCGAGCTGCCCCTCGGGCTGTTCGAGGCGGTCGAGGCGGAGGGCTCCCCCGGCATTACCCTGGCCGAGGTCGGCGGCGAGGCCCGGCTCAGCTTCTATGGGGGGCCGGCCGAAGGCATGACCCGTGACGGGCTCGAGGCCCGGCTTGCCGCCGGCGAGGACGTTGCGGTCGTCACCTATCGGGACGGCGGGGACTCCTGGTTCGTTCTGTCGGGCTACTACCAGCCGGACGGGGAGGGGAGTTCCACCATCTTCTACACCAAGGTGCTGTTCTCGGCGGACCACGGCAGCTTCTCGGCCTTCGAGATCAGCTTTCCCGAAGCGGACAAGCCGCGCTTCGAGGCGGTGGTCGAGCGCCTCGAGGACAACTTCACCCGGCCGACCCGCTAGGCGGCGGCCCGCACCTTGAGGCGTCCCAGCAGCGAGTTGGTGCTGGTGCCGATGATCTCGACGTCGTGGATGTTCCCGATCAGCTCGGGGCCGCCATCGAGATGCACGGCCTGCAGGTAGGGGGAGCGCCCCCCGACCTGTCCGGGCTGGCGCCCGACGCGCTCGATCAGCACCGGCAGCGTGCGGCCCACCATCGAGGCGTGGAACGCCTGGGTCTGTTCCACCACCAGCGCCTGCAGGCGCTGCAGGCGTTCGCTCTTGATCTCTTCGGGCACCTGGTCCCCGAGCGCTGCGCCGGGCGTGCCGGGGCGCGAGGAGTACTTGAACGAATAGGCCGAAGCGTAGCCGACGTCGCGGATGATGCTCAGCGTGTCCTCGAAGTCCTGGTCGGTCTCGCCGGGGAAGCCGACGATGAAGTCTCCCGAAAGCGCCATGTCGGGGCGCGCATCCTTGATGCGCTCGATCAGCCGCAGGTATTCGGCGGCAGTGTGGCGCCGGTTCATGGCCTTGAGGATGCGGTCGGACCCCGACTGCACCGGCAGATGCAGGTATGGCATCAGCAGCGGCAGGTCGCGATGGGCCGCGATCAGCGCATCATCCATGTCGCGGGGGTGGCTGGTCGTATAGCGCAGCCGCTCCAGCCCCTCGATCTCGGCGAGCCGGTAGGCGAGTTCGCCCAGGCCGACGCTGCGCCCGGCGCTGTCGAGCCCGTGATAGGCGTTGACGTTCTGCCCAAGCAGCGTGAGTTCCTTCACCCCCGCCGCAACGAGATTGCGGGCCTCGGCCAGCACCTGCTCCAGCGGACGGCTCGTCTCGGCGCCGCGCGTATAGGGCACCACGCAGAACGAGCAGAACTTGTCACAGCCCTCCTGCACGGTGAGGAATGCGGTCAGCCCGCGCGCGATGGTGACCTCCTTGCGGGCGGCGGGCAGGTGGGCGAACTTGTCCTCTTCGGGAAAGTCGGTGTCGACCACGGCGCGCTTCAGGGCGTCCGGCAGGTGCCGGCGCCCCTGCGCCTGCTCCAGCATCTCTGGCAGCCGGTGATAGGCCTGCGGCCCGAAAACCAGGTCCACCACCGGGGCGCGGCGGGCGATCTCCTCGCCTTCCGCCTGTGCCACGCAGCCGGCGACGCCGATCATCACGTCCTGGCCCTGCGCCCGGCGCTCGGCCTGCAGCTCCTTGAGCCGCCCGAGCTCGGAGAACACCTTCTCGCTCGCCTTCTCGCGGATATGGCACGTGTTGAGCAGCACCAGGTCCGCCTCGCCGATCTCGCTCGTCGGCTCGTAGCCATGCGGCAAGAGCGCGTCCGTCATCCGGTCGCTGTCATAGACATTCATCTGGCACCCATAGGTGCGGATGAAGAGCTTCTTGCTGTTGGCCCGCTGCGGGGCGGCGGTCGTCTCGGTCATGCGGCGCGTCATACCAGAGGCCGCGGCAAGACTCCAAGACCGAATGGCTGCAACTGCGAACCGGGGTCGGGTGTTGTTCCCTGCGAACTGAAAGGCATGCGATCATGACGAAGACCCAGCCCCATCACTCCGACGCTGCGCCCGCCGTGAAGGGTGGCCAGAAGCCCGGTCCCAAGGATTCTCCCGTTCAGGTGCGCGACGCCGGCCCCGAGGCTCAGGCCGACAAGCCGAAGAAGTGGGACGAGGTGGACGAAGCCGTGGACGAGAGCTTCCCGGCCAGCGATCCCCCGGGCAACTACTGAGCGTGGCAGATTTGCAAAACCTGACCTCCATGTAACCCAGGTTTAGTCCGCCGCACTTTTCCGTGACAGCAGGGACGGCTAAGGTCCATTCCGCCGGCTGCGGTCGCCGGCTGGAAAGTGCGGCATGGCTGGGAACGACAGCACGACCACTGGGCACCACCCGGCGAAGCCGGGCGCTGGCTCGCGGCCGCGCCGTTCCCGCCCCATCATGTTCTATCTGGTCGCCGGTGCCCTGGTCACGCTGGGGCCCGGTTTCGTCTTTGCCGCACTCCTGATCTTCCAGAACCATCTCGCCCAGCAGGCGACCATGGAAACGCTGATGCTCGCGAGTGCCCGCGGCGTCACTCAGGCCATGGAGCGCGAGATCGGCGCCAACATCACGACGCTCAGGGTCCTGGCAGCGTCGCCCTACCTGAGCGAGGGCGATTATCGCGGCTTCCACGAGCATAGCCGCCTGGCGCTCGAGCAGACCGGAACCAGCCTGTTCATCGTCAACCCGGACATGTCGACCTTCGCCTACTCGCGCGAGAATTTCGACGTGCCGAACGGCCACACCAACAGCGGCGAGGCGGCTGAGACGGCGTTCCGGACCCGACAGGTCACCATCACCGACGTGCTGATGGGCTCGGTCAGCAACAGGCTGATCTACAATATCCTGCAGCCCGTCGAAGTGCCCGGGGATGGCCAGAAGCTCATCGCGCTCAGCCAGGACGTCACCCGGCTCGCCTCCGTCATCTCCGCCAATGTCCTGCCCGATGGCTGGAACGCGGTGCTGCTCGACACCCGCAACCAGGTGCTGGCGGGCACCGGCGGCGCCGGCACGCCCGGCGAGTCATTCGCCTTTCCCCAGTTGACCGAACGGCCGAGCTTCTATCGCTGGCGCGAGGTCGACACCCAGGCTGGTCCGGTGCTCAGCGTGTCGCAGCGGTCCCCGACCACCGGCTGGATGACGGTGGTGTGGGCGCCGGTGTGGACGGTGTTCCAGCCCCTGATGGTCTCGGTTGCCTCCCTTGCGGGCGGGGCCGTGCTGCTGCTGGTCCTGATGATCGGCGGGCTCTACTGGCTCAACCGGCGGGTGGCGGAATCGGTGCGCGGGCTGGCGCGGGACGCGCGGCGGCTCGGCGCGGGCGACGAGGTCTGGGCGCGCCCCTATCCCATCGCCGAGATCGCCGAGGTGTCGCAGGCCCTGTCCGACGCGTCCGCGCAGCGTCGCGCCGCCGAGCGCGATGTCGACTTCCTGATGCGCGAAGTCGCCCATCGGGCCAAGAACCAGATGACGGTCATCACGGCCATGGCCAAACAGACCGCGAGGGGCGCCAGGGACATCCCTTCCTACGTGCAGGCCTTCGAGCGGCGGATCATGGGCCTTGCGCGCTCGACCGACCTGTTGCTGGCCCATGGCCGTGCCGGGGTGGGGTTGATGGAGCTCGCCGAGAGCCAGCTCGAGCCCTTTGCGCCACAGGATGGCAGCCGGCTGAGCATCTCCGGCCCTCCGGTGAAGCTCAACGTGCAGGCCGCCCAGCTGCTCGGCATGGCGCTGCACGAACTGGCGACCAATGCCGTCAAGTACGGGGCCTTCTCCGACGAGAACGGCAGGCTCGACCTCAGCTGGCGCTGCACCGACAGTCTCGAGCTGGTCTGGCGCGAGACCGTGCCGGGTCTCGAGGTGGATGGCGAGCGGGTCGGGTTCGGCACCACCGTGCTGAAGGCCATGGTCGGCCGTTCGCTCAACGCCACCGTGGAACGGCACGTCAGGACCGACGGGATCGAGTGGCATTTCCTCATTCCGCTGACCGCCATCGACCCCGAGGGCGACAGCGCCCTGGATGCCGCCGCGGCGCAATAAGTCTGGAAAAGCCGGCCCTGTTGCACTATATGGGCGGCAGCAACCGCTCCCTCTTTGGGCGGGTATTGCTGTTGGCCCCGCCTGGACGACATCCCGGCCGGGGCGTCCACCTTCTGAATGAAAAGGAACCCCCGATGTCGATCACTGCCGAGCGCAAGGCCGCTCTGATCAAGGAATACGCGACCAAGCCGAACGATACCGGTTCTCCGGAAGTTCAGGTCGCAATCCTGTCCGAGCGCATTGCCAACCTCACCGAACATTTCAAGGGCCACAACAAGGATAACCATTCCCGTCGTGGTCTGCTGAAGCTGGTTTCGCTGCGTCGTCGTCTTCTTGACTACCTCAAGAACACCGACGAGGCCCGTTATAAGACCCTCATCGAGAAGCTGGGTCTGCGCCGCTAAGCGGTCATGGATGCGGGGCCCGGGGCTCCGCATCCGTTCATCTGCCGTTCAGGTTCGTTCATCCTGGGCGGCGCCCTAGGCCGGCGGTCGCCGGAGCATGGCAGGATTATCGGCTTCTTCCGCGGTGGAGAGGCTCATTGTCTTGTCCATGTTCTGTCCCCGCCAGACAGCAACAGTGCCTGATTTTGAGCCGGCGCGCACATGGGGTGCGGCCAGGTGCGGGCACACCGGAAGAGTTCGCGGGCTCCTGGCCTACCCCGTGTTTCCGCTCAGCCGGCAGAATGGAAAGACAAACACATGTCGATCAATTTCGATCACCACAAGGTCGAGCTCAACTGGGGCGGCCAGCCGCTCACCCTGGAAACGGGCAAGATCGCCCGCCAGGCTGATGGCGCCGTGCTCGCCACCCTGGGAGAGACCGTGCTGCTGGCGACCGTGGTGTCCGCCAAGTCGCCGAAGCCGGGTCAGGATTTCTTCCCGCTGACGGTCAACTATCAGGAAAAGTACTTCGCCGCCGGCAAGATCCCGGGCGGCTACTTCAAGCGTGAAGGCCGTCCGACCGAAGCGGAAACGCTGACCTCGCGCCTGATCGATCGCCCGATCCGCCCGCTCTTCCCCGAAGGCTACAAGAACGAGACCCAGGTCATCGTCACCGTTCTCCAGCACGACATGGAGAACAACCCGGACGTGCTGGCCATGGTCGCCGCCTCCGCCGCCCTGACCATTTCGGGCGTGCCCTTCATGGGCCCAATCGGCGCTGCCCGCGTCGGTTACGTCAACGGCGAATACGTGCTGAACCTGCCGGTCGATCGCCGCAGCGACTCCAAGCTCGACCTCGTCATGGCCGGCACTGCCGACGCCGTGCTGATGGTTGAATCGGAAGCCAAGGAGCTGTCCGAGGAAGTCATGCTCGGCGCCGTGATGTTCGGTCACGCCGAGAGCCGCAAGGTCATCGACGCGATCATCAAGCTGGCCGAACTGGCCGCCAAGGAACCCCGCGACTTCACCCCGCCGGACTACACCGCGCTCGAGAAGGACGTCCTCGCCATCGCCGAGGCCGACCTGCGTGCCGCCTACCAGATTACCGACAAGCAGCAGCGTTACGCTGCCGTGGACGCCGCCAACGCCAAGGTGAAGGAGGCTTTCGCCGCCCGCATCGAGGCCGGCGAAGTCTCCAAGGAAGATCTCGGCGAGGTGGTGCACAACCTCCAGGCCAAGATCGTGCGCTGGAACATCCTCGACACCGGTTCGCGCATCGACGGTCGTGATACCAAGACCGTCCGTCCGATCCAGGCCGAGGTCGGCGTCCTGCCCCGCACCCACGGTTCGGCTATCTTCACCCGCGGTGAAACCCAGGCGCTGGTGGTTGCGACCCTCGGCACCGGCGAGGATGAGCAGTACGTCGACACGCTCGAAGGCCTGCGCAAGGAAAACTTCCTGCTGCACTACAACTTCCCGCCCTACTCGGTCGGTGAAGCCGGCCGCATGGGTTCGCCCGGCCGTCGCGAGATCGGCCACGGCAAGCTCGCATGGCGCGCCATCAACCCGATCCGTCCGTCGGTCGAGGAGTTCCCCTACACCATCCGCGTGGTGTCGGAGATCACCGAGTCCAACGGTTCCTCCTCGATGGCGACCGTCTGCGGCACCTCGCTGGCTCTGATGGATGCCGGTGTGCCGCTGCCGCGTCCGGTGGCCGGTATCGCCATGGGCCTGATCCTCGAAGGTGACCGCTATGCCGTGCTGAGCGACATCCTCGGCGACGAGGATCACCTCGGCGACATGGACTTCAAGGTGGCCGGCACGTCCGAGGGCGTGACCTCGCTGCAGATGGACATCAAGATCGCCGGCATCACCGAAGAGATCATGCGCGTCGCCCTGGCCCAGGCCAAGGAAGGTCGTGCCCACATCCTCGGTGAAATGGCCAAGGCGATCTCCACCTCCCGCGGCGAAGTGGGCGAGTTCGCCCCGCGCATCGAGACCCTGAAGATCCCGACCGACAAGATCCGTGAAGTGATCGGCACCGGCGGCAAGGTGATCCGCGAGATCGTCGAGAAGACCGGCGCCAAGATCAACATCGAGGACGACGGCACCGTGAAGGTCTCGTCTTCCGAGGGTTCGCAGATCGACGCCGCCATCAAGTGGATCCGCTCGATCACCGACGAGCCCGAGGTCGGCGCCATCTACCAGGGTACCGTTGTGAAGACCGCCGACTTCGGCGCCTTCGTCAACTTCTTCGGTGCCAAGGACGGTCTCGTCCACATCAGCCAGCTTGCGGACCAGCGCGTCGCCAAGACCACCGACGTCGTCAAGGAGGGCGACAAGGTCTGGGTGAAGCTGCTCGGCTTCGACGAGCGCGGCAAGGTCCGGCTGTCGATGAAGGTCATCGACCAGGAGACCGGCAAGGAAATCGCCAAGGAAGAAACCGCCGCCGAGTAAATCGGCAGCAGCATCGAAGGCCCGGAGCGATCCGGGCCTTTTTTTGTGCCGAAACGCCTACGTTGCCGGCACCATGGCGCCATGGAAGCGGTTGATGACGGCCTCGGTGGCGGAGACCGTCGTCCCATTCCCGCCCAAGTCGGGTGTCCGCGTGCCCGCGTCCCCAAGACTGTCCATCAGCGCCCCCTCGATGAGCCTCGCAGCCGAGCTCAGATGCGTGTCGCCGCTCTTGGTGCCGAGGTGGTCGAGCAGCAGGCAGACCGACAGGATCATGGAAGACGGATTGGCAATGCCCCTGCCGGCGATGTCGGGTGCCGATCCGTGGCTGGCCTGGGCCATCGCATGCCGGTCGCCATGGTTGAGGGACCCGGCAAGCCCGAGACCGCCCGACAGTTCCGCCGCCTCGTTCGACAGGATGTCGCCGAAGAGGTTGGTGGTGACCAGCACGTCGTAGCCGCCCCGATCCCGCACCAGCCGGGCCGCGACAGCATCGACCAGTTCTTCCTCGTAGACGATATCGGGATTGTCCCCTGCGACCGCACGGCACTCCCTGAGAAACAGGCCGTCGCTGATCTTCAAGACGTTGGACTTATTGACCGCGGTCACCCTGGCACGGCGCTGGCGCGCCAGTGCGAACGCCAGCTATTCAAGCGTCAAAGAACCCAATTCGCGCCATGGTGTCGTAGTGCAGGTCGGCGTCGAGGCTGCCGCAGTCGAACAGCCGTTTGACCTCGCGGCGATCTATGGTTTCGAAGGGCCTGACGCCGAGCGGTCGCCTCGGCCCGATCTGCAGCAGGTTCGGGCGTTGCACCGGAAAGGTGTAGCTGCCGTGGACGGAGACGATCCGCTCACAATCATCAAGCGCGGCGATCGGTGAGAGCATGGCGAACTTGCCGTCCAGCATGCGTTTGCCCTCGCGGGAGCGCACGTTGATGAAGGGGTAGATGGTTGAGCTGCCCTGGACGATATGGATGGCCTCGGCGCGGGTCTTGCAGACTCGCATATCGACGACTTCAGCCACTATCCCGGCACACCTCTTGAACAGTTCCAGCGCACGGGCCCCAGCGAAGCGTTTCGACCGATTATAGAGTGCAAGCGCGACCAGCCCGCCGATCGCGACGGGTCGGCCGCAGAGCACATCGCTGCGGTAGGTGGCGACAATGACCCTTGCGTCTTTCTCGGACTGGCGGATGGCATCGAAGTCATAGTGCCGGTCGAGCACCTTGGCATAGGTCTCGTCCCGCGAGATCGCCTTCCTCCACCAGCGCACCGATTGCTGGTGCGGAGAATCCGAGAGCAGCAACAGGTCGCAGAACGCCTCGACGGCCTCATTGATCCGCCCTGACACGATCGCAGGCATCAGTGCGGCGCCGGCGCTGTAGCTCGCCACGGCTTCGAACTGCAGCCCGCGTTCCTGAAGCCGGTTCAGCACCCCGGCTATGTAGAAGATGAAGTTGCCTCCGCCGTAGACGGCGAGACCACGTCTACCCGTGCCGTTGGTCATTCCGCACGCACTGCACCTCCGCCTGTCGCCGCCGGCTGCCGACGATCCTCCGCCGCCGCAACCAGGGCGATGAACTCGTCCGCATTCATGCTGGATCGGCCGACCAGCACACCACCGACAGTATCAGCCGAAAGTATGTCAGTGCAATTCACGGAATTGACCGAGGCTCCGGTTCGGCTCGGCGGCGGATGCATCGCCGGTGCGGTTGCGATCGGGCTCATCGATCGGCGGCGCAGGCAGGGTTAGCGATCTCCGTCAACTCCGCTGGGCATCGGCCGCCGTGGTGGCGGTCGGCAGCCAGTTCGCCAGCAGCGGGAACTTGCCCATGTCCAGCTTGGGCGTCAGCAGCACCGCTGCCATCACCACGAGCAGGTAGCGCCGGCGGAACACGGACCGCCGCCGGCGTCGCAGGTGCAACGGAACATGGTTCATCGACGGCCGGCTCCCAGGCGCATCCGTGTTGCACGGTAGCTGTCGAGATCGATGATGTCGGCGCGCGTAACGCCGATGTCGGCGAGCAGGTGATCGCTGAGTTCGGTGAGCTGCAGCTGCGTCTTGCGTAGTCGGCGCCTCTGGCGCCAGGTATCGAACAGGTCCAGCATCAATGTCTCCAGCCAGGTTGGCGCCGATCTAGGGTCTCTGCTCGTTTTGCGCCCCACTCGTTTGAGCGGGCGTCTCTCAAATGGCGTGTGTCCCAAAGAAAACCGCCCGGCGCGGGGGCACGGGCGGCAGTGGGTCAGGCCAACGTCTAGAGGTCGGGCGCAGAAGGCACCGAACACACTCGTGCTACCCTCTCCCTGATCCTCCCGCCCCACCCGTTCGCGTGGTTCGGACATGCGATCTCTGCGCCAGACGGCCCATCAGCATCAGCATCAGCATCAGCATCAGCATCAGCGCGGCCATGTCGAGGGCAGCCATGTCGCCGCGGCGGGACCAACCTGCCGAAGGATGACGAACGGGCGCCCATCAGCAGGCCGAGCGGCAGGTGCTGGTTCCGATGTATTGTCGTCGCTGGAGCAGGCGCGGCCTCGGAGAGTGAGAGCCACAGCCTCACAATGCCGTCTCCGCCCGGACGAGTGATGGCTTGCGGGCGATCAGTAGTCCGGAGACCGCGGTGGGGTCGTTTCTGTCCTGTCACCACTCAAATGGGCAAAAAACCACAGGCACGGGTGTTTTCTGCTTTGCCTCGCTGGACCAACGGCAATATTGAGCGCTCAATACAGGCTTGGGATGCCGGGATGGGGCGGCGAGGGACGCAATGCCAAGGGGCTGGGCGATTGTCGATGCGCTGAGCAATGCTGTGCGGCCTTTGGCGGCCGCCCTGCTGCTTGCCTTCACGACAACACCCTCGCCCGCGCTGGAGCCGTTGCCCAAGCCGAGTGGTCCGGTGATCCTTGTGGTCAGTGGCGCCATCAAGGCGTCCAATTCGGTTCGCGGCGCAGAGTTCGACCGCGACATGCTTGATGCCCTCGGCCTGATGGAGATCAGCACGACCACCGCCTGGACCGATGGGGTGCAGCGGTTCGAAGGCGTGCTGCTCCGCTCCGTGCTCGAGCGTGTCGGTGCCGATGGCACCACCATCACCGGAATTGCGCTCAACGATTATCGGGCGCCCATACCCTTCGAGGATGCCACGCTCTACGACGTGCTGCTCGCCAGCCGCATGAACGGCACCGACATGCAGGTGCGGGACCGGGGACCATTGTGGATTGTGTATCCGAGAGAGGAGCACCCCGAACTGCTGGAGCCCAACTATAACGATCGCTGGGTCTGGCAACTGCGGGAGTTGCACGTCCAATGAGCCTCAGGCCGTGGATGACCCGGCGCTTCCTGGTGGCGCTGATGGCGATGGCGATCCTGCTCGTGCTGCTGGTGGCAGCCACGCTGCGCCTGTTGGGGAGCGAGAATGCCATTGCCGACTACATCACCGAGGACATGGTGTGGTTGTCGAGCCAGGGACAGTACGAGGCCGTGCGCTTTGCCGACGCCCTGCGTGGCTACGGTGCCGGCGATCGCAGCCGCGAGGAAGTGCAGCTGCTGCTCGACCTGTTGAGCAGCCGCATTGCCGTGCTGGAACAGGGCGAGCCCCATCGGCAGTTGCAGGGGCTTGGCTACGCTCATCACCTCGATGACTTCCGCCGGACCGTGGACCGCGCCACTGCGGTGCTGCAGACCGTATCGCCCGACGATCGGGACGCACTCCGGGGCCTTCATGCGGAGGCGATCGCACTCGGCGCGGCGTTGCGCGACGTGGCCAATGCCGCCCTGTTCAGCAAGCGCCAGCGGGACGCCACCATCCGCGAGCAGCGCCGCCATACCCTGTTCGAGGTGCTGGGTACGCTGGTCGCCACCATGGCAGCGGGCCTGCTGGTCGCCGGCATACTGGTCGGGGAGCATCGCAAGATGGTCCGGGCCGAATCTGCTCTCGAACGCGAGCGTCAGGTGTCGCGATTGCACCGCGCCTTCATCTCCGTCGTGTCCCACCAGTTCCGCACGCCCCTCGCCATCATCGATGCCAGCGCCCAGCGCATGGTGCGCCGCGGTTCGCTGATGAGTGAGGAGGAGATCAACTCGCGGGCGGAAAAAATCCGCGCGGCGTGTCTGCGCCTGACTCGCCTGATGGAGAGCACGCTCAATGCCGCCCGGCTGGAAGAGGGGGAGATCACGCTCAACATGCGTGCATGCGACCCGGAAGACCTGTTGCGGAACGTCTGGGACAGCCAGCCGGAACAGGATCACCGCCGGATCGAACTCTTCACCGAGAACCTGCCGAGGGCCGTCGAGGCAGACACCACGCTGCTCGAGCAGGCCGTGCAGAACCTCGTGTCGAACGCACTCAAGTACTCACCAGCCGGCACACCCGTCTCCATACGCGCCGCACGGGTCGGCAGCGAAATCGTCATCGAAGTCGGGGATCGCGGAGTCGGGGTGCCGGCCGACGAACTGGACTCGCTGTTCCGCCGCTTCTACAGGGCTCGCACTGCCGAAGGGATTCCCGGTACCGGCATCGGCCTCAGCTTCGCCGCGCAGATCATGGACTTGCATGGTGGTCGCATCGAGGTGAAGAGCGTCGAGGGCGAGGGCTCGACCTTCACGCTCCGCTTTCCTTTCCGCCGCCCGGCGCTGTTCGAAGCCGACACCCCACCCCTCAACACTGAAGTGATTGCCGGTCCATGACAGCCACCATTCTGTGCGTAGAGGACGAAGCCGATCTCAGGGCAGACATCTGCGAGGAACTGGCTGCCGCCGGATACGAGGTTGCCGAAGCAGGCAACGGCCAGGAGGCCCTCGAACTGCTCCGCGCCAGACGCTACGACCTGGTGCTGTGTGACATCACGATGCCGCGGATGTCGGGGCTCGAACTGCTGCGACTGGTGCGGCAGGAATCAGGTCTTGGCGACCTCCCCTTCATCTTCCTGACCGCTCTGGCCGGGCGCCGTGACATCATCGCGGGCAAGGAGGCAGGGGTCGACGACTACCTGACCAAGCCGATCGACTTCGACCTCATGCTGATCACCGTTGCGGCCCGTCTCGACCAGGTGGCCCGCATCAAGGGTGCGGCGCGGGCAGAGACGAGCGCCAGCGGAAGCGTGCGTGCGGCGCTCCTCGGCGCCGACGAAGCGCTCAACCGGATCGCTGTCGGCGTGTTCCTGCTCGACAGCGAGCGCAGGGTCCTGTTCCGCAACCGGCGTGCAGAGGAGCTGGTCCAGGAGGCCGATGGCATCAGCGTCTCGCGCGAAGGGCTGCTTCGCGGGGAGAGGCCACAGCAGACCCAGGCCCTGCGGGATATCGTCGACGCCACGATCGCCAAGGCCACCACGGGCGACCGTCAGGCCAGCGAGGCGGTGGCCCTGAGCCGCAGTTCGGGCCGCCGGGCCCTTTTTGCCATCGCCTGTCCCCTGGGGCGGGGCCCCGCGCGGCCCGGCGAACCGGTGGTCGGGCTCTTTGTCACCGATCCTGAGCGCCGCCTCAGTGCCTCCGCCGAGGCGGTGGCCCAGCTTTATGGGCTGTCGCCGGCAGAAACACGCCTTGCGCTGGCGCTCGCACGCGGACTTCGACTGGACGAGATCGCCGAGGAGTTCGGTATTTCGCGCAACACGGTCAGCTACACGCTCAAGAACCTGTTTCGAAAGACCGAGACCGACCGACAGGCGGATCTGATCAGTCTCTTCATTGCGAGCCCGGTCAGCCTGGAAGACCAGTAACCCTCCTCCCGGTTCACGCCACCAGGCCGTAGGGCAGGGCGAGCAGCGCAATGGCGAGTGCATAGAGGCTGGAAAGCAATAGTGTGCGGCGCATGGTGGTCTCGATATCGGGGGGCTGTAAAGCAGGTCTTCCTAAACCGGCTCGCCCCAAAGCCGGCGGCAAAAGGGTGGGCGGTTTGCGCGGAAGATGTCGGCGCCGGAACTGCCGTGCAGCCCCGGCGCCGTAACGGCTCAGCCAGGTTGACCGGGTTCGGTCAGGCGGCGGATGGAATGTTCTGGTTGAGCCGAAACAGGTTGGTGGGGTCGTAGCGGCGCTTGATCTCGCGCAGCCGCCCGAGCGTGGCGTCCGGATAGGCGGCGGCGAGACTCTCCCCGCCCTCCTCGGCCTGGAAGTTGACATAGGTGCCGGCACTCACGCCGAGCGCGGCGATGCCTTCTTCTGCCCAGCGGTCCTGGATGCGGGCTGCTTCGGGGGACGTGTCGACCGCGAGGTAGGCGAACAGGATCGAGGCGGCGCGGTGCGCATAGGCCGTGGCTTCTGCCGGGACACGAGCCGCGGCACCGCCAAGTATTCGGATCTGGCCCATCCTCATCGGCGCGGTGCAGGTGCCGATGCGGTTCAGCATGTCATCGGCCTGGCCGAGGTCGATATCCTCGACGAACTGTGCCCGCACCGATACCGACGGCGCCGGGCCCGGCTCCTCGGGCAGGTACATCATGCTGTACGGCCCCGGCCGGATGAGATCGGCGATAGGGGTCGCGAGCGCACGGAAGGGCGCAAGTGCCTCCGCCGCGCCTTCTTCAGGCCCGGCATAGGCCATCATGCCGAACAGGACCGTCCGGCCGTGGACCTCCGGTGGCAGAAATGGCAGCGGCGGGCAGGGCATGGCCACCAGTATGGTGGTCAGTTCCTCCGGTGCTGCCTTGGCAGCGGCAACGAACCGGGTCACCACCTCCGCCGTCGCCGGCAGCACCAGGGGTCCGCCGGTAAATTCCGGCAGCGGGTTCAGCCGGTACTTGAAGCGGGTGACCACGCCGAAATTTCCGCCACCGCCGCGAATGGCCCAGAACAGATCCGGGTGGTTCTCCTGGTCGATCGTGAGGATGTCTCCCGGTGCGGTAACGATCTCCGCCGCGAGCAGAGCATCGATCGTCAGCCCGTGCTTGCGGGCCATGTAGCCGAGCCCTCCGCCGAGGGTCAGGCCGCCAATCCCGACCGAGGCGGAATCGCCGAACCCCACCACGACGCGGTGCTGGTCGAGTTCTGCCGACACTTCGCCGGCGTTGAGGCCGCTGCCCACCCACGCCGTCATTGCCTCCGTGTCGACAGCAATGCTGCGCAGGTCGCGCAGGTCGATGACCACGCCACCGGCGCTGCTGCTGTGCCCACAAACTGAATGGCCGCCGCTGCGAATGGCGACTTCGAGGTGGTTGCGCCGGGCAAAGTCCACCACATCGGCGACGTCGGCCGCATCCTGGACGCGCGCGATGAAGAGCGGCCGATGGTTCCAGTTGCCGAGAGCCACGGCGCGAAGCGCATCGTAATCGCCGTCCGCAGCGGTGATGATCCTACCCCTCATCCTCAGGGCCAGGGTCTCGACGCCGCGTGCCAGTTGCCCAGTCAGTTCGTTTTCAACACCCCGCATGAGGACGTTCATCTTGTCTGCTCCAGGTCGTGCGCCGGCCTCCGGCGCGTCAGGTGGGGCGGAATAGAGGAACAGTTCGGCTTGCGCCCTACCCGTTTGTGGGGGCCCGGCCGACGCTGCTGCATGAGTGGGCCGGTATCTCCCGGCCTCGTGATCGGGGTCCGATTGCTTCGGCCAGGCCGATCTGCTTTCCTTCCCAAGGGCTTACGGAGGAGAACCCAGTGCGTCGCTGGTGGCTTGCGGGACTGCTCGTTCTGATCGCGGCGGTTTTGTCGGGGTTTTATCTTCTTTTCAGGCCCGTCTCCGGGCCGCCACGTGACCTGACGCTGGTCGGCGATGCCGAAAGAGGTGCCTACCTGCTGAGGCTCGGCGGGTGCATCTCCTGCCACACCGACGCGGCGAATGGGGGGGCGGAACTGGCCGGAGGCGCCGGGCTTGCGACACCCTTCGGCACCTTCGTGCCGCCCAATATTACATCCGATCCGGACACAGGCATCGGCACCTGGACACTCGCCCAGTTCGCCGAGGCCATGAGCAACGGCAGGGGGCCGCATGGCCCACTGTACCCGGTGTTCCCGTATGAAAACTACACCCTCATGAGCGACCAGGAGATTGCGGATCTATACGCTGCCCTGCTCGCGACCGAGCCGGTGGCAACTGCCACCGAAGCCGAGCCGCCGTTCCCGTTCAGCATCCGGCTGGCGGCCGCCGGCTGGCAGAACCTGTTCTTCACGCCGCGCCGGTTCGAACCCGACCCCGACCGCTCAGAGACATACAACCGCGGCAAGTACCTGGCCTTTGGACCCGCCCACTGCGTCGCCTGCCATACGCCGCGAAATGTCTTTGGCGCCCTCGAGTGGGACAGGGCGTTGACCGGATCACCGGGTGGCGTCGGCGGTCGGGCGCCCGGCATTTATTCTACCGCGCTGCGGCAATCCGGCTACGATGTGCCGACACTGGTCCAGACCCTGAAGGACGGCTTCACGCCGAACTTCGACGTGCTCGGCGGTCCCATGGGAGAGGTGATTGCCGATTCCACCTCGCACTGGAACGACGACGACCTCAACGCCCTCGCAGAGTTCCTGCTGGCCGACTAGGCGATGCCCAAGCCGCGCGCCATTGTCCTTGGCCGCGAGATACGTAATCTTCCCTAGGGGCGAGTACGGAGGCACAGGGATGGTAGCGCCTGACGGGCCTGGCGGGCTGGGAGACAATCCCCAGGCCGGCTTCGAGACATCGCTGGCCGACTATCAGGGGCTCTATCGGCTGGTGCTGAGCGCATACGGCTATCGCTGCGCCCTGACGGGTGAGCGTTTCCTGCCCGAAGGTGGGCTCATTCACCCGCACCTCGAAGCCGTGGCCATACGCCCGCGCGACACTGGCGGCCCGTTGACGATCACCAACTACCTGGCCGTCGAGGAAAATGCCGGCCGCGCCTTCCGCGCCGGGCACATCGTGATCGCCGACGACTTCCGAATCCTGCTGCCGCAGCCCCATCGGCTGCAGCCGGCCTTGACCAGAAGGCTGGGGGAGCGCCTGTTCCTGCCGGCGGAGGAGATGTTCTGGCCCGCCAAGGAGCACCTGGGCTTTCATCGCCGGCTGGTGCAACGGGGCTGACGGCTCAGCACTCGACCACATTTACCGCAAGGCCGCCGAGGCTGGTTTCCTTGTAGCGCTCGTTCATGTCCACGCCCGTCTGGCGCATGGTCTCGACGCAGGCGTCCAGCGAAACCGCGTGCACGCCATTGCCCATCAGCGCCAGCGAGGCGGCGGTTACCGCCTTGACCGCGCCGAAGGCGTTGCGCTCGATGCAGGGCACCTGAACTAACCCTCCGACCGGATCGCAGGTCATGCCCAGATGGTGCTCTAGCGCGATCTCGGCAGCGTTCTCCACCTGCTCGGGGGTGCCACCCATCACTGCGCACAGTCCGGCTGCAGCCATCGCCGAGGCCGAACCGACCTCTCCCTGGCAGCCAACCTCCGCGCCCGAGATCGAGGCGCGATGCTTGACGATGCCGCCGATTGCCGCCGCAGTCAGCAGGAAATCGTGGATGCCGCGCCTATGGGAGCCACCGACCTGGTCGATGTAGAAGCGCAACACGGCCGGGATCACTCCTGCTGCCCCGTTGGTGGGTGCTGTCACCACCCGGCCTCCCGCTGCGTTCTCCTCATTCACCGCCATGGCGAAGACGGAGAGCCAGTCATTGGCCGCGAGGGGATTGAACACGTTGCGCGTGCGAGCTTCTTCCAGGCGATCATGGATGCCCTTGGCGCGTCGTGGGACCTTGAGCGTTCCGGGTAGCCGCCCTTCCTGGCGCAGGCCGCGGTCGATGCAGTCGGACATCGCCTGCCACAGGCGGTCGAGTTGTCCCTCGAGCTCCTGTGCGCTGTGGAGCACCAGTTCGTTGCGTCGCTTCATCTCGGCGATCGACAGCCCTGATTGCTGCGCCATGGCCAGCATGCCGGCGGCTGAGTCGAACGGGTAGGGGACGCCGGGACCACTCGTCGCGGCCTCGGGACTGCCCTCGCTCATCTCCGCTTCGCTCAGGACAAAGCCGCCTCCGACGGAATAATAGCCGCGGCGCAGGAGAAGCGCGCCGCTTTCATCGAACGCTGCGAACTGCAGGCCATTCGGATGAAGCGGCATGCGGGTCTGTTTGTCGAAGACGAGGTCGCGCTGGGGGCGAAAGCGATACGGAGGATGCCCCGGCGGCAACACCTGGCCGCTGCTCTCCACGGAATCGATGATGGCGTCCATGCGGTCGGGATCCACAGTGTCCGGCAGGAACCCGCTGAGACCAAGCACCACCGCCCGTCCTGAACCGTGTCCTACACCGGTGAAGGCGAGGGAGCCGTGCAGGCTCGCCGTGAGCGCCACCGGATGCGCCCGGGCCGGCCTTGGCCAGTCGCCATCCTTCAGCTCGGCAAGAAACCGCGCTGCAGCCACCATCGGTCCCATTGTATGGGAACTGGAGGGACCGACGCCGATCTTGAACACGTCGAAGACGGAAAGAAACACAGTGGACTCCGGCAGCCGCGGCATCACCTCTGGCGGCAGGCCCGGCGCTAAGGACGCGAATACTGCGCCCTCGCCCGGCATAGTCTAAAGGCCCGGACCGGTCCAGCCTCCATCAACCGTCTCTCGCGGGCAGCGAAAGGGCAGAAACGTGCTCGCGGCACCCGCGTTCATCATGGCCAGAGACAGGGTATTCGCCACCTCGAGTTCCACGCTGGAGCGCGGACAGGCCGTCCGCTCTTCGGTACATCCTGAGGCGATGAAGTTTTCGTTGGCGGCAATGAACGCGTAGTTGATCTGGGTGCCATCCTGCGCCGCCACCGCCCGCTCCCAGGCGGCCTTGTAGATGCTGCACTTCTGATCGACCCAGGAGGCTCCCTGCTGCTCCGCCCGTGCGCTGGTCGGCAGCAGCAGCAGGGCAACCAGCAACACTCGCTTCGATGTCACGCGTCTTCTCTCCGATGATCCGCCCCCAACGCAGCAGGCCAGTGTGTCGGCATCGCGGCCGTCCGCGGTGCCGCGGCCAGCTA
>JAEZHZ010000021.1 GCA_023436745.1 Pseudomonadota bacterium | reverse complement strand
GGCCGAGATCGAGACGCCTGCCGAGGAGACCCCCGAGGTCGATCCCCTGGAGGCACTGCGCGCTGAAAACAGCGAACTGCGCGACCGCGTGCTGCGCGCGGCCGCAGAGATGGAAAACCTCCGGAAGCGCACCGAGCGCGACGTGGCGGATACCCGCTCCTACGCAATTTCCGGTTTCGCCCGCGACATGCTGAGCGCAACCGATGCTCTGAGCCGGGCCCTGACGATGCTGCCGGCCGAGGCCCGCGAATCGAACGATCCGACCGTAAAGTCGCTGATCGAGGGCATCGAGCTTGCGGAGCGCGAGATGCAGCGGCTGCTGGCCAAGCACGGCGTGACCCCGATCGAGGCCGAAGGCCAGAAGTTCGACCCGCACCGGCACCAGGCCATGTTCGAAGTTCCCGATCCCTCGCGGCCTGAAGGCACGGTGGTCCAGGTCGTGCAGGCGGGCTACGCCATCGGCGATCGCGTGCTGCGGCCTGCCATGGTCGGCGTGTCGAAGGGCGGCCCCAGCCACGCCGCCGGCGACGAGGCCGTCGACAAGAGCGCCTGATCCCCGAAAAGGGCATTCGCGACAATCAGGAGGCCCCGCGGCTCACGCCCGGGGCCTTCGTCTTTCGACTCGGCGCTAGCCGAGGATCTCCCGGCTCATCAACCGCTGTACTCCGGCCTCATCCATGTCGCGCAGGGCCTGTTCGAGCGAGCCATTGCTGTCGATGGCGCGGCAGGCATCCTCGATCACCGTGACGTCGAAGCCTGCCGCCGCACCATCCACGGCGGTCCAGCCGACGCAGAAATCGAGGGCGAGACCGACGACGAACACCCGGCCGAGGTCGCGCTCGTTCAGATAGCCGGCAAGGCCGGTCGTGGTCTGGCGGTCCGCCTCCTCGAAGCCGGAGTACGAATCGATCTCGCGGTTGTAGCCCTTGCGGATGACGAGGTGGGCATGGGGGATGCTGAGATCGGCCGAGATCTCCGCGCCGCGGGTGCCCTGCACGCAATGGTCGGGCCACAGCACCTGCGGCCCATAGGTGAGTTCGACCATGTCGAAAGGCGCCCTGCCCGGGTGCTGGCTGGCAAAGGAGATATGGTCGGCCGGGTGCCAGTCCTGGGTCAGCACGACATTGCGGAACCGCTTCGCCAGCTGGTTGATCAGTGGCACGATCTCGTCGCCACCCGGAACCGCCAGGCTTCCCTGGGGCAGGAAATCATGCTGCATGTCGACCACGATCAGGACGTCGTCGGGCTGAATCTCGATGGTGGTCATGGTCGCCTCTTCTTGTCTGACGCCCATGCCAACCAGATTACGCCAGCGGCAGCAAGGGGGCGTGGTCTGGTCCGTTGGTAGCACCCCTCCGGGTGGCTTGGCGGCGCCGCGGCGGCATGGCAGAAACGGGCGCCGGCGGCGTGTTGCCCCGGCCAGGGGGACCATTCTCAGATGCAGACCTTTATCCGGGGTGGCCTTGCCGCCCTTGCCTTCGTCGTGGGCGCAGCGGCCGTTCACGCCGAGGACGTCGAGTTCACGCTGATCAACGACAGCTCGTACTCGCTGCACTATTTCTACACCACGCCCAGCAACGAGGACAGCTGGGGCGAGGACCTGCTGGGCGAAACCGGCACTCTGGAGCCGGGCTACCAGGGCACGGTGTTCATCGGCGACGGCTCCGACCAGTGCGTCTACGACTTCCGCTTCGAAACCGCCGAGGGCCATGTGCTCGAAGTGCCGGAGATCGATATCTGCGAGCTGTCGAGCTACACGCTCACGGACTGAGGTCCATCCGGGCGGCTCGGCACGCCGAGCCCCCTTCCCCGCGGCGGTTCTGTGCTCCCATACCTGCAAATTAGCGCACGGCGCTTGAAGCAGTTCGGGCACCCCCCTATATACCGCGCAGGCCCGGTAGCCGGGCAGATAATCCCAGGGAACCCCCGGCCGAACAGGCCAAGGCGCCGCTTCGCCAGAAGGGCTCCATGACGGGTTTGCTATAGAGAGGCTAGAGTAAATGGCTAAAGTCATCGGTATCGACCTCGGCACCACCAATAGCTGCGTCGCCGTCATGGACGGTTCGACCCCCAAGGTGATCGAGAACGCGGAAGGCGCCCGCACCACCCCTTCCATGATCGCCTTTTCCAAGGATGGTGAGCGTCTGGCTGGCCAGCCCGCCAAGCGCCAGGCGGTGACCAACCCCGAGAATACCCTTTTCGCGGTGAAGCGCCTGATCGGGCGCCGCTATGACGACAAGACCGTCGAGAAAGACAAGGGCCTCGTTCCCTACAAGATCGTGCGCGCCGACAATGGCGACGCCTGGGTCGAAGCGGCCGGCGAGAAGTACTCGCCCTCGCAGATCTCCGCCATGATCCTGCAGAAGATGAAGGAAACCGCCGAATCGTATCTCGGCGAAACCGTGACGCAGGCGGTCATCACCGTCCCAGCCTATTTCAACGACTCACAGCGCCAGGCCACCAAGGACGCGGGCAAGATCGCCGGCCTTGAAGTGCTGCGCATCATCAACGAGCCCACCGCGGCCGCGCTCGCCTATGGCCTCGACAAGAAGAACAGCGGCACCATCGCGGTCTATGACCTCGGCGGCGGCACCTTCGACATCTCGATCCTCGAGATCGGCGACGGCGTGTTCGAGGTGAAGTCCACCAATGGCGACACCTTCCTCGGCGGCGAAGACTTCGACATGCGCCTGGTCGACTACCTGGCCGACGAGTTCAAGCGCGAGCAGGGCATCGACCTCCGGAACGACAAGCTGGCGCTGCAGCGCCTGAAGGAAGCTGCGGAAAAGGCCAAGATCGAGCTGTCGAGCGCCACCCAGACCGAAATCAACCTGCCCTTCATTACCGCCGATGCGTCCGGTCCCAAGCACCTGACGCTGAAGCTGAGCCGTTCCAAGCTCGAATCGCTGGTGGAAGACCTGATCCAGCGCACCATCGAGCCGTGCAAGCAGGCGATGAAGGATGCCGGCGTCTCGGCTTCGCAGATCGACGAAGTGGTGCTGGTCGGCGGCATGACCCGCATGCCCAAGGTCCAGGAAGCCGTGAAGCAGCTGTTCGGCAAGGAGCCGCACAAGGGCGTCAACCCGGACGAAGTGGTCGCCATGGGCGCTGCCATCCAGGGCGGCGTGCTGCAGGGTGACGTCAAGGACGTGCTGCTGCTCGACGTGACCCCGCTGTCGCTCGGCATCGAGACGCTGGGTGGCGTGTTCACCCGCCTGATCGACCGCAACACCACCATTCCGACCAAGAAGTCCCAGACCTTCTCCACTGCCGAGGACAACCAGTCGGCCGTGACCATCCGGGTGTTCCAGGGTGAGCGTGAAATGGCGGCGGACAACAAGCTGCTCGGCAATTTCGACCTCGCCGGCATTCCCCCGGCACCGCGCGGCGTGCCGCAGATCGAGGTGACCTTCGACATCGACGCCAACGGCATCGTGCAGGTCTCGGCCAAGGACAAGGGCACCGGCAAGGAGCAGCAGATCCGCATCCAGGCCTCGGGTGGCCTCTCGGACGCCGACATCGAGAAGATGGTGAAGGAAGCCGAGGCGAACGCCGAAGCCGACAAGCGCAAGCGCGAGGCGGTGGAAGCGAAGAACCAGGGCGAGTCGCTGATCCATTCGACCGAGAAGTCGCTCAAGGATTATGGCGACAAGGTCTCCGCCGAGGACAAAACCGCCATCGAGACCGCGATCACCGATCTGCGCGCAGTCCTTGACGGCGACGACGCCGAAGCGATCCGCGCCAGGACCGAAGCGCTGGCCCAGGCCTCGATGAAGCTGGGCGAGGCCATGTACAAGGCCTCGCAGGCCGAGGCCGAGGCCAAGGCGAACGGCACCGCCGAGTCGGACGACGATGTGGTCGACGCCGAGTTCGAAGAGGTCAAGGACGACGACCAGAAGTCTGCGTAAGCAGCCTTCGCCAGATGATCGGGAGGCCCGGCGAGAGCCGGGCCTTTTTCTTTGGCTGTTCCACGTGAATCACTGCCGCGAAAAGGGCCCAATGGCGCCCAAGTACCGGCCGGTTTTCGGCCGCTAATGCAGCCTCTTCAATGAGGCGGCACCATGAGCGATGTGACATCGGACGATCCCGGCGGCGACAGTATCGGGCGCCTCGCGGAGCTGATCGGCGGCAATCCTGCCGACCGGCTCGATGCCGATCTCAAGCACGTGCTCGACGTTCTCGACGAACTGGGGGCACGGCCGCTCGAGCTGTCCGTCCCCGAACGGGCCCGGCGGATGCCGAAGCCCATGGACGCCATTGCCGCGATCTATGCACGCCAGCAGCGGGACCTGCCGGACGACGGCATCAGCACGGAGGACGTGACCTATCCACGTGGCGAAGACACCCTGCCCGCCCGGATCTACCGGCCGCAGGGGTTGCTCAGCCGGCTTAACCCGGTGGTTCTCTATTTCCACGGCGGCGGGTTCGTCACGGGCAACCTCGACAGCCACGACGCCTCCGCGCGGGCGCTCGCCCGGCGCACCGGGGCGCTGGTGGTTTCGGCCGATTACCGCCTCGCGCCCGAGAACCCGTTTCCCGCCGCGCACGAGGATGCGCTTGCGGCCTGGCGCTGGCTGACGCGGGAGGTTCACGCGCTCGGCGGCGATCCGCGCCGCATTGCCATCGCCGGCGAGGATGCCGGTGCCAACCTTGCCGTCAACGTGGCCCTTGCCGCCCGCAACGGCTACGGCATCCGCCCTGTGCACCTGCTGCTGGTGCACCCCATCGCCGGGCGCGACTTCAGCACGCCCTCCTACGGGGAGGCGCTGCGGGCACGGCCCATCGGGATGGCGGCCATGCGGTGGTATTTCCGGCACCTCAGTCCCAGCGCCGCGGAACTGGAAGACCCCCGCATCGAGCTTGCTGCCCGCCGGGACCTTGCGGGCCTGCCCGCCACCACCATCGTGCTCGCCCAGATCGATCCGCTGCGCTCGGAGGGCGAGGCGCTGGCGGATGCCCTCACCGCGGCAGGGGTGCCGACCGAGTGCTGGGTTTATGAAGGCATGGCGCAGGGCTTCTTCGGGCTCGGCCTGATGGTGACCCGCGCGCTGTTCGCCCAGGCCGACGCGGCCGAATCACTGTCGCGGTCGTTCACGTCTCCGCGCGCCTGAGCTGCATAACGGCAGCATTGTTGCCCCAAACAGCCGCACTTGCTAAGCACCTTGCGTGTTCCGGCCCCCTGCCCCTCTTGCGGGCGGTGGGGTGGATGCTCATGTAGGGGCGGGACAATCATGACATTTGACGCGGGGCGCGCTGTCGCGACCTGCTGTTTGGAGTTGAATCTACTTGGCTAAGCGGGATTTCTACGAGGTGCTCGGCGTTGAGCGGGAAGCCGACGAGGCAAAGCTCAAAAGCGCTTACCGCAAGCTCGCCATGCAGTTCCATCCCGATCGCAATCCGGGTGACAAGGAAGCCGAGGGCAAGTTCAAGGATATCAACGAGGCCTATGACACGCTGAAGGACCCCCAGAAGCGTGCTGCCTATGACCGCTTCGGCCATGCTGCCTTCGAGAATGGCGGTGGCCGTGGCCCGGCGGGCTTCGGTCCGGAGTTCTCGTCCTCGATGTCCGCCATCTTCGAGGACATCTTCGGCGATTTCATGGGCGGCGGCCGGCGCGGCGGTGGTGGCGGCGCGGCCCGCATGCGCGGCAGCGACCTGCGCTACAATCTCGAGATCAGCCTCGAAGAGAGCTTCGACGGCCGCACCGTCGAGATCGACGTGCCGACCCTTGTGAGTTGCACCACCTGCGAAGGCTCCGGCGCCAAGCCCGGCACGGGCACCCACACCTGCCGGCAGTGCAACGGCCACGGCAAGGTGCGCGCCGCACAGGGCTTCTTCACCATCGAGCGCACCTGCCCGGTCTGCCAGGGGCGCGGTGTGATGATGGACCAGCCCTGCACCGATTGCGGTGGTCAGGGGCGCCGTCAGGAAAACCGCAAGCTCTCCGTCGACATTCCCAAGGGCATCGAGGACGGCACCCGCATCCGCCTTGCCAATGAAGGCGAGGCCGGCATCCGGGGCGGCCCGCCGGGCGATCTCTACATCTTCGTGTCCATCCGGCCGCACGACCTGTTCCAGCGCGACGGCGCCGATCTCTATGCGCGCGTGCCGATCTCTATGACCACCGCCGCGCTCGGCGGCGAGTTCGAGGTTCCGACCCTCGACGGAGCCCGCGCCAAGGTGAAGGTTGCCGCCGGCACCCAGCCGGGCCAGCGCGTCCGCCTCAAGGGCAAGGGCATGCCGGTGCTCCGCTCCAAGGACGTGGGCGACCTCTATGTGCAACTCGACATCGAGACGCCGCAGAGCCTGTCGCGCCGCCAGCGCGAACTGCTGGAGGAATTCGCCCGCCTCGAGACCGAGGAGACGAGCCCGACCTCCGGCGGTTTCTTCGAAAAGCTCAAGAAGATGTTCGACGCCTAGGCGAGCCTGTTGACCCGTCGCCCGGTGGCGACGGCGAGAATCAACGGCCTCTCTTGTCCCGCGCGACCCCGGCCCTAGCCGGTGATGGCGGGCGTCACCAGTTCGCTGGCGTCCAGCTCGCGCGATAGCGCCCCCAGGGCGTTGCGGGCCGCAGCCTCCACTTCCTCCAGCGCGGTTCCGAACGGAACCTCGAGGCCGAGGCGCTTGGACGGATCGTCCGCCCACACGAACGAGACGTAGGACCTTCGCGCCTGCAGGTCGTGGCTGAGATGGGTGACGTTGAGGGTGGAAGCCATGGTCTCCTCCGGAGCATCGGTACGGCATTAATCTCCCCTGCATGGCACATGTCCACCCGAAGCGGGCCACGGCCCGCGGTGCCGCCTGTCCAGAAACGCCCCGGGACGGACTTGCGCCCGATCGGCAGCCGGGCCAGTTTAGGTGGAGCAGCAAGGAGTTGACATGAAGACGGCGCTTACCCTCTCCGGCTCGATCCGGCAGGGCTCATACAACCGCGTGCTGCAGCTTCATGTCGGCCGCGGCCTGCGGTCCGCCGGCGTCGAGGTGATCGATCTCGACCTCGCCGACTTCCCCATGCCGATCTTCAACGAGGATCTCGAGCCTGACCGTGTGCCGGAAGCGGCGGTGCGGCTGGCAGAGCTGTTCCGCAGCCACGACATCGTCTTCCTCGCCAGCCCCGAATACAATGGCGGCGTGCCACCGCTGGTGGTCAACACCATCACCTGGCTGAGCCGACAGAGACCGAGTCCGTTCCGGCACGCCGTGTTCGGCATCGGCGGCGTCAGCTCGGGCAAGTACGGCACCATCTGGTCGCTGAGCCACCTGCGCGATTCGCTCAGCAAGATCGGCACCCTGGTGGTACCGACGCTGCTGGGGATCGGGCCCGCCGATGAAGCGTTCGATGAGAATGGTGATCCGGTGGAGCCGGCCATCATCCGCAAGGTCGGCCAGATGGTGGACGAACTGACGCATTTCAGCCGGGGGTGATGGGGAATGAAGGCGCTGTATGTCAGCCACCCGCAGGTCCAGATAGACGCTGCGATCCCCATCCCCCTGTGGGCCCTCTCCGATGATGGACGGGCCCGCGCCCGTGCTTTCGGCATGAGTGGAGTGATCCCGCCCGCCGCAATGATCTTTTCGAGTCGCGAGCGCAAGGCGCTGGAAATGGCCGAGATACTCGCGGAGTACACCGGGACGCTGGTGCTCTCGGACCACGAGATGGGCGAGAACGACCGCACCTCGACGGGCTTCCTGCCGCCAGCGCTGTTCGAGGCCACCGCCGACCGGTTCTTTGCCGAACCCGAAAAGAGCATCGATGGCTGGGAGCGGGCAATCGACGCGCAGGAGCGGATCGCCCGGACCGTCGCCACTGCCCTCGCGAGCGTTCCTGCCGGTACACCTGCGATATTCTGCGGCCATGGCGGGGTGGGCACGCTGTTGAAGTGCCACATCGCCGGGCGTGCCATCTGCCGGGAGGAAGACCAGGGGCGCCTCGGCCACCGTGGCGGCGGCAACTGCTTCAGCTTCGACCTCGATCCGCCACGGCTCGGCTGCGACTGGACGCCCATGGAGGCCATGAGCCCGGGTTGGTTCGGCTGAGCTTGCCGCCCGTGGCGGTTTGCTCTAGTCCGGCTCGCAGCAACGGAGGTGCCGCATGGCCGCAGAACTGATCGTCGGACTCGATGTGTCGTCGCGAGCACGCGCAGAGGAGATCGTATCGCTGCTCGGCGATGCGGTCGGCTTCTACAAGATCGGCTACCAGTGCTTCTATGGCGCCGATGGGCTCGCCCTCGGCAAGGACCTGATCGCGGCCGGCAAGAAGGTGTTCTTCGACCTCAAGCTGCTCGACATAGACAACACGGTCGAGCGGGGCGTTGCCGCCATCGCCGGCACAGGCGCCCACATGCTGACCGTACATGCCTACCCGCAATGCATGCGCGCGGCGGTGCGCGGCGCCGCCGGCTCCGATCTCTGCGTGCTCGGGGTATCGGTGCTGACCTCGATGGACGATGCCGACCTGGCCGAAGCCGGCTTTGCCCGCGACACGGCGGGGCTCGTTGCGCTGCGGGCGCAGCAGGCGCGCGATGCCGGCATCGGCGGGCTGGTGTCATCGCCGCACGAGGCCGAGATGGTGCGCACCATCGTCGGTCCGCGCATGGCCATCGTCACCCCCGGCATTCGCCCGGCCGGCAGCGCGACCGGCGACCAGAAGCGGGTGATGGGTCCGGCCGATGCCATTGCCGTCGGCGCAACCCACCTGGTGGTGGCCCGCCCGATCATCGAGGCGCCCGATCCGGCGGCCGCAGCCCGCGCCATTCTCGACGAAATGCACAGCGGTGGCACCCGCTTCGCCTGATGCAGCTTTCCGCCTGCATCGAGATGATGTTCGCCGCCGAAAGCGGCAATCCTGCCGAGCGGATCCGGCTGGCGGCGGCGGCAGGTGCCGACGCCGTGGAGTTCTGGCGCTGGTCGGACAAGGACCTTGGCGCCATCGCGGAAGCTCTTCGGCAGACCGGAATGCCACTGGCCGCCATGGTGGCGGAGCCCTTTGCCACCCTAACCGATCCCGCCGAGCATGACAGCTTTCTCGAAGGGCTCGGCGACAGCATCGCCGTGGCGAAATCCCTCGGCTGTACGGTGCTGATCGCGCAGGCCGGGCCGGATCGACCGGGCGTCGATCGCGCCATCCAGCGGACCGCGCTGGTGGAGGTGCTCCACGGGGCCGCGGAGCGGCTGGCGGGTACCGGCATCCGGCTCGGCGTCGAGCCCCTCAACACAAGCATAGATCATCCGGGCTATTTCCTGCCCGGCACGGCCGAAGCGCTCGACATCATCGATGAGGTCAACAGGCCCGAGGTGGGGCTAGTGTGCGACCTCTACCACTCCGGAGTCATGAACGAGGACGTCCGCCAGGTCGTCGGCAGCCGTGCCGACCGGCTGATCCATGTTCATGTCGCTGACCATCCGGGGCGACACGAGCCCGGCAGCGGCCAC
>JAEZHZ010000019.1 GCA_023436745.1 Pseudomonadota bacterium | reverse complement strand
AGCTGAGGGCAAGCTCCGTGACTGGCAGCGCGCTGCCCGCGAGGCCGAAGTCACGGCTGCCGATGCTCCTGACGAAGCCGTCGTCGCGGCGCTCAGCGATGATCTCAACTTCCACCGCGCAAGCGTTGCCGTCGATGCGCTGGTCCGCCGGGCCAATCGCGCGGAGGACGGGGCCCGTGAGACCCTCGCCGTCACCCTCGATTTCCTCGGCTTCAGTGCCGATTCCCTGCTCACCACGGACGACGCGTGGGAAGAGCCGCCCCACATCGCCGCCGCCATCGCCGCCCGCCTCGCCGCGCTCGAAGCCCGCGACTTCGCCGAAGCCGACCGCATCCGCGCCGAACTGGCCGAACAGGGCATCGCCCTCATGGACTACAAGGACGAAGCCGGCCGCCGCCAGACCCGCTGGGAGGCCAAGAGGTGAACGGAAACCCCTCATCCGGCGCGACGCGCCCCCTTCTCCCGCATGGGGAGAAGGAAGGGAATGAGCCTGCTGTTGTCCCGGTGGCTCAATCGAGCACGGTGTCCCCTTCTCCCCTTGCGGGAGAAGGTGCCCGAAGGGCGGATGAGGGGGTGTTTCGCCACGCCCCCATTCTTGGCAGCTTCGCCCGCCGCATGCGCCGTGAGCCGACGGACGCCGAGGCCAGGTTGTGGTCGCTCCTGCGCGCCCGGCGCTTTGCCGGCTTCAAGTTCCGCCGCCAGGTTCCGGTTGGCTCCTACATCGCCGATTTCGTATGCTATTCGGCGCGCCTGATCATCGAGCTCGACGGCAGCCAGCATGCCGATTGCGCTCGTGACGAAACTCGTGACGCCTACCTGCGCGGGCAGGGCTTTCGCATCCTGCGCATCTGGAACAGCACCCTCCTGACCGAACCTGACACGGCCGCGCAGTCCATCTGGCACTCCCTTAACGAGGAGTATCAATCATGATCGACCACACCGGCATCTTCGTCTCCGACTGGGCCCGGTCCCGCGCTTTCTATGACGCCGTCTTCGGTGCGCTAGGCGGCGGCATGCTGATGGAAGTGCCGACGGAATATACCGGCGGGGTCCATAGCTGCGGCTACGGCCGCGAGCATCCGTCGTTCTGGCTCACCGAGGCGAGCGAGGCCGGCCCCGGCCGTCACACCGCCTTTGCTGCGCGCAGCCGCGCCGAGGTCGACGCATTCTATGCAGCCGCCATGGCCCATGGCGGCCGGGACAACGGCGGCCCGGGCCGGCGTCCGGAATACAGCCCCGACTATTACGCCGCCTTCGTCTATGATCCCGATGGAAACAACATAGAGGCCGTGTGTCATGCTCCCTAGCGAGGCGCATACCGGTGGCTGCCAGTGTGGCGCGGTGCGATTCCGCGTCACACGACTGGGCCGCCCCTCCATCTGCCACTGCCGCATGTGCCAGAAGGCCTTTGGCGGCTTCTTCGGGCCGCTGGTCACCGCCCACAACGCGACCTGGACCCGCGGCGAGCCGAAGTGGTTTCAGAGTTCCAACGCCGCCCGCCGTGCCTTCTGCGGCGAATGCGGCACCCCGCTCGCCTACGAGACCCGCTTCGGTCTCGAACTCGCCATCGGCGCCTTCGACGACCCTACCGTCGCGGCACCCGAAATCCAGGTGAACCCACACGACAAGGTGCCCTTCTTCGAGGGGCTGACGACCCTGCCGTTGCGGGAAGTGGAGAGCGACGAATGGCGAGACTTCCTTGCCGGCATCCACTCCAACCAGCACCCCGACCATGACACCGAGGACTGGCCACCGCGGGAGGGTGTCTGATGGACCGCTACACCATGGAGGTGAGCGGTGGCTGCCAGTGCGGCGCCGTCCGCTACCACGCCACCGAGATGTTCGATAATTCCCATATCTGTCACTGCCGAATGTGCCAGAAGGCGGTCGGCAATATCTTCGCGGCGCTGGTTGCCGCCCCGCGCGAGGCTATCACCTGGACCCGCGGCACCCCCGCGCGCTTCCGCTCATCCGATCATGTTGATCGCGGCTTCTGCGCCCAGTGCGGCACGCCGTTGTTTTACGAGGACACGACCGGCAACCGGGTCAACTTCACCATCGGGTCCCTCGACCACCCCGAACTGTTCCCGCCCCACGCCAATACCGGCACCGAGGGACAGGTGCCCTGGTTCGACACGCTGCTGACCATCGAGGATGGCGGCGTGACCGAGGATCCGGCTCGCGAGAGCTGGTGGGGGCCCATCAGGGCCACCAATCACCAGCACCCTGACCATGATACCGACGCCTGGCCCGCAAGGCCGTCATCCGAGTAAGCCCAGACCATGTCCCGCGAACGCCTCTACATCTTCGACACTACCCTGCGCGACGGCGCCCAGACCGCCGGCATCGAATTCTCGCTCGAGGACAAGATCGCCATTGCGGCGCTGCTCGAGGAGATGGGCGTCGACTATATCGAGGGCGGCTATCCCGGTGCTAATCCGGTGGACACCGAGTTTTTCACCGAGCGCCGCACGACCCGCGCCACCTTCACTGCCTTCGGGATGACCAAGCGGGCAGGGCGCTCCGCCGGTAATGATCCGGGCGTCCAGGCGCTACTCCAGTCTGCCGCCCCGGCCACCTGCTTCGTCGCCAAGGCTTGGGATCGGCAGGTCGAAATGGCCCTCGGGATCACGCCCGACGAGAATCTGGATGGTATCCGCGACACCGTTTCCGCCGCAGTCGCTGCCGGCAAGGAAGCGATGATCGACTGCGAGCACTTCTTCGATGGCTTCAAGGCCAATGCCGAATATGCGCTCGCCTGCGTGCGCACCGCCGTTGATGCCGGTGCCCGCTGGGTTGTCCTCTGCGATACCAATGGCGGCACCATGCCGGCCGAGATCGGCGACATCGTCGGGCAGGTCGTTGCCGTCG
>JAEZHZ010000221.1 GCA_023436745.1 Pseudomonadota bacterium | reverse complement strand
AGGCGGAGAGGAAGGCGCAGACGCCGCCGACCAGCGCCGATACCCAGATGGCGTTGACCATGTAGCCATAGCTGAACGGGAGCAGGAGCGTGTCGATCATTGCTCGGACCGGTCGCTGGGCTGCTGGGTCATGCTGCCCCTTTCGCCGTAGAAGACGAGTGGGCGCTCGTCGTCGGTCAGAACGGACAGGTGACGCGGATCGTCGTCGGCATGCAGCCCGTGCCCTGCCAGTACGAAGTGGCGGAGGGCGCCTCCGAAGGTCTCCTCGAGATGCTCGCGGGTGAAGACCTCGCTGGTGGGACCGGAGGCAAGGACGGTGCCCTTGACCAGAACGGTGCGGTCGCAGAATTCGGGAACCGACCCCAGATTGTGGGTCGACACCAGCATGACCTTGCCCTCGTCGCGCAGGGCACGGAGCAGGGCGACAATGGCGTCCTCGGTCTTGACGTCGACCCCGGTGAAGGGTTCGTCCAGCAGGATCACCTCACCCTCCTGAGCCAGCGCGCGCGCAAGGAAGACCCGCTTCTTCTGCCCCCCCGACAGTTCGCCGATCTGACGCTTGCGGAAATCGAGGAGGCCGACGCGCTCGAGGGATTCGGTAACCTTCTCGCGGTCGACGGGGCGGGGCCGGCGCAGCCAGCCCATGTGGCCGAAGCGGCCCATCATCACCACGTCCTCCACGAGCACGGGGAAGTTCCAGTCGACCTCCTCGGACTGTGGGACATAGGCCACCAGATTGCGCTTGAGCGCTTCCCGGCCGGGCACGCCGAGGATGGTGACGGTGCCTGCGGCCAGCGGCACGAAGCCCATGATGGCCTTGAACAGGGTGGACTTGCCGGAGCCATTGACCCCGACAAGTGCAGTGATGGAACCGCGCGGCACGGTGAAGCTGGCGTGCCGCATGGCGGTGGTGCCGTTGCGGTAGGCAACGGAAACGTCGGCAACTTCCAATCCGGCCGCGCTCGCATCCATCAGGGTACGAGCCCCGCAGCGATGGCCTCGGTGGTGACGCGCAGCAGGTCGAGATAGGTGGGCACCGCGCCATCCTGCTCGGACAGGGAGTCCACATAACGCACGCCGCCATAGCGGGCGCCGGTCTCGCGGGCGACCTGTTCCGCCGGCGCCGGGGACACGGTCGATTCCGAGAAGATCGCGGGGACGTCGTTGGCGCGGATGGTATCGATCATGGCGCGGACCTGCTGCGGAGTGCCCTGCTGGTCGGCATTGATGGGCCACAGATACAGCTCCTTGAGCCCGAAATCGCGGGCGAGGTAGCTGAAGGCGCCCTCGGAGGTGGCGAGCCAGCGGCGCTCCTCGGGAACGGAGGCAAGACGGTCCCGGATGGGCTGCACGGTCGCGGTGATCGCCTCGGCATAGGCGGCGGCATTGGCGTCATAGGTGGCAGCGTTGGCCGGGTCGGCCTCGCCGAGGGCACGGCGGATGTTGTCGACATAGACCAAGGCGTCGGTGGGCGACATCCAGGCGTGGGGATTGGGCTTGCCGGCATAGGGGCCGGTGCCGATGCCGATGGGCTCGACGCCTTCGCTAACGACCACGCTGGGGATGTCCCCGAGGCCGGCGAGGAACGGCTCGAACCAGAGTTCGAGGTTGAGCCCGTTCCACAGGATCAGGCCGGCATCCTGGGCGGCGACGAGGTCGCCGGGGGTGGGCTGGTAGTTGTGGATCTCGGCGCCCGGCTTGGTGATGGACACCACGTCGGCAGCGTCACCCGCCACGTTGCGGGCCATGTCGGCGATAACGGTGAAGGTGGTGACCACCTTGAGCCGCTCCTGGGCGGCGGCGGGAAGGCTGGCAAGTGTGACGGCAAGCAGGGCGAAGAGCAGACGACGCATTGAGTGACTCCGAACGATGCCAGCCTCGTATAATGCAATTGCAAATCATTCGCAATAGCAACTCCGCAGCCACGAACCGTAACGTTCCGGCGGCTAGAGAGTTTCGACGGCGCGGTCGATGCGGGCTTCAAAACGGCGGAGGCGCGCCTCGTCGACCTCTTCGGCAGCGTGGAGACTGAGCATGGCGAAGCGGGCCTGGGGGGCGCAGGCGCCGAGGATGGCGGTGCGGAGCACGCGGCGGACCGGGCGGCGCATGACCAGCCAGTCCACCCACCAGGGAGAACCGAGCGTGGTGACGACGAGGCAGGAGCGCAGCCCCGTCAGGCGCGGCTTGATCGGCGTGCCCTGATCGAAAGCGAAGCCGGGGGCCCAGACACGGTCGATCCAGCCCTTGAGGATGGCGGGCAGGCCGAACCACCAGGTGGGAAAGACGAGCACCAGCGTATCCGCGGCGGCGAGGCGCTGCTGCTGGGCGGCCGCGTCCGGCTCGGACAGCGGATCGGCGTAGTAGTGGCGGCGCTCCCCGGCAGTGAGCGCGGGCTGGAAGGCTTCGCGATAGAGGTCGAGCCGGTCGATCTCGGCGCCCCGGGCCTCGAGGGCAGCGGCGACCCTGTTGCACAGATGGGCGCCGAGGCCATCGGGGAGCGGGTGGGCGAAGACGAGATGGGCGCGCATGGGACCTCCGGCTGGACCTGACATTCCGATGTGCGGCCGAACCGCGCGCCGGTCAATGCCGGCGGTTGACGACCGGGCGGGGAGCAGGGAGAAGGGAAGGCTCCCCCGTTCGGAACAGCGTCTTGCCGACCTCCCCTGCCCCAGCCAGCGCCACCCCTGCCGAGATGCCCGCCATTCCGGGGGCAGTCCGCGACAGGATTCACGTCGTCCTCTCCTTCGACGATGCCTTCTGGGCGCCGGCCTATGCGGTGATGCGCTCGGCATGCCTTTCCAGCAAGCGGCGCGGCGACATGGTGTTCCACCTGCTGCACATGCCGCTGAGCGAGGAGCACCGAGCCGACCTCGAGGCGATCAGGTCCGAGTTCGGGGCGGAGCTGAGGTGGTATCCGCTGGCGGAGCAGCCGATATTCGACGCGTTCACCGCCGGGCTGAAGACCAGCGCGCAGTGGCCGCGGGTGGTCTATGCACGGTTGCTGCTGGGGGAATTGCTGCCGCCGGACATGGAGCGGGTGCTCTATCTCGATTGCGACATGCTGGTCCGCCGGCCGCTCGAGGAGCTGTTCGACACCGATCTCGAG
>JAEZHZ010000218.1 GCA_023436745.1 Pseudomonadota bacterium | reverse complement strand
GACCTACCGAAAGGGGCGGCCCCGCGGCCGGCCCTTCATCCTTCCAAGAGTCATGCTCATGGCAAAGAAGCCGCAGCTCGCGATCGACACCCGCCCGTGGCGCGACCCCGCTGCCAAGCCCTTCGTGCGGATCAGGAACGTCACCAAGCGGTTCGGCGACGTGTCGGCGGTGTCCGACGTGTCGCTCGACATCTACCGTTCCGAGCTCTTCTGCCTCCTGGGCGGTTCGGGTTCCGGCAAGTCGACGCTGCTGCGCATGCTTGCCGGCTTCGAGCAGCCGACCAGCGGCAGCATCGAGATCGACGGCCAGGACATGACCGACACGCCGCCCTACCAGCGGCCGGTCAACATGATGTTCCAGAGCTATGCGCTGTTCCCGCACATGAGCGTCGAGCAGAACATCGCCTATGGGCTCAAGCGCGATCACCTGCCCAAGGCCGAGATCCAGGATCGCGTCGCCGAGCTCCTCGCCCTCGTGAAGCTGCAGGACTACGGCAAGCGCCGCCCGCACCAGCTGTCCGGCGGCCAGCGCCAGCGCGTCGCCCTTGCCCGCTCGCTCGCCAAGCGTCCCAAGCTGCTGCTGCTCGACGAACCGCTCGGCGCGCTCGACAAGAAGCTGCGCGAGGAAACCCAGTTCGAGCTGGTCAAGATTCAGGAATCGCTCGGCGTCACCTTCATCGTCGTCACCCACGACCAGGAAGAGGCGATGACCCTCGCCACCCGCATCGGGGTGATGAACCAGGGCGAGATCGCCATGATCGGCGAGCCCACCGACATCTACGAGTTCCCCAATTCGCGCTTCGTGGCCAATTTCATCGGCTCCGCCAACATGGTGGAAGGCATCGTCACCGAGGACGAGCCGGACCATGTGCGCATCCGCTCGGCCGAGCTCGGCTGCGACATCTATGTCGGCCACGGCGTCGACTGCGCTCCGGACCAGCTGCTGTGGTGGGCGGTGCGCCCCGAGAAGATGCAGCTTCACCGCGAGCGGCCGGAGAACCCCTACGACGCCAACGTCACGCGGGGCGTCGTCGAGGAGATCGCCTATCTGGGGGATATCTCGCTCTACCAGGTGCTGCTCGAGAGCGGGAAGCGCATCCGGGTCAGCCAGACCAATTCGGTGCGCGGCAATCCCGATGCCATCACCTGGGAGGAACAGGTCTACGTCTCCTGGGACGACAACGCCGGCTCGGTGCTGACGGTTTGACGAGGGCGCCATGACCACCACGCACGATCCCACCATTCCCCCGCCGCGCCGGCTGAAGCCCTGGCGTGCGGTCGAGAAGCGCCTCGCCAGGGTTGGCATCTCCGGGCGCGTGCTGGTGCTGGCCGCACCCGTGCTGTGGCTGCTCGTCTTCTTCGTGATCCCGCTGGCGGTGGTGTTCGGCATTTCGCTCGCCACCAAGCAGTTCGGCCGCCCACCCTATTCGCCGCTGGTCACGACCACCGAGGATGGCACCGTGCAGCTCACGCTGCACCTGTCCAACTACATCCGGTTGTTCACCGACAATCTCTATGTCGCGGCCTATCTCAGCTCGATCCGCATCGCCTTCGTTTCGACGATCTTCACGCTGCTGATCGGCTATCCGATGGCCTATGCCATCGCCCGTGCGCCGGAGCAGTGGCGCAACATCCTGCTGATGCTGGTGATCCTGCCGTTCTTCACCTCGTTCCTGCTGCGCGTCTACGCGCTGACCGGGTTCATGCGCGGCAATGGCGTCATCAACCAGTTCCTCGGCCTGTTCGGCATCGAGCCGCTGGTGATGATGCAGACCGATTCCGCGGTCTATGTCGGCATTGTCTACACCTACCTGCCGTTCATGATCCTGCCGCTCTACACCACGCTGGTGAAGCTCGACGTCTCGCTGTTCGAGGCGTCGGCCGACCTCGGGGCGCGGCCGCTGCGCACGTTCCTGTCGGTCACGCTGCCACTGTCGCTTCCCGGCATCGTCGCGGGGTCCATGCTGGTGTTCATTCCCGCCATCGGCGAGTTCGTCATTCCCTCGCTGCTCGGCGGTCCCGAAACGCTGATGATCGGCCGCGTGCTGTGGGACGAGTTCTTCACCGCCGCCAACTGGCCGCGCGCGGCCGCCGTTGCCGTCGCCATGCTGGTGGTGGTGGTGGTTCCGATCATGCTGTTGCAGAAGGCGCAGGGCGCCGTGGTGGAGAAGTAGGGTGCGCCGGGGCTGGTTTCTTCCGATCGCTGCGGCGCTGGGGTTCTCGTTCCTCTACGCGCCGATCGTGTCGCTGGTGATCTTCTCGTTCAACGAGAACCGGCTGGTGACGGTCTGGTCGGGGTTCTCGTTCAAATGGTATGGCGAGCTGTTTCGGGACCCGCAGATGCTCGGCGCTGCCTGGCTGAGCCTGCAGATCGCCGCGCTCTCCGCCAGCATCGCTCTCGTCCTCGGTACCCTGGCCGCCATAGCGTTGGTCCGCTTCCGGCGCTTCAAGGGCCGGACGCTGTTCGCCGGCACCGTTTCGGCGCCGCTGGTGATGCCCGATGTGATCACCGGTCTTGCACTGCTACTGCTGTTCGTCGCCATGGAATCGCTGATCGGCTGGCCCCGCGGCCGCGGCATGCTGACCATCGTCATCGCGCACGCGACCTTCTGCACCGCCTATGTGGCGGTGGTGGTGCAGTCGCGCCTTTCCGATTTCGATCGCAGCCTCGAGGAAGCCGCGATGGACCTTGGCGCCTCGCCCGTCCGCACCTTCTTCGACATCACCCTGCCGATCATTGCGCCGGCACTGGTTTCGGGGTGGATCCTCGGCTTTACCCTTTCGCTGGACGACCTCGTCATCGCAAGCTTCGTCTCCGGTCCGGGCTCGTCGACCCTGCCGATGGTGATCTTCTCGAAGGTCCGGCTCGGCGTGGCGCCCGACGTGAATGCGCTCGCGACCATCATCA
>JAEZHZ010000163.1 GCA_023436745.1 Pseudomonadota bacterium | reverse complement strand
CCCGCCCCCGGTATTCGCGGCGGCCGCAATGTTGGGCGGCCGGCCCCGCGAGGGGCCAGCAGCACCGCTGGGGACTACTGGGGCTGACCCGAATAGATCTGGTCGAAGACGCCACCATCGCCGAAGTACTTCGGCTGCGCCTCTCGCCAGCCGCCGAACTCGTCGATGGTGATGAGGTTCACGTCGCCGAAGCGGGCGATGTCCCCGGCAGCGGCGGCTTCAGGCCGATAAGGACGATAGTAGTTGGCGGCGGCGATAGCCTGGCCTTCATCGGAATAGAGGTACTCAAGGTAGCCTTGGGCAACCTCGGTATTGCCCTTCTTCTCGGCATTCACCGGGACGAGCGCAACTGGCGGCTCGGCAAGGATCGAGATGGAAGGCGTGACGATGTCGAAGGCATCGGGACCAAGTTCCTCGAGCGCCAGCCAGGCTTCGTTCTCCCAGGCGAGCAGGACGTCGCCGATGCCGCGCTGGACGAAGGTGGTGGTGGAGCCACGTGCGCCGGTATCCAGCACGGGTACATGGCGGAACAGTTCGGCCACGTATTCCTGGGCCTTGGCTTCGTCGTTGCCATATTCGGCGCGGGCCCAGGCCCAGGCAGCCAGGAAATTCCAGCGCGCACCACCGGAGGTCTTGGGATTGGGAGTGATGACCTCGATGCCGTCACGGACCAGATCGTCCCAGTCCTGGATGTTGTCCGGGTTGCCCTTGCGAACCAGGAACACGATGGTCGAGGTATAGGGCGCGTTGTTGTTCTCGAGCGTGCCGCGCCAATCAGGCGGGATCAGCCCGGCATCGGCGATGGCATTGATGTCGCTCTCCAGAGCCAGAGTCACAACGTCGGCCTCAAGGCCATCAATCACCGTACGCGCCTGGGAGCCGGAGCCACCATGGGTGACCTGGACGGCGACGGTCTCGCCCTTTTCCGCCTGCCAGTGGCCAACGAAAGCCTCGTTGAACTCGCGGTAGAGTTCGCGGGTGGGATCATAGGAGACGTTGATCAGGGTCTTGTCCTGACCATGGACCGTCACTGCAAAGCCGAGCGCAAGAGCAGCGCCAAGGCCGAGATAGGCAAGAGGGCGGGTGTAGCGTTTCAACGTGGACCTCCCTGGTTCCGACATCGAAAGACTATCAGCTAAGTAGACTATTTCCAGTTCTCACCGTGCGTTGCTGAGGTCCTGAGGGAAAGAATTTGGCGCATCTGACCCGATTCAACAGAACGGGCGTTGCGCCGACTGAAAGGTTGCTGGCTGGAACGGTGGCGGCGGCCGACGCATTTCTGGCGCGTAGCGTCAGGAGCCCTCCATGCCCAGCAACCGCGTGCACCTTTGCGTCGACATGCAGCGCATGTTCGTCGAGGAGACATCCTGGCACGTGGACACCATGGCGGGCGTGCTGCCGGGGGTGGAGGCGCTGGTGGAGCGCGATCCAGAGGCTACCGTGTTCACCCGCTTCATCCCGCCGCCAGCGGAGTCCGTACGCGGGGCGTGGGTGGACTACTACGCGGCATGGCCACAGATGGCCGGCGATCGTGTGCCGCAGGAACTGCTTGACCTTGCACCGACCCTGCAACGTCACGTTCCTCCGGCGCGCGCGATCGACAAGCCCGTTCTGTCGCCCTGGTGGTCAGGTGAACTGCATCGGCACCTTCGTGCGAGGCAGGTCGACACGCTGATCATCACCGGCGGAGAGACGGATGTGTGCGTGCTCGCCACGGTAATGGGCGCCATCGACCTCGGCTACCGCATCCTGCTGCCGACCGATGGGCTCTGCAGTTCGGCAGAGAGCTGCCACACGGCGATGCTCTCCATCTATGACAGCCGCTTCGGCAGCCACCTTTTCACCACGACCATTCAGGACATCCTCGAGGACTGGCGGTAACTCCATGCTGATCGGCTACCACGCTTCGCACGAGCAATTTGCCCCGAGCCTGCTGATGGACTGCGCCCGGGCAGCGGAAGAGGCGGGGTTCGCCTCGGTGAAGTCGTCGGACCACTTCCAGCCATGGAGCGAACGACAGGGCGAGTCCGGTTTCACCTGGAGCTGGCTCGGCGCGGCCATGGCGGTAACCAGCCTGCCATTCGGCTCGATCTGCGCGCCGGGCTATCGCTACCATCCCGCGGTGATCGCGCAGGGCGCCGCTACTCTGGCGGAGATGTTTCCGGACCGGTTCTGGCTGGCACTGGGGAGTGGGCAGGCGATCAACGAGGCCATGACAGGACTGCCATGGCCGGAGAAGGCCGAACGCAACGCGCGGCTGACCGAATGCGCCACGGTGATAAAGCAGTTGCTGGCCGGAGAGACGGTAACGCATCGTGGCCGGATCGCCGTGATCGAGGCGAAGCTCTATTCCCGCCCGCAGGCGCCGCCACCGATCTTCGGCGCTGCCGTCACCCCGGAGACCGCAGGTCTCGTCGCTGAGTGGGCAGATGGCCTGCTCACGACCGGCAGCGAGCCGGAGGCATCCCGCGGGACGATCGAGGCCTTCCGGGCGGCAGGCGGCGAGGGCAAGCCGGTCTATGTGCAGCACGCGGTGAGCTGGGCTCCGGACGAGGAAGCCGCGATGGAACAGGCGCTGGACCAGTGGTCAAGCGCGGTGGCGGGGGGCGAAGTGAACTGGGACCTGCGCCGGCCAAAGGACTTCGACACGATCGGCGCCCTGATCAGCGCTGATCGCATCCACCAGTCCGTGGCCGTCTCGGCAGACCCTGGCTGGCACGCGGAACGCCTCGCCGGCTACCGGGACCTCGGGGTCGATGCCGTCTACATCCACAATGTCGGAACCAACCAGCGGCAGTTCATCGAGGCGTTCGGAGCCAAGGTGCTTCCGGAGCTCGGCCGCTAGGCCGGGTTGCAGCCGCCCGGCCAAGTCAATAAGTTCCCGGCACCCAAGCCGGAGACCGTTTTCGCATGATCCCAGTTTTGCCCGGCAGGCTCGTTGCGACACTGCTGGTGGCCGGCACCCTTGCGGGCTGCGTGGATGCGGCGGTCGAGGTGGAGTTGACGGGTCCGGGAGCGGCACGGGCGGTGGTGACACAGACCATGGGCGCCGACTTCTACGCCATGCTGACGGCGGAAGGCCGGGATGGGGAGGAGGCGGTGCAGCGCTTCTGCACCGACGGAGACCTCGTGGAAAACCGTGACGGCAGCGCCACCTGCACCATTGTCCTCGAAGGCAATGTGCGGCAACTGAGCCGCTCGGGAGATCGGCCGATCCGCTTCACCCCGGAACAGGACGGGCTGGTGCGGATCGAACTGGCGCTCGATGATGTGCGCGACAAAATCGGTGCAGGTGAAACCGATGACGAGGGGCGGCGCATGCTCGAAGCATTCTTTTCAGGGCGCAAGCTGACAGTGAGTTTCTCGGGCGCAGCGATTGCAGAGACCAACATGGAGGTCTCGGCCGACGGGAACACCGCCTCCGCGGTGCTGCCCCTGCTCGACATCGTCAACGAAACCGGCAAATGGCCGGATGTGCTCTATGCGGTGGTGGAGGCGCCCTGATGAACAGTGTGCGGGTTGCATTCGCCTGGCTGCCCCATGGCCGCGGATTGCCGCTGCCGCAACGCCAGACCGAGGGTGCCGCCGGCTACGATCTCGTGGCGGCGCTGCCGGCCGACGCGCCGGTGGACCTGCAGCCGGGCGAGCGGATGCTGGTGCCCTGCGGGTTCGCGCTGGCGCTGCCGGTGGGATACGAGGGGCAGGTGCGCCCAAGATCCGGCCTCGCGGTCAAGCACGGGATCACCGTGCTCAATGCCCCCGGCACGATCGACGCCGACTACCGGGGAGAGGTGAAGGTGCCGCTCATCAATCTCGGAACGGAACCGTTCACGGTGCGGCGGGGCGAACGGATCGCGCAACTGGTCGTTGCGCCGGTGAGCGTGATGGAAATCGCAGTCGAAGAGGCGCTGGATGAAACAGAGCGTGGCATCAGGGGTTTCGGCTCGACGGGCGTTCGCTAGCCTGGCGCTGGTGCTCGGACTGGCGGTGCCGGCATTGGCGGGCGACCGGGCACTGCTCGACATCGTGGGCTACTCGAGCGATGACCGCTTCCTGGTCTTCGAGGAGTTCGGCATCCAGGATGGCTCGGGCTTTGCCTACTCCAGTATCTATGCAGTGGACCTGATCGAGGACAGCTGGGTGGTGGGGACACCGGTGAGGGCGGTGGCGAGTGACGAAAACACACCGCTCGCCGAGTTGCGCGACGACGCAATGGCAGAGGCCGAGGAGCTTCTGGTCGAACTCGATATCTCGGTGCCGGCGGACATCATCGCGATGATCGGGGACGGCGTGCCGGGCGCCGATGGATCGACCCTCCGGTTCGGGCTTCCGGGCTACCAACCGGGTGCCGTGCGCTCCGACCATGAACTGACGCTCGAAACCTTCCCCACGACGGCGGCGTCTCCGTGTCTGCAGTGGTTCGACCAGCAGCCCCACGGCTATGCCCTGACCCTCACGACCGATGGCAACGAACGCCTGCTGCACCGGGACGACAGGCTCCCCCGGTCACGCGGATGCCCGCAGACCTATCGCATCCATGCGGTGGCGGTGCCGTTCGGCAGCGCC
>JAEZHZ010000158.1 GCA_023436745.1 Pseudomonadota bacterium | reverse complement strand
CCACGGACGCTGCACCGCCGGTGGCAGCACTCACTCCTCCCGATCTGCCTCCCCTTTTGTCATGCCGGCACCGGTGTTCATCCCGCGATAGCCAGGTAGTCGCCGCCCCGGCAGGTCTTCAGGTAGTTGAGCGCTCGCACCTGCCCGGTCATTTCCAGCGCATCGCGATAGACCGGGTCATGCCAGCCCTCGATGTCGATCGATCCGCTCCAGCCGGCGAGCCGCAGTTCCGAGATGATGTCGGTCCAGTTGCTGTCGCCGAAACCCGGCGTCCGCATGAACACGAAGGGATGCTTGCCGAAGATGCCGTGCTCCCGGATCACATCCCACCGGACCGTCGCGTCCTTGCCGTGGACATGGAAGATCCGCGGCGCCCACTTGCGGATCTGCGGCAAGGGGTCGATCAGGTAGACCAGCTGGTGGCACGGCTCCCATTCGAGCCCGATATTCTCGTCCGGGGTCTCGTTGAACATCAGCTCCCAGGCATCGGGATTGTGGGCGATGTTCCAGTCGCCGGTCTGCCAGTTGCCGTCCATGGCGCAGTTCTCGAAGGCGATGCGCACGCCCCTGTCGCTGGCCCGCTTGGCAAGCTCGGACCAGACGGCGCGATATTGCGGCAGGCTATCCGTCAGCGGTCGCCCCCGCAGCCGGCCGGTAAAGCCCGCAACGCAGGTCGCACCAAAATGGTGTGCGTTGTCGATGCAGTCTTTCCAGCCCTGCAACGTCTCGCGGTCCAGCTCCCCGTCCTCGAGCGGGTTGCCGAACATGCCGATCGTCGAAATGGTGATGTCGCGATCCCCGATCGCGCCCAGGCAGCGGCGCCCGAGTTCGCCAAGGTCCTGGCCGTTGGTCGTCTGCCAGAAGAAGGGCTCGAAGCTCTCGAACCCGAGGTCCGCGATCTCGGCAATCCGCTGCGAGGCCCTGCCGGCGGTCGCGCTGACCATGGTGCCGATGCGGATGGATTTGGCGGGATCGCTCAAGACTGGTTCCTCAGGTTTGGATTGTCACGCGCTGCCCGGTTCGGGCGCTCTCGATCGCGGCAAACACCATGGCCAGGCTGTTGATGTTGTCGCGGCCCTCGGTCTCGGGTGCGCGGCCCGTCTCGATGGCGGTCAGGAAATCGGCGATGACGCTGGCATGGCCATGTGTCTCCTCGTCCCTGGCCGGTGCGGGAACGGTGACCGGAACTGCGTCGCGCAACAGGTCGCTGCCGTCCGCTGCGACACGGGCGTCAAGGGCCTCCTCGCCATCCCACAGCAATGTCCCCCTGGTGCCGGTGATCCTCCAGCTTCCCTCCCAGCTGGTATTGGCGCCTTCGGCGCACCAGGAGCCACGGAAGTTGAAGACGACATCGTCGGCCAGTTCGAAGATGGCGTTCGCCGCTGCTCCGTGCCGGTACCAGGAGCCGCGCGGGTTGGTCTCGAGGCAGTAGACCGCCCGCGGCGCCTTGCCGGACATGAACCGGGCGGCGTCCAGGGTGTGGATGGCCATGTCGAGCAGCAGCACGTTGTCCATCTCTTCACGAAAACCGCCGAAATGGGCTCCGATGAAGAAATCGCAGTTGAGGCTGGTGAGCTCGCCCAGCGCTCCACTTTCGATCAGCCGGCGGATCCGGCGAACCCCGGGGATGAAGCGGCGGTTCTGAATGACGGCGTGGAGGCGGCCGGCCGCATCGGCTTCCGCAAGGATGGAACGCGCGGCGTCGATGCTGTTCGCCATCGGTTTCTCGCTGAGCACGTGGCACCCATGACGCAGGCCGCTCACCACCACGTCGGTGCGGCCGGCAGGCGTGACGACGTCGAACAGGATGTCCGGCTTGAGCTCGGAGAGCATCGCGCGGAGGTCGCTGCCGGTGACGGCATGTTCAAGGCCGAACTCGGTCGCGCGTTCGGCGGCCATGGTGGCGTCAAGGTCGGCAAGGCCGACGATCCTGACCCGCCCCTGAAGCAGTGGATGCTCGGACAGTGCCGAGAGCCATCCCCTGGACATGCTGCCGCATCCGGCAAGCACCGCCGTGAACACCAAGGCTTCCTCCCTGGACCCTGAACCGGCGCCGTCTTCCGCGGCTGCATGGAACATCGCCCGTAAACGTTTACGACGCTATTATTGGAGCGGACGACGTGTCAATTGGGATTCGTAAACGTTTCCGGGAAGCTGCAGAACAGGAATGACAGGGATCAAGCGCCTGGCGCAGCAGCTCAATCTGTCCATCGGCACGGTGTCGCGGGCTCTGAACGGCAAGCCCGACGTCAACGAGGAAACCCGGCGACGAGTCTTCGAGGCGGCCGCAAGGATCGGCTACGTGCCCAACCAGGCCGGCCGCGCGCTGCGCAAGGGCGCGACCGGCGTCATCGGCTTCATGATGCAGACCGGCTCCGAGATCACGGGCGAGGGCGACGTCTTCTTCATGAGCGTGTTCGATGGTGTGCAGACGGTCTTCGCCCGCCATCAACTCGACCTCGTTGTGCTCCTCTGCTCCTCCGGGGAAGACGCCACCGCCTACATGCAGCGCGTTGTGGCCCGGGGGTTTGCGGATGCGCTCATCATCTCTGCGACCAGGCGGATCGACCACCGGATCGACTATCTGGCAAGCCGAAACATCCCCTTCATCGCGCTCGGCCGCTCGGAAACCGATGCCGGCCATCCATGGCTCGATCTCGATTTCGAAGGCATGGCCAGGACCGGCGTGTCTCGGCTGGTCGCCCGCGGGCATCGGCGCATCGGCGTATACGCGCCGCTGGACGATACCAACCTCGGCTTCGTCTTCCTCGATGCCTACCGCGAGGAGCTGGCGCGCCACGGCATCGCCTTCGATCCCGATCTGGTGTTTCGCGCCAACCCGAATGAGCGGGGAGGCCACGAGATCGCGCACGCGATCGCGGCGATGCCCCCCGACAAACGCCCCACCGGCTTCATCTTCACCAACGAGATGATGACGCTGGGGCTCTACAACGGACTCTACGAGGTCGGGCTTGTGCCGGGCAGGAACCTTGCGCTGATCGGGCGGGACAGTCCCCAGGCTCACTTTCTGGTGCCGCGGCTGACCTCGTTCCGGCTGTCGCTGCGCGACCTGGGCATCAGCCTCGCCGAAGGGCTGCTCGCGACCATGCCCGGCTTTGCCGATGCCTATCCGGGCGGCGTGGTGCGCAGGGTCATGCCGCTGGAGCTGGTGGAGGGCGACAGCGATGCCGCCCCGCCGTCGCCGTGAGTCCGCTCAGGGATTCAGCGGTTGGTCGGGCAGGGGCGGGGCAGGCGGCAGCCCCGTCGCTTCCAGCAGTTCCGTCTCGTCCAGCGACTCCCTAGCCACGAGCGCCGTGACCAGCCGGTCCAGAGCGTCCCGGTGCTCGCGCAGCAGGCGCTGGGCCTCGTCGTGGCACTCGCCGATGATGCGTGCCACTTCCGTGTCGATGATCCTTGCCGTGTCCTCGCTATAGGGCTTGGCACCCATGAAGCCGCCGCCGCCGGTCCACTCGTTCTGACGCGGGGCCAGCTGGACCATGCCGATCCGGTCGCTCATGCCCCAGCGGACGACCATCTGGCGGGCGAGGGATGTGGCCTGCTCGATGTCGTTCTCGGCCCCGGTGGTCCTCGTGCCATAGACGACCTCCTCCGCCGCCCGGCCGCCCAGTATCCCGATGATCTTCGCCCGCAGATAGGCCTCCGGATAGTTGTACCGGTCGGTGAGGGGGCGCTGGTAGGTGACGCCCAGCGCCTGCCCGCGCGGCACGATGGTGACGCGATGCACCGGGTCGGCTCCCGGGACGACGAGGCCGAGGATGGCGTGCCCGCCCTCGTGATAGGCAACGCGCCTCCTGTCGGCTTCGCTGAGGATCAGCGGACGCTCCGGCCCCAGCATGATCTTCTCGAGAGCATCGATGAAGTCCTTCTGGTGGACCTTGTCCTCCTGCCGGCGCGCCGCAAGCAGGGCCGCCTCGTTGGTGTGATTGCGGATGTCCGCCCCTGAAAAGCCCGGTGTGGTCTGCGCTATCTTGCCGAGGTCGATGTCATCGGCGAGCGGTACGTTTCGGGTGTGGACCTTGTAGATCGCCTCACGGCCCGCCTTGTCGGGAAGGTTGACCATCACCCGGCGGTCGAACCGGCCCGCGCGCAGCAAGGCGTTGTCGAGAATGTCTGGCTGGTTCGTCGCGGCCAGCACGATCACGCCTTCCCGGCTGGAGAAGCCGTCCATCTCGGTGAGGATTTGGTTGAGCGTCTGCTCCTGCTCGCTGGCCCCGCCGATCACCGTCTGCCCACGGGCCCGCCCGATGGAGTCGATCTCGTCGATGAAGATGATGGCGGGCGCGTTCTTGCGCGCCTCGGCGAACAGGTCCCGCACCCGCGCCGCGCCCACGCCCACGATCATCTCGATGAACTCGGCGCCGCTCATCGAGAAGAACGGCACGTCTGCTTCCCCGGCCACGGCCCGGGCCAGCAGGGTCTTGCCGGTGCCGGGCGCCCCCACAAGCAGCACGCCCTTGGGCGCCGTGCCGCCGAGCCGGGTGTATTTCTCGGGATTCTTGAGGAAGTCGACGATCTCGATCAGCTCGTTCTCGGCCTCGTCGATGCCAGCCACATCCTCGAAGGTGACCTTGGTCTCGGTCTCCTTGTCGAAGCGCCGTGCCCGGCTCTTGCCCATGCCGCCGCCGAGCCCGAAAAGCCCGCCCCCCTGCTTGGAGGCGCGACGGAACAGCCAGACGTAGAGCCCGATGATCAGCAGGGCGGGACCGAACGCGGCCAGCAGCGACAGGAACGGATTGGCTCCGGTCTGGAGCGGCTCCGCCCTGATGTCGACGCCCTTGTCCACCAGCTCCGTTTCGAGGCCCGGATCGACAAACAGCGGCAGGGTGGTGGTGAACGTCTCGATCGTACGGCTTTCCGGCGCCGGCTGTCCCTCCACGGTTGGTGGAGCCCAGTTGACCGGTGTCTTGAACTGCCCCTCGATCGTGTCGCCCTGGGTATGGACCGCAGCGACATTGTCGGCCGCGAGCTGGGTCCTGAAGAGCGAATACGAGATCGGCTCCGGACCGGCGGGGCCGGGGAAGAGGATGCTGACGAGCAGGTAGTTCACCGCCAGGATCAGCAGGAAGATCAGCCAGTTGCTGCGCGGCGGCATGGAAGGTTGGCCGGCGGGGCGCCTCGATGCCGGGACATTCCTGTTGGAATTGCTGGGGTTGCTGGGCATGTCCGGTCTCAACGTGGGGAGGGAACTTGGGTCACTGCGGGGCGGAGTCGATCATCCCGGCAATGATGGAATAGACGAGGTCGGTATCGCCGAAGATCTCGTAGGGATTGATGAGATCATGGGGCAGCAGGCTCGAGAACTCGAGTTCGTGGACCGACACTGCGCCCCCCCGGCTCCGCCACCGGGCCACGAGTTGTTCGGTCAGCCGGTTGTTGACGGCAACGTCCGCCTGGTTGAGCAGGACCGAGATCCTGTTCCCCGCCGGTGGCGCGCGTGCCGCCTCGTTCAACACCGCTTCCCCGAGGCGCATGACCTGTCCCAGCGTATGGGTGGAGGGACGGACGAAGGCATAACCGGTGTTGGGGGCGCTCACGGGCGCCAGCGGGTTGACCCAGAACATCATGTTTGGCAGCTGCAGGAGCAGGTTCGTTGCTGCCGTGTTCGCCCAGGGCGGCACGATATAGGGCCCGAGGAATGGCGACACCGGAATGGCGAGGAACACGTCCCGCCGGTACTGCGCGATCCAGGTGGTGATGGTGCCGCCGGCGGAGAGCCCGACCACGACCACCCGATCGCCCAGCCCCTGGGCAAGGTCGGTGGATTGGTTGGCGAGGTCTACCAGGTGCTCGGCCGTCAGCGAGGCCAGCGACAGCGTCTCGGGGTCCGCCTCCCCGTGGCCGTACATGCGCGGCAGGTAGACATTGTACCCGCGCGCGAACAGGGAATTGGCCAGTGCCTCTCCCTGCGCGGGGCAACTTGTCAGCCCGTGGAAGAAGACGACCGCGATCCGGGTCCGGCCGCCGTGACTCATGAGTTTGGACAGGCAGCGGTCGTCAAGGTCTTCCCCGGCTTCCTCGGCCCGAACCTGTGAGAATGCCTCCGTGGCCTGCTCATATGTCCGGGCTGGAACGCTGGGCGACGCTCGCGCCGCGAGCCCTGCTACGGGAATGGGCATGCGCGACAGGACGATGAACGAGCCCGTGAGGCCCACCACCAGGACCAGTGCTGCACCCAGTGCCAGCCGCCGCGCGGTCCGCAGGAAGCGCTTGCCGGCGCCCTTCGGCGAAGAAGGAGCCACCTGTCGGGGCCTGACATAGGCCGCCAGCAACCAGGCAGCGACGCCGCCCACCACCGCGAAGCTCATGGCCAGCGCGAAGCCGGTGGTCATCAGGCCAAGCAACGCCACCCATGCGACCCACTGGACCCCGGCGGCGCCGCCGGTGTCGGTTAGTCCGAGCGTGCCGCCTATGGCTTCATAGAGCCCCAGCACGACCGGATACGACAGCGTTGCTGCGAGGACGCCGGCGGCCGCTCCGCCGATCGGGCGCACCCTGCGCCAGTTCGGCATCAGCAGCCACCAGGGCAGCCAGCCGCTGAGGAACACTCCGGCAAGCACCAACGGCCAGGGCAGGCGGCCGCTTCCGAAGCCGAGGGGTTCGCCGATGCTCAGTCCCACGAACGGGGCGATCCCCAGGCCGGCCAGCGCAAACACCAGCCCTGCGATGAGGGGCCAGGGCATGTACGAACTGTTGGGGCGGGGGGCGCTCTGGTTCACCATCGATGTTCACCGGGAGCCGCCTCGGTCTGGCCACTGCGCGGTGCCCATGCTGTGAAGACCTGCATAGGGGGAACTCACTTGCTGGTGGCCGAAATCATCTCGAACAGGGTGGGATACACGATGTTGATATTGCCGTGCGGCTGCCGCGGGTCGATCACATCGTGAGGCAGGCCGTCCTCCAGGGGCAGGAAGCGCAGGTCCACCGCCGCACCCTGCTTCTCCCATTCGCGGACAAGCTGCTCCACAAGGGGGGCATTGATCGTCTTGTCCGCCCGATTGAGCAGGACTCCGATCCCCTGCGCCGCAGGTCTTCTCGTCTCGGCCTCGCCGGCAACGATCCGCCCGAGCCGCATCAGTTCCCCGACTGCCCTGGTCGCGTAGCGCGGATAGACATAGGGCATCTCGGGAGAACTGTAGGGGGTCTTGGAATTCCACCAGATCATCAGGTTCGGCGCCCGGAGCAGCAGGTTGGTCGCGGCCCGGGTGGTCCAGGGTGGCAGGAAATCCGGGCCCAGAAACGGCGCCACTGCCACCGCGTTGCCCAGCGTATCGTTCTGCTGCGTCTCGTAGGTGGTGACCGTGCCTCCCGCAGATAGACCGACGATGATCACGTCCTCGCCTACCCCGTGCGCGATGCCGATCGCCGTATTGGCCGTGTTGACGAGGTCCTCGGCTGTCATGTGGGCCAGCGCCAGCGTCAGCGGGTCCTCCTCCCCGTGCCCGGGCAGACGGGGCACGACGACGTTGTAGCCTTTATCGAACAACTGCTGGGCCAGCGCGTCGCCCTGGGCGGGGCAACTGGTCAATCCATGGAAATACACCACGACCCTGGCAACCTTGGTGCCATGTGTCCGCAGTTGGGAATGACACTCGGGCCGGAGAGGCAGTGCCGCCTCGCGGGCTTCGATCGCCGAGAACTCGTCCAGTGCCTGCTGGTAGTCGGTCGCCGGTTGCGGTGTCAGCACGCCACTGAGGGGTGGAACGGGCAGCACCGTCAGCACCACGAAGCCGACCACGAGCACCCCGACGATAGAGAGGGTGATAACGACGAGGCCGTGAAATAGCCGGCGGAGCACTCCCGGCGGGCGGACGCCGGCGGGAACCTCGGGATATGGCGTGAGGCGGTGCTGCAGCAACGCGATGAGGACGCCGGAGACGGCGAGCGCGATCGTGGATGCGAAGCCCGTGGTGACGAGCCCGAGCAGGGACTGCACCAGCGCCTGGGTGACCTGCTCCAGCAGGGAAGAGTCGGAGGCGTGGCCCCGGTCGGTGTTCACCAGGTGTGCCAGCAGCAGCACGGCGGGGTAGGAGAGACACGCAACCAGAACGCCCGCAACGGCTCCCCTCAGCGCGGTGTCCTGACGGGGACGAATGACCACGAGCCACCAGACGAGCCATCCGCACAGGAACACGCCACCCAGCAGATTGGCAGCAGTGATCTCACCGGCGCTGCCCAGCGCCGTAGGGCTGACCCGCACCTGGGCCAGCATGCTCCCGCCCAGGCCTATGGCGGCAAACACCAGTCCGGCGAAAGGTCCCCACAGCCAGTGCGAGGGCGAGCGAACTGGGATGTCCGGTTGGTCGCGGTCCGTGCTCATGGCTTGACCCCGGTGTCCGAGACTATGCGAGACTTGAGCTGCGCTATGGCCGCATCATCCCAGCCCGGGGGATCGACAAGCGCCCGCCAGGCATCGATGTAGTCGTCGATGGCGTAGTTGTGCCCGTACCCGATCGGCGAGGTCTGGGCGAGTGCCATGTCCATGCCGAGCTGCAGCCAGGTCACTACCGGATACCACGTCAGGGCAGGGGAGACCCCCGGTCCCCGTGGCGGGGTCATCCAGTCCGGAGCGCGGTGGAAGCTCGACCAGTCGAAGAACACGATCGGATCGCTTGGATACTGCAGGAACGCGATCCGCAATGGCCCCCAGGGTGTGTCGGGCTGTGCGAACTCGGCCCCGCGATTGGCAAAACGAATGGTCGCGTCATTGCCGAAGCGCGGCCGCCACTCCGGTGATCCGGGATCGCGGTTCTGGGTGGCATAGCGCCAGATCGAACTCGTGAACGGCGGCCCGGCCCAGAGCGCGCCGTCGTAAGGGTCGGGGAACATGTCCAGGATCTGGGAAGAGGCCTGAGAGCTGTTTGCGCCCAGGCTCAGGCCGTTGAGATAGAGCCTCGGCCGGCTGTCGCGCGGCAGTTGTGTCCAGTGCTGGTAGACCGCGGAGAACAGCGCCTGGGCGGCGTCCGTTCCGTATTCGGGCTGCACCACCAGGGAGAGGGGGCTGGTGAGGTAGGAGTATTGAAGCGCAACGCTAGCGACGTCCCCGGCCATCAGGTACTCGAGGCTGCTGATGCTGGCGGGGTCGACCCAGCCCGTTCCCACCGGCATGATGACGATCAGCACCGACTTGTCCCACGCGCCGACCCGCTCCATCTCCTGCAGGGCGAGTTCCGCGCGCTCCTTCAGCGTCGGGGCCGAGCGCAGGCCGACATAGACCCTTAGGGGCTGTTGGGCCGGTCGCCCGATCAGGGCGGCAATATCGGCCTGGGTCGGTCCCGATTCCACATAGACCCGTCCATCATGCCCGATGGTGTTCCAGGCGACGAGCGAGGCGGAACTGCCGGACTGCACCGGGTTGGCGGGCGGATCCCCGAACTGTCCGGAAACGCTGTCGAGTTGCTGGAAGAAACGGTCCGCCGCAACCAGCGCGGAACGGAGCAGCACGCCGTTGAACACCACTGCGGTCACCGTGCCCACCAGGGTGATGCCGAGCAGCAACGCCACCCGACGAGGCAGGAACGACTTCATGCGGCGCGCCACCGCCTGAGCGCTGTGAACGAGCAAGGTGCCGATTGTAATCAGCACGGCGGCGGGCAACAGCGCGACGAGCACCACGAAAATGGGGTGGCCGGCGGTCACCGGCTGCATCCCCATCGCGGCCCGTACCGAGTTCTGCCAGGGGACCATCTCGATCAGGCACACGGCTGCCAGCGCGACGCACAGCAGAGCGACGACAAAGCCGAACGGGCGCGAGAAGCGACCAAGCGGCCGTCCGAGTTCGATGTAGTCCCATATCCATTGGAGCGACACGCCGATAGCATAACCGAACGCGAAGGTGGTCCCCGACAACAGCCCCTGGATCAGTGGCGTTCGCGGCAGCAGTGACGGCGTCAGCGACAGGGAGAAGAGAATGATCCCGCCAACCAGTCCGGGGCGCGAGATGTTGCGGTCGATGAACTGGACCAGAGTGGCCGGAGGCAGGGCTTTGTCCATGGCATCATCCCTACTTGCCGGCCCCCGTTTCGTGCGGCGAACTGGCCCTCAGTTCTGCATCCGGATCTGCTGGCCCTTGATCAGCGGGTAGTCCGAGAGTGTCGAGCCATCGAGGTCCACCTTGTGCATGTCGACGCCGCTGATCTGGCTGTTCTCGTAGGTAGTGTAGTAGTAGATGCCCTTGTCGGTGTTGCAGCACGACGAGTAGATGGTGATCTCGAACTTGCCGTTGCCGACGTTCACGCACCCGCGTTGCTGTGTCACAGAGCCAAGTATATGGAAGAACTGGCGGATCGACTCCGACTCGGAGTCGCCGGACATCGAATTCTCCTTGGTAAAGGCCGCCTTCACGAAGCGCGACGGCGACGACAGGTCGCCCGGCAGTCCCATGGCGCCCATGCCGCGGCTGTAGGTGTCGAACTTCAGGTTGGAGGAGAAATTCTGCTGCGGCGGATTCCGCGACAGACCCATATAGTTGTTGAGGTTGAAGGACTGGATGTCGAAGGTGGGGTTGTTGGTGAGCACGCCGATCGGATTGTCGTAGACCTTCAGGCCTTCACGGACCGACTCCACCGTGATCGACTGCGTCCTGTCCGAGATAAGCCAGTGCAGCGGCGAGAGTGGAAAAGCCTCGCTGAAGGGGAGGTCGACGAGATTGAATGAACTTAGCTCGTCCCTGACCTGGTCGACGGTCTCGAATTTGCCCAGTATCCAGGGCACGAACTCGAACGGAGAGATGTTGGTCTTTCCGGGATCCTCAGGCTTGTAGTCGGCGTTCCCCGCAAAGGCGAGGCCAGCCATGCTGAGCCCCTTCTCGTTGGTGCCGTCATAGTAGAGAGGGTACCCATCGACCACGGTGGCCATGCCGATCATCGCATGATGCGACTCGAGTGGCGGCATCTTGCGGAACTCGAACCTGTAGTTCCGCGGTGTAATCGTAACCGTCTCGTTGTACGAGAACTCCAGGTCGAGATTGCGTCCGAAGTAGTGGTCCCTGGTGGTGTAGTTTGCACCTGTGCACATTGTGCGGGTCTTCCCGTTCTGCCCACCTCGTCAAATAGAACGACCACCCGCACCTCCAACGGCATTGCTGGGGGGTGGTTCCATCATCCATCTAGCCAAACTCGGGCAGTGCCGCGGCCGGCGTGAGTACCGGTTCCGCTTGCGCTTCCGCTGCCAGAATCCACACGGGCCCGTCGGCCGATCCGTAGGCCTCCGGCAGGTCAGCGAGCTTCGGCAGTCCGCTGGCGTGGCCGGGTGACAGGTCGGCCATCACGACCAGCGACGCCTCGCCGTGTCGTCGCCGGAACGCGATGACGTCATCCCCTGCATCTAGCGGCTCGTAGCTGCCGGTGACGAACAGCTCCGGCATGCGCCGGCGAAGCAGCAGCAGTGTCTGGGTGAGAACGATCTTCTGGTCACGCTCGCCGTCCGGCGATGCCAGCCGCTTCCCGAGACCCACAAAATCGACCGGCCGCCGATTGTCCGGGTCAACGAAGCTCTGCTCCCAGTCCTCGGCGCCGCGATAGATGTCCGGTACGCCGGGTATCGTCAGCTTCAGGGCCGCCTGCACGAGCGCCTTGCGCCTGCCGACCGCCTGGATGCGCTCCCTGACTGCGTGGAAATCGTGGAGGAAGCCCGCATCGGCGACCAGGTGGTCGATGAGTTCGAACACCTTGTGCTCGTAGGCCGTGTTGTTGACGCCCCAGTCGCTCCGCTCCCGCGCCTCGCGGAGCGACTTCGTCATCGCGTCCTTGAGCCGCTGGGCAAAATCATCGCCCGCGGCCGCCATGGGCCACCCGCCCACCAGCAGCTGGAACAGCAGGTAGATGTCGTTCGGGTGCACGGAGTCGGACCACCGTGGCAGCAGCTGCCGCCAGCGCTGCACCGCCGCGCGCCACACCTCGGGCTCGTCGGCGATGGCCGCGATGATCGCGCGAATGTCCTCGCCCCGCTTGGTGTCGTGCGTCGACGTCGCGATCATGCAGTTCGGATGCGTCGCCAGTCGCCTGCGATTGCTCTCGTGAAAGGCGGCGATGGAGCGCGAGTACCTGTCGGGATGCGCCCCGACATCGTTCAGCGACACCAGCCGGTTGTAGCGATAAAGCGTCGTGTCCTCGAGCCCCTTCGCCATCACCGGGCCGCTGTATTGCTGGAAGCGGCCGCGGGCGAGACGCAGTGCATCCTGCTGGTACGGTTCGCCAATCGTGCCGCACAGTACGCCCTCGACGAAGTCGAAGGCCATCGGCTGCACCTGTGGCTGGCTGCGTCTGGCGAGGACCACCGCCCGGCCGACCTCGCGCCGGTCCCTCGCCCCGACACCGTCATCATCGGCATAGGTGCGGTAGACGGACAGGTGGGCGACGATCTCGCGCAGAACCCGCCGCATCTGCATCTCGGTCAGGTCGCGCGTCTGCGGCACCGACCAGGCGAGGGCCGCGAACCGCCGGCTGAGCGAGGTCAGCTCGGCGGTCAGCTCGTTGTTCATGATCCGCAGCTTGGTGCGGTATTCTTCCTCTTCCGGGCCGGTGACCCCGCCAACGAACTCTTCGTAGGTACGGGTCAGCGCCGCCTCGGCGTCCGCCCGGGTCAGCAGCCGGATCAGCTCGGCCCCTGCCTCGTAGCCCGTGGTGCCGTCCACCGGCCAATCGGACCGCAACTGCTCGTGCGGTGCGAGAATCTTCTCGATCACCAGCCAGATCGGGCGCGGCGACCGCTCCCGCAGCCGCGCAAGATACCCCTTGGGGTCGAGCAGGCCGTCGACATGGTCGATCCTGAGCCCGTCCACCAGCCCGTCCGCGATCAGGTCGAACACCAGCCGGTGCACATGCTCGAAGACGTCCTCGCGGTCGAGGCGGATGCCGGCCAGCTCGCTGTTCACGAAGAAGCGGCGGTAGTTCATCTCGTCGCCGCCTGCACCGAAATGCACGAGGCGCCAGTGCTGGCGCGCGATCAGCCCGTCCAGCGCCGCCCAGCTGTCGAATGCGCCCTCTTGGCCGGTATATGCCGCAACCACCGCCTCGGGGCTGCCATGACGTTCGAGCAGCGAGGCCGAATCCTCGGGCCGCACCGGCAGCTTGTCATTGTCGTAGACCCAGACGGCCAACCCCTCGCCATCGCCCTTGAGCCGGATCTGCCCCGCTGCCAGTGCCTCGGCATAGGTGGACCCGAGGAACGGCACCAGCACCTTGCCCGTCGCGCCGGGTCGACCCGCCGACCAGTCGATGTCGAACCACTCCGCATGGCGGCTGCTCTGGCCATGCTTCAGCACATCGAGCCAGACGGGATTCTCGCTCCCGCCCACGCCCATGTGGTTGGGCACGAAGTCGAGCAATAGCCCCATGCCGCGCCGATGCAGCGCATCCGCCAGCCGGCGAAAGTCTGCCATGGTGCCCAGCTCCGGGTTGAGCGCGGTATGATCGACTGTGTCGTAGCCATGTGTGCTGCCCGATCGTGCCTTCAGGATCGGCGAAAGATAGGCGTGGCTGACCCCCAGCTCGTCCATATACGGCACGAGCGCGGCGGCGTCGGCGAAGGTGAAGTCCCTGTTGAGCTGCAGGCGGTAGGTGGCGCGCGGAGCCTGCATCAGCGGAGCCCTCGCGAAAGGCTAAGCGCGAGGGCACGGCATCGATGCACGATGGCATCGGCACAGACGAAGTGGAACATGGGGCTATCCAGGTTGGAGCGCCCGCTGAACGGCAGGCACGCCACTTCGTTCCCCACGCTCACCTCAGCGCTTGCCGCCCTTGTCGGCGGTGCTGCTGCCGCCCGGCTGTTCCTGCTTGCCGCCGCCGTGCTTGTGTCCGAGATCGTCGATGTTGTCGTCGCGCTGTTCACCGGGACCGGTCTCGAGCGGTGCCGGCTTGCTCTTGGTGTCCTTGTCGGCCATGGGGCCCTCCTTCGCTGTGTCCATCCCAACAGGCGGACTGCGCCATCGGTTCCGGCCACGAAAAAGCCCGGACACCATTGCTGGCGTCCGGGCTTCTCTGACGTACGGACCGGGCTCGGCGCGGGTCGCCGGAGGGAAAGCGCCCCGCGTCGGGAGACTTGAGCCGCTCGATCCGACGGAAGGCGTCGGCGTCGATACCGAGGGTCTTCAGGTGCTTGGCCTTGGGAACCCGGCCGGCTTCAACAGCTGCTGCAGCAGCAGCGGCGCTGCCGAACACATCGGCAATGTTACCGAGTGTAGCAAACAGACGATTGTTGCGCAGGGCGCTCATGACCAACTCCTTGGATTGGACCCGATCAATACGCCGGGCCGCCTTCATGACCCCTAGATGGGCCTGTGGGCGCTCCACGAGTAGGGCTTGATCGGTCAAGCCAGCCATGCGCCAGGGGTATGTTGCTAGAGCACCACGCCCAGCATGGTCGCCGCGACGGCGACGATGCCGAATGCGGAAAGTCCCGCGGCCATCAGCATGCGTTGGGTATGGTCGATGCGCCCGGCGCGCCGGGCAAGCCGCCGCGCGGCATCGACAAGACCGGCATCGTGAGAGTCGAGATTGGCCATCGGATACCCCCTCGCTGGCCGGTCGATGGGACCGGCGGTCACGGGCAGCCGCCTTGCGCTGTTTCTCACCCTGCGCATCAGCCTAGTGCCAGTCGGCCCGCGGACGAATAACCGCCTGCAGATGCAGTTAATTCGACATAAATGCCGCTGATCCGCATCTTGTATGGAAGCCGTTGATCTTGTTCCGCCTTCATGGCAGAACCGGTCCATGACCCAGCCAGCGCACCTGCATGCCGACCGTCTATTCCCCTCCGCCGAGCCGGCCCGGGGTCTTGCCCGTGAGCTTTATGCGGAAGTGGCGGATCTGCCGCTGATCTGCCCGCACGGGCATACCGATCCCTCATGGTTCGCCGAAAATGGCCGCTTCAGTGATCCGGCTGCGCTGTTCCTGACCCCCGACCACTACGTGTTGCGCATGCTGCGCAGTCGCGGCCTCAGCTATGATGACCTCGGCGTCCCCCGCAAGGATGGCAAGCCGGTCTCCGACGGCCGGTCGGCCTGGCGCCTTCTGGCCGCGAACTACCACCTGTTTGCCGGCACCCCCTCCAGGACCTGGGTCGATCACTCCCTGAACTGGGCGTTCGGCATCACCGAGGAGCTTTCGCCGGCGACCGCCGATCGCATCTACGACACCATCGATGCGGCCCTGGCGACGCCCGAACTGCTGCCCCACGCCATCCTCGACCGCGCCCGTGTGGAGGTCATCGCGACCACCGAGTTCGCGCTCGATCCTCTGGCGCATCACCAGAAGATGGAGTCGGCCGGCACGATCGGGCGCGTCCGCACCACCTACCGGCCCGACGACGTCACGGACGCAAGCCGCCCGGCGATTGGTGACAACCTCAGGCGCTTCGGCGAACTGACCGGCGAGGACATCACCCGCTGGGAGGGCCTGATCAACGCCCACCGCAAGCGGCGCGAGTACTTCCGCCGCTTTGGCGCCATGGCGACCGACCACGGTGTGCCCACCGCCAACACAGCGGACCTTCCGCTGGTGGACAAGCAGGCGCTGCTCGACAGGGTCCTTGCCGGCCGCCACGACGCCAATGACGCCGAGCTGTTCCGGGCGCAGATGCTGACCGAGATGGCCCTGCTGTCGGTCGAGGACGGCATGGTGATGCAGATCCACGCCGGTTCGCGCAGAAACACTGACCCGCTGCTGTTCAACGAGCGCGGGACCGACCTAGGTGCCGACATCCCTGGCCCGACCGATTATGTTGGCGGCCTCAGGGCGCTCCTGTCGCGCTGCGGCAACGAGCCGAACCTGCGGATCATCATGTTCGTGCTCGATGAGACTACCTACGCGCGCGAACTGGCGCCGATGGCGGGCTACTGGCCGTCCCTGATGATCGGTCCGCCGTGGTGGTTCCACGATTCGCCGCAGGGTATCCGCCGCTATCTCGATCAGGTCGTGGAGACCGCCGGCTTCTACAATCTTGCCGGTTTCAACGACGATACGCGCGCCCTGCTGTCCATCCCCGCCCGCCATGACGTTTGGCGCAGGGAGGTTGCCGGCTTCCTAGCCAGCTGGGTGGCGGAGCACCGCCTTACGCGCGCAACGGCCAGCGAGATCGCGCGGCACCTGAGCTATCAGGCCGCGAAGGATGCCTACAGGCTCGGCTAGGCAGGGCGAGGGCCGTCTGGCCCTCGGCGCCCCCTTGCTACGGTGAGCGCCACAAGACCAGCAGCACGATCGCGATGCCGGTGATCAGCAGCAGCATCAGCCCGCCGAGGCCGTTGGCCAGTTGCTGGCCCCAGTTCGGCCGCTCCTCGCCGGTGGCGACGATGTCGCGAAGTCGCCGTGGATCGTCTTCGAGGCTCGGATGCGCCATCTCGACCTCCTCTTCGTTCCTGCGCCCGAAAGAGAGTGTCCCGAACCGGTAAACAAGCGCTGTCCGGCAACAGGGACTGCGAGTCAGGGTTTCCGACTGGCAAATCGTCAACCTTACTGAAGCGCAAACGCCGCAATTCCATCATCTTTCGCGGTCAACAGGCGACATGCCGTCGCAACATCCGCCTGCATCTGATCTAATGCCGGACATGAATCAGTCTCCAGTCGAGACGGCCCTCAGCCGCGCCATGATCCGCTGGTCGCTTACCAAGTCCACGCCGGTGGCGGAGACGCCGCGCAGCTGGATATTTCGCGTCGAGCAGAACGGCCGGAACTTCGCAGCTCTCAAGATCCTCAAGCCTGCCGTTGCGGAGGAGGAGGGCAGGGGTGCCCGCCTGCTGCAATGGTATGGGGGCGACGGCGCTGCCACGGTGTTCGACATACATGGCGACACGATCTTCATGGAGTGGCTCGACGGCAAGACGCTCGGTGATGCAGCGCGTGCCGGCCATGATGAAGAGGCGACAATCGCCCTCGCGACCGTCGTTTCCCAGCTCCACAGGGCCCGGCCGGAGCCGCCGCAGGACCTGGTGCCGCTCCGCCAGCGCTTCCAGGCATTGTTCGATACCGACGTGCGCGCCTGGCCCCACACCGCCCGCGACCTTTATGCCCGCGCCAGTGGCATTGCCCTCAAGCTGTTCGACAAGCCCGCCGCACAGGTGCCGCTGCATGGCGATCTGCACCACGACAACATCCTGTCCTCTGATCGCGGATGGCTTGCCATCGACCCCAAGGGGGTGATCGGCGACCCGGCCTATGAAGTCGCCAACGCCTTCCGCAATCCGCATGGCGCGCCGACCATTGCGGCCAACCCCCGCCGCATTGCGCAGATGGCGGACGTGCTTGCCGCCAGGCTGGGCCTGAACCGCAAGCGCATACTCGGCTATGCAGCCGCCCATTCGGGCCTCAGCGTTTGCTGGGACCTCGCCGCCGGCAATCCTATTACCACCGATCTTGCCGTGCTGCCGCCGCTGCTCGCGGCCTACGATCAGGCCTGATCTGGAGCCTTGATGTCCGCCTTCAAGCGACGCCACTTCCTTGTCCTCGGCGCCGCGGCAACGCTTGCCGCCTGTTCCACCAGCAGGGTGCCTGTGCTCCCAAAGCCCGCGAGTTCGCCGGAAACCCTCTCCGACGAGGAAATCCTGGCGGCAATCAACGCCACCCGCCGCGCCAACGGTGCGCCTCCATGGGCCTACAATACCCAGCTCGAACAGGCGGCGCGATCGCATGCGCGCCAGATGGCCAGCCGGGACCCACTGAGCCATGACCTCGGCACGACGCTGAGGGAGCGCGTTACTGCGGCGGGTTATCAAGGTGCCGTCGGCGAGAACGTTGCGAAGGGCTACACGTCCCTGCCCGCCGCGATCGAAGGCTGGCTGGCCTCGCCCGGCCATCGCTCGACCCTGTTGAGCCAGCGATTCACCGAGTTCGGCCTTGCCGCGGCGCGCACCGGCAGCGGCAAGGTCTATTGGGCCATGATCGCAGGCGGCAGTTTCCAGGCGTGGATGCAGTAGCGGAACGCCGCCGCTGACTATTGCGTCAGCGTGCGCCGTACTGCCGCGTCCCAGCCCCTGAGCTTCTGCTCGCGAACTGCCGCGTCCATCTGCGGCTCGAACCGGCGCTCACGGGCCCAACCCGCGGCGAATTCTGCCATGCCGGGCCACACGCCCGCTCGGGAGCCAGCGAGCCAGGCCGCACCGAGCGCCGTTGTCTCGAGGCTCGCCGGCCGGTCCACGGGTGCGTTCAGTACGTCGGCCAGGAACTGCATGGCCCAGTCCGAGGCGACCATGCCGCCATCGACGCGCAGCACGGTGTCCGCCGAGCCCCGCCAGTCCTTGTGCATTGCATCGAGCAGGTCGCGGGTCTGGTAGGAGACAGCCTCGAGTGCCGCCCGCGCGATCTCGGCCGGTCCCGTATTGCGCGTGAGGCCATAGATGGCGCCCCGCGCCTCGGCATCCCACCACGGAGCCCCGAGCCCAACAAAGGCCGGCACCATGTAGACGTGCTGGTCCGGGTCCGCCTGTGCAGCCAGCGGGCCGGTCTCGCTGGCGTGCTGCACCAGCTTCAGTCCGTCGCGAATCCATTGCACGGCAGCGCCGGCGACGAAGATCGATCCTTCCAGCGCGTAGGTGGTCACCCCGTCCAGCCGGTAGGCGATCGTGGTGAGCAGGCGGTTCTCGCTGCGGCAGAGATCGGTGCCCGTGTTGAGCACCGCAAAGCACCCGGTGCCATAGGTAGACTTCAGCATCCCTGGCTCGAAGCAGGCCTGCCCGATGGTCGCGGCATGCTGGTCTCCGGCCACACCGAGGATGGGGATGGCAGCCCCGAGCAGCGCCGGGTCCGTCGTGCCGAAGTCCGCGGCGCAGTCCTTCACTTCGGGCAGCATCGCTTCCGGCACCCGGAACAGCGCCAGCAGTTCGGGGTCCCAGCGGTTCTCTG
>JAEZHZ010000315.1 GCA_023436745.1 Pseudomonadota bacterium | reverse complement strand
ATGCAAGAGGCAGGGTTCGCACCAGGCCCGTTGCAGCTCCGGAGTTGGTCCCCGCTGGGGTCGACCGCACCGGACTCTGTTTCAGTTCCGTCGGGGGAACGCTGCGCTGTCCCGGTTCTAGGCGCAGGGTGCGCCGTGGTCAATCAAGGGGTTATGCACCGACCGGACAGTTGCGAATGCTTCTCAAAATCATGGGCGAATTCAATGGCTTGCACCATCCAGCGGGACGTTCTATGGCCGGTCTTCAACTGCCTGCGGAGCCACCATGACCATCGCCCAGCGAACCCAGACCATCGCGGCGGCGAGTCTCGGCGTGGCGCTTGTGGTGCTCGGCCTCAAGTTTCTTGCCTGGCGGGTCACGGGCTCCGTCGCCCTCTACTCGGACGCGCTCGAATCCATCGTGAATGTGGTGACCGCAGTGACGGCGCTGATCGCTGTCAGGCTCGGGCAGCGTCCGGCTGATGCCGCCCTGCCCTATGGGTATCACAAGGCCGAGTATTTTTCCGCGGTGCTCGTCGGCGTGATGATCATCGTGGCCGCCATTCTGATCGTTCGTGAGGCGTGGCTCGGGTTGCTTGCCCCCGCGCTACCCGACGAACCGACCCTGGGGCTCGGCATCAGCGCTGGCGCAACCGTGCTGAACTTGGTCTGGGCTCGGGTGCTGATCCGTCAGGGGCGCCGCGCGCGCTCACCGGCGGTAGAGGCCGATGGCCGCCATCTGATGACCGACGTGATATCGACGGGTGGCGTTCTGCTCGGGCTGGGGCTCGTGCTTCTGACCGGCTGGGCCATCATCGATCCGATTCTGGCAGCCCTTGTCGCCCTCAACATCCTGTGGTCCGGCTGGGCCGTGATCCGCGACAGTGTCGGCGGCCTCATGGACGTGGCCGTGCCGGTCGAGACGCAGCAGCGGATCCGCGAGGTCATCGCCACCAATGCCGAAGGGGCGCTCGAAGCCCATGACATCCGCACGCGCCAGGCGGGCCCTGTGACCTTTATCGACTTTCACCTGGTGGTGCCCGGCACGATGAGCGTCGAGCAGGCGCATACCATCTGCGACGAGATCGAGGCCCGGCTGCGCGAAGCAGTGCCAGATGTTCAGATCACCATTCACGTCGAGCCCGAGAACAAGGCCAAGCACTCCGGCATCGTCGTCGTGTGAGCTTGCCGCGAAAGACGTTTGCGGGCAGCATCGAGCCATGCGCACCGCCCTGGTCCTTCTAGCCCTGCTCCTGACCTCAAGCCCTGTGTTGGCGCAGTTCTGGACGCCATATCAGAGTGACCGTCTTGGCTACGCGATCGACATTCCTCCGGGCTACGAACCCCAGGGTGAGATCGACGACGGCGAGGGCACGGTGTTCGTCGATACCGCGACGACGCAGGTGCTGACAGTCCGGGGCGGGCCGGCCAGCCATGGTTTCGAGGCGGAGGTGCGCTCTGCCCTCGTCCGGGAACAAAGCGATGCCTGGAACATCACGGCGGAGACGATCACCCCGCAATGGGCCTGGTTCACGGCCATCAAGTGCATGCGCGTGCTGTATGTGCACATGATTGCAGGGTGCGATGGCGCAGCCTACGCCGGTTTCCGGCTCGACTACCTCGTCACCGACACGGCAAGGATCGACGACATCATCGAGGGCCTGGTGACGACCCTGCAGCCGCCTTCGCGCTGCTAGAACTCGATGCCCTTCTGGGCTTTGACCCCCGCCCGGAAGTGGTGCTTGATCTCGGTCATCTCCGTCACGAGGTCGGCGATCTCGATCAGTTCATCCTTGGCGTTGCGGCCCGTGACGATGACGTGCTTGTCGGCTGGCTTTGCCTGCAGCACCTCGACCACCTCGGCGATCGGCAGATAGTCGTAGCGCAGGCAGATGTTGAGTTCATCGAGCAGCACCATGTCGTAGCTGGGATCGGCGATCAGCGCCTTGGCCTGCTCCCATGCCTTGCGGGCCGCGGCGAGGTCGCGCTGGCGGTCGGCGACGTCCCAGGTGAACCCCTCACCCATCGCGTTGATGGTCACCTGCTCGGGAAATTTGTCGAGCACGTCGCGCTCGCCCGTGTTCCAAACGCCCTTGACGAACTGGACGACACCCACGCGCATGCCGTTGCCGATTGCTCGGAAAACCATGCCGAAAGCTGCCGTGGATTTGCCTTTTCCCTTGCCCGTGTGAACGATAAGCAAACCCTTTTCCGCGGTTTTGCTGGCAAGGATCTTGTCCCGCGCGGCCTTTTTCTTGCGCATCTTCTCGGCGTGATACGCGTCGCGCTCGGCCTCGGTCATGAGGTCGGTCTTCTTGACGGGTTGCTCGCTCATGCGGCGGTCTCCTCGAGATAGGCATAGGCGGCGTTGGAGCGTGGCGACCAGAGACCGCGCTCACGCGCCTCGTTGAACTTTCCGATCAGCTCGTCATAGCCGAAGCGGTTGGAATTGCAGAGGAATTCCCTCACCTCATCGTTTTCGACGAAGGCCTCGAAGGCGAGATCGAAATGGTGGCTCTTCACCGCCCCGGTGGTCGCGGCGAACGCGAACATGAAGTCGACGGTGGCGATGATCTCGAAAGCCCCCCGATAACCGTGGCGCATCATGCCGGCGGTCCATTTCGGGTTCACCACGCGCGAGCGCACCACATGGGCGATCTCTTCCTCAAGCGTCCGGATTCCGGGGGTTTCCGGGCGAGAATGGTCGTTGTGATAGGCCGCTGGAGCCCGGCCGGTCAGGGTTTCCGCAGCCGCGGCGAGACCGCCTTCGAACTGGTAGTAGTTGTCGCTGTCGAGCAGGTCGTGCTCGCGGTTGTCCTGGTTGTGCACCACGGCGTCGATGCCCGAGAGCCTCAGGGCGAAGCGGTCGCGCTGCGGCAGGCCTTCGGCACGGGCGCCATAGGCGTACTGGCCCCAGTCCAGCGCACGGTCTGCAAGGTCGGCCTTGGTCGCCCAATTCCCGCTGTCGATCAAGGCGTTAAGGCCCGCGCCATAGCTGCCGGGGCGGGAGCCGAAGATGCGGTGGCCGGCTTCGAGGGCGGCGTCGTCTTTCGACCGCCCGGCGGCGATCAGGCCCAGCGCCTCGCTGCGCATGCGGGCAGAAATCGGGTTCTCTTCCTCAGGCTCGTCGAGTGCGCCGATGGCGCGGGCGGCACGGTCGAACAGGGCGATCTGCGCCGGGAAGGCATCGCGAAAAAACCCGGAAATCCTGAGGGTTACGTCGACCCGAGGGCGGCCGAGCCTTGCGAGCGGGATGATCTCGTAGCCCGAGAGG
>JAEZHZ010000349.1 GCA_023436745.1 Pseudomonadota bacterium | reverse complement strand
GCCGGGGCGGTGAGCGCCGGCGAAGCCGGCGTCCAGGCATCGACCGTGGACTACGCCACCGCCAACCCGGTGGATGTCATCTACCTCGATGGCGGGCTCGACGTTGGCTACGTGGTCCCGGCCGATGTGACCATCTACCCGATCCAGGGCGACCCCGCCTATGGCTACATCTATGCCAACGACCGCGTCTGGATCGTCGACCTCGAGTCGCGCGCCCTGGTGCAGTCGCCGGGCTACGTGGTGTCGCAGTCGGTCGCCGACTATGCCGCCGGCAACCCGATCGGTTCGGTGACGGTGGATGGCGACGTGGTGGTTGGCAAGGTTCTGCCGTCCGACGTGCAGATCACCGCCATTCCGGACAGCTCCACCTACTCCTACGTCTATGTGAACGACCGCCCGGTGCTGGTGGAAAATTCCAGCCGCACCGTGGTGTGGGTCAACAACTGACGCACTGCCGCCCGGGGACCTCTCCGGGCGGCACCCTTCCGGCTGTCCCCCGGCCGGCGCTATAACGGTCGGCGCAACCACCGGAGGTCCAGCGCCATGGCCGATCTCACCGACACCGCCGCGCCGCGGCTTTCCATCACCTACTGCACCCAGTGCAACTGGCTGCTGCGCTCCGCCTGGATGGCGCAGGAAGTGCTCTCCACCTTCGGCACCGAAATGGGCGAAGTCGTCCTCGTGCCCGGCACCGGTGGTATCTTCGAGATCAGGCTCGATGGCGAGCTGATCTGGGAGCGCAAGCGGGATGGTGGTTTCCCCGATATCCGTATCCTCAAGCAGATGGTGCGCGACCGCATCGACCCCGATCGGAGCCTCGGCCATATCGACCGCGCCGCCGCCGGGGAGAACGGGCCGGGCTGAGCGGCATTCGCGGCCATTCACAATCCGGCTGCCGATCCGGTAAGGTCGCCCCGATTCACCTGGGGAGACCGTCCACCATGACCAGCAAGGCAATTGCTGCCGCCGCCACCCTGCTCGCACTCGGCCTCGCGCCCGCCGCAGCGCAGGACCTGCCCGATCTCGAGGGGCGCACCATCCGCGCCGTCACCGAGAACGCCTATTATCCGCTCAATTTCGCCGACCCCCAGACCGGTGAGGGCATCGGGCTCGAATACGACGTCATCAACGAGGTCGCCCGCCGGCTCAATGCCAAGGTCGAGTGGGATCTCACCGCCTGGGACGTGATGATCGAGGCAGTCCGGACCGGACAGTTCGACATCGGGGCCGACGGCATCACCATCACCGCCGAGCGCGAGGAGCAGATCGACTTCACCGACCCGTTCATCACGGTGGAACAATACCTGCTGGTGCGGGCCGACGAGGATCGCGTCACCGGGGTGGAGAGCTTTGCCGACAACGCCGACCTGCTGTTCGGCGCCCAGGCCGGCACATCGTCCTTCTACACCGCCATCTACGACGTGCTCGACGGCGACGAGAGCAATCCGCGGGTCAGGGTCTTCGACAGTTTCGGCGCCGCCGTACAGGCCGTGAAGGCGGGCGACGTCGATGCGGTGATCGCCGACCAGGCGGCTTCGGCCGGCTATATCGGCGCCGATCCGGGTGCGTTCAAGCAGGCGGGCGAGCCGATCAAGTCCGACCCGTTCGGCTTCATCCTCACCCCCGGCTCCGACCTCGTCGAGCCCTTCAACGCCGCCCTGGCAGAGCTTGAGGCCGAAGGCTGGCTGGAGGACCGCATCAATTACTGGTTCTTCGAGTACGGCGCCGATTGATCCGGCACCTTGCGTCACCCCCCTCCCCCATCATTGCGGGGAGGGAATGATGGCCGGACACGCGCCGCCACCGCCCCGGCGACAGGACCGAGGACCATGACCTACCGGCCCCGCCCGCCCTCGCTGCTGTCCCGGATGCCCTGGTGGCTGCTCGCCATCGGGCTGCTGTTCGTCGTAGGCCTGTGGGCGCTCACGGCCGATGCGACCTATGCCGGGATCTTCCGGACGCTCTCGGCGGGCGTGGTGACCACGCTGTGGGTCACCATCATCGCCTTCGCCGCGGCAACCGTGCTCGGGCTGCTGGTGGCACTGGCACGCACGTCCGGCAACCGCCTGCTGCGCGAGGTCGCCACCTTCTACGTGGAGATCATCCGCGGCATCCCCATCCTCGTCTTCCTGTTCTATGTCGCCTTCGTCGCGGCCCCTGCGATGGTCGCCGGGTTCAACTGGCTCGCGGGCCCGCTGATCGAGCTGGGCTGGATGGAGCCGGCGACGGTGCGAGGCTTCGATTTCGTCTGGCGCGCCATCTTCGCTCTCGCCATCTGCTATTCGGCATTCATCGCCGAAATCTTCCGTGCGGGAATCGAGTCGGTCGACCGCGGGCAGATCGAGGCGGCCCGGTCGCTGGGGCTCTCCCGCTGGCAGTGCTTCCGACTCGTCGTGTTCCCGCAGGCGCTGCGCACCATCCTGCCGCCGCTCGGCAACGACTTCGTGTCGATGGTCAAGGACTCCGCCCTGGTGTCGGCGCTGGGCGTGCAGGACATCACCCAGCTCGGCAAGCTGTCGGCCTCGTCGAGCTTCCTGTTCTTCGAGACCTACAATGTGGTGGCCTTCCTCTATCTCACCATGACGATCTCGCTGTCGCTACTTGTTCGGGTGCTCGAGCGTTATCTGCATCGTAATCACTTCTGACGCCTTGCGCAGGGGCGCGACCGCGACCACCTGTAGGCGTCACCACGGAGACCGCCATGCACCTGTTCGCCCGACTCGCCGCCGCCGCCGCAACCGGACTTCTGCTCGCAAGCTGCGGCGATGCCGGTCAGGTGGGCTCGGTGGGCGTCGACTGGACCGGCAACGACATCGCGATCGACGCCCTGGCCGATCCGGAGGTGGAGGGCGTCGTCTGCCACCTCGCTTACTTCAACCGCTCCTTCATCGACCGGCTGAGCCAGGGCAACTGGTTCGAGGACCCGTCCTATTCCGCGCTCGACTGCTCGGTGACGGGGCCGATCACCATCGGCGACATTTCCACCCGCCGCGGGGGCGAAGAGATCTTCCGGGAGGCGCGGTCGCTGATCTGGAAGTCGCTGCGCGTCACCCGCATCTACGATGCCCCCAACAACTCGCTGATCTACCTGGCACATGCGAGGCAAATCCAGCAGGGTTCGGGCAAGATGAGCCTGTCAGTGATCCCGCTTGGAGTGGGAGAGGTAACCTGGGTGAATGGCCCGCCCGGCGCCGTGCCGGCGACCGTAAACACCGAGTGAGTCCCGCCTGTTTCCCCCGCAGGGATTAACGTGGAAGCTTATGCCGTCGGGGCCGGCAGATACGTAAAACCATTTCCCCCTGCGCGGCTGAAGTTTGGGGCCCCACTGGCGATATTCGGAGCAGACAGGGACGTGCAGCGACACGTCCAGAAGGAAGAGCAAGAATGGCAATTCTCATCGGCGACACCGCCCCCGATTTCACCCTCGATTCCACCGAGGGCCCGATCCACTTCTACGACTACATCGAAGGGTCCTGGGCCGTCCTGTTCAGCCATCCGAAGAACTTCACCCCGGTGTGCACCACGGAGCTCGGCTACACCGCCAAGCTGAAGGACGAGTTCGACAAGCGCGGCGTGAAGGTGCTGGGCCTTTCGGTCGACAAGCTGGAAGACCACGCGGGCTGGGCCAAGGACATCGAGGAAACCCAGGGCACCGCCCTCAACTTCCCGCTGCTCGCCGACACCACCGGCGAAGTGGCGCGCAAGTACGACATGATCCACCCCAACGCCGACAACACCCTGACGGTGCGCTCGGTGTTCGTCATCGGGCCGGACAAGAAGGTGAAGCTCAAGATCGAGTATCCGGCGTCCACCGGCCGCAACTTCGACGAAGTGCTGCGCGTCATCGACTCGCTGCAGCTGACCGCCAAGCACCAGGTTGCGACGCCCGTGAACTGGAAGAATGGCGAGGACGTCATCATCGTCCCGGCCGTCAGCGACGAGCAGGCCAAGGCCAAGTATCCCGAAGGCTGGAAGGAACTGAAGCCCTACCTCCGCATTGTCCCACAGCCCCGCGCTTGATCCAAGCGCAGACGTTTTCTCCCTGACTAACTGGGCGGCAGGCCACTGCCGCCCTTTTCTTGTGCTGTAGACTGGTCTCAGTCAGGTGGCGTGCGGTTCCGCGCGAGCACGTCGCCGGCCAGATACAGCGAGCCGCAGATCAGCACTCTCGCGCCGGGGGTTTGCGCTGCCCGGGCAAGGGCACGGCCGAGCGACGGCATTGCTCTCGCCGAAAACCCGCTCCGCTGCGCCGCCGCGGCGATTTCGGCAGCCGTGTGCGCATTGGCTTCGCCCGGAATGGCCACCCCCAGCACCTCCTGCGCCATGCCGGCGAACGGCTTGAGGAAATCAGCCGGGTCGCGATTGTTCATCATCCCCATGATCAGGATCAGCGGCGCCGGCCGGCTTGCCTCGAGATCGGCGATGGTGCGGGCGAGTGCCGCCGCACCGTGGGGATTGTGTCCGCCATCGAGCCAGAGTTCGGCTCCGGGCCCCAAGCGATCGCGCAGCGGACCCGGCAGCGGCATCATCCGCGCCGGCCAGACCACGCTCCGCAGGCCTCTCGCAAGCGCCGCTTCATCGACAGGCAGGCCGAAGTGGCGCGTAGCAGCGATGGCGAGTGCCGCGTTATCGAACTGGTGCCGCCCGAGCAGAGCGGGCGGCGGCAGGTCGAGCAGGCCCTGATGGTCCTGGTAAACCAGACGTCCGTCCTGTTCCTCGCCGTGGAAATCCTCGCCCTGCCACAACGGCCGGATTCCGAGCCGGTGCGCGGCACGCTCCAGAACGGCGCGGCCCTCGGGGCGCTGAAGGCCCATGACCGACAGGCTGCCGCGCTTGAGGATTCCGGCCTTGTTGGCGGCGATTTCGGCGAGGCTGTTGCCGAGAAAGCCCTGATGGTCGAAATCGACCGGCGTGATGATCGTGCCCAGCGGATGCTCGACCACGTTGGTGGTGTCGTAGGTGCCGCCCATGCCGGTTTCGAGCAGCAGGTAATCCGCCGGTGTTTCAGCGAACAGCACGAAGGCCGCTGCCGTGGTCACTTCGAAGAAGGTGATGGGCTGGCCGGCGTTGACCGCTTCCACGCGCTCCAGCGTGGCGTTGAGGCGCCTGGTGCCCACAAGCGTACCGGCAAGGCGGATGCGCTCGTTGAAGCGAACGAGATGCGGGGAGTTGTAGACATGGACCTTCTGCCCCGCTGCCTCGAGGAAGGCACGGAGGTAGGCGATGGTCGAGCCCTTGGCGTTGGTGCCCGCGACATGGATGACGGGTGGCAGGTGCTGGTGCGGATTGCCGAGCGCGGCCAGCAACGGCAGCAGCCGGTCAAGGCTGAGGTCGATCAACCTGGGATGCAGGCGCGACAGGCGCGCCAGAATAGCGTCGGTGCGGGACATGGG
>JAEZHZ010000306.1 GCA_023436745.1 Pseudomonadota bacterium | reverse complement strand
GCCATGGTCATCATCATTGTCGGTGGCGCCATCATAGCCGGCATCCGCAGTGCACCGGTGCCGCCTGGTGCACACGGCGATGGCCAGCACCGTATCGCCTTCCCGCATTGGGGTCTGTTGCCGCTCTGCCTGATCGGTTTCGCCGCCTTCCTGGTGGAAGGTGCGGGCATCGACTGGTCGGCGATCTACATGCGCGACGTCTTCGATGTGGAGCCATTCATAGGGGGCATGGGGCTGACGCTGTTTGCCTTCTTCATGGCTGCGATGCGGCTTTCCGCCGACCCGGTGGTCACCCGCTTTGGCGCCCGCAGCGTGGCCGTGGTGCTGCTCAGCCTTGCCAGCATTGGCGTAGTGATGGTCTGGCTGGCCCCTGCTGCCTGGGTGGCGCTTCTCGGCTTCGCGCTGATGGGCATTGGTTGCTCGGCTGTCTACCCCTTGGCTGTCTCGGCCGCGGCGCAGCGCACGGATCGGCCGTCCGCGGTTAACGTTGCGGCGCTCGGACAGGTGAGTTTCGTGGTGTTCTTCCTCGCGCCGCCGCTTCTCGGCCTGGTCGCGGAACATCTGGGCATCCGCAATTCCTACCTTATCTGCCTGCCGTTGTTGCTGGCGGGGCTTTGGGCATCGACCTTTGCGTTGCCATCTTCGCCGACGCGAGTGCCGGTGGGTAGCAAGCCTGAACCGTTGCCACCCCATGGTTGAACCGGTCCCGATCGTCGACGGTCGGCAGTCGGCCACGGCGTTGCGGGTCCAGCGCGGAGTTATGCGGCTACTGCGAGAGACCTACGACATGTCCTGCTATGCAGAGGTCACGCTCAAGAGCGGCCGGCGAGCCGACGTGCTGGGCGTCGGCCCGGGAGGGGAGATCTGGATCGTCGAGATCAAGTCGAGCCTCATCGACTTTCAGGTCGACCGGAAGTGGCACGAGTACCGCGACTTCTCTGACAAGTTCTTCTTCGCCAAGCCGCCCGAACTCGATCCAGGCATCTTCCCCCCGACCGAGGGGCTGATCGTCGCGGACGGGCACGACGGCGCCGTGCTGCGCGACAGTCCCCTCACACCGCTTGCGCCGGCGCGGCGCAAGGCACTGATGTTGAAGCTGGCTCGTCTTGGGGCTGACCGGCTGCACGTCCTGATGGACCCCCGGCCAAAGTAGCCGCTAGCGAGGGGCGCGCTTTGCCAGAATGCGCTGCAGGGTGCGCCGGTGCATGTTGAGGCGGCGGGCCGTCTCGGAGACATTGCGGTCACACAGCTCGTAGACGCGCTGGATGTGCTCCCAGCGAACCCTGTCTGCCGACATCGGGTTCTCCGGCGGTTCCGGCTTCTCCTCGCCGGTTGCCAGCAGCGCATTGATGACGTCGTCGGCATCCGCAGGCTTGCTGAGGTAGTCTATGGCCCCGAGCTTCACCGCGGTTACGGCAGTGGCGATGTTTCCGTACCCGGTCAGCACCACGGCGCGTGCGTCGGGCCGTTTCTGGTGAAGGGCCGAAACCACTTCGAGGCCGTTACCATCGTCAAGCCTGAGGTCGACTACGGCAAAAGCTGGCGGCTTTTCGTTAACGGCAGCCAGACCGGCTGCAACACTTGCGGCACTGCGCACGTCAAAACCGCGACGCGCCATTGCCCGTTCCAGCCGCTGCAGGAAGGCCACGTCGTCATCCACTAGCAACAGGCTCGGATCGCCGGCCAAAAGATCGTCTATTTCGCTCATGCCTACTAGATAGGCGCTTGCCGCCATCAGGTCAAAGCCCGTCAGCGGGTCGTGATGGCCGCGGTACCGTGCGCTGCGTTATGATCGCGCAGCGATTCTCACTCGGGCGTCCATGAACCTCTTCTTCAAGCCGCGTCCCAGCATTCCGGATGCCACCTCCATCGACATCGATGGCGAGCCTGTGGCGGTGACGGTGAAAGTCAGTGCGCGCGCCAAGAGCTACCGGCTGTCGCTGCCGCCGGGCAAGCCGCCCTTGCTGACGCTGCCGGCGCATGGATGCTGGCGCGATGCCGAGGCATTTCTCCACCGCCATCGCAACTGGCTGGCCGCACGGATAAAGCGGAACCCCGAGGCGCAGCCCTTCGCGGATGGCGGCACCGTGCCCCTGCGCGGCGTGCCGCACCGGATTGTCGCCACCGGTCAGGTCCGTGGACGGGTGCAACCGGCAGGCGAGGACGGCGACCGGACCCTCCTTGTGCCTGGCGACCCGGCGCATCAGGCGCGGCGGCTGACCGACTGGCTGCGCGAACAGGCCCTGATCGACTTGCAGCAGCGCACCGTATTCCATGCCGGCCAGCTGGGTGTAGCGGTGAAGGTCGTGCGATTGCGGGATCAGCGGAGCCGCTGGGGCTCGTGCTCATCAACCGGCACCATCACCTACAACTGGCGGCTGATCCTCGCGCCGCCTTTCGTGCTGGACTACGTCGCCGCACACGAGGTGGCCCATCTGGTGGAGATGAACCACTCCCCGGCCTTCTGGGCTGCGGTCGGTCGGACACTGCCCGACTTCGAACGGGGCCGGGCCTGGCTGAAGGCGCATGGCGGCTCGCTGATGGCAGCCGGCGGCGGGGCATAAGCCGGCCGAAACGAGCCTCGCATGTGCGGGGCCCACCGGCTCACAACTGCCTAGCCGCCGAAGATCAGGTCCATCAGCGTACGCTGGCTTCTTTCCTGCTGATACACGGGCTGCTGTCCGACCGGTTGCGGCGGCTGGATAGGCTGCGGCGCGAACTGCGTCGGTGCCGTCATCTGCGCCGGAGCGCTCGGAACCCAGACCTGCTCGCCCGTCGCCGGATCGATGACCAGCTGCATCGGCAGACCCGTCTCCGGGTCGATCGGCACGGCCTGGTTCTGCTGCTGGAGCGGATAGCCCGTGACGGGATCAACCTGCTGCGGCTGCACCACCTGGCCAACGGGCCAACCCGTTGCCGGATCCACCTGCTGCTGGATAAGAGGCAAGCCCGTCGCCGGATCGATCTGTTGTGCCTGCCCCATCTGTCCGGCCGGCATCCCCGTAGACGGGTCGACCATCTGGCCTGATTGAACGGGTTGCACCGGCTGGCCGATGGAAGTCGCGGGGACGAACTGACCCGTCGCAGGGTCCATGCGCATCAACTGTCCGGTTGCAGGATCGGTGGTGGTCTGCACGACCGAACCGCTCGCGGCATCTATGAACTGCACCTGAGGCATGCCCGTGGCAGGGTCGATCGTCTGCTGTCCTGTCATCGGGTCGACCACCGGCTGCGCCACCAGCTGCCCCTCATAGGAGCCGCCGGGGATGGGTGCAGGCGACTTGCCGGCGTGCGCCTTGTTCATGAACTCGCTCCAGATCGCCGCCGGCACGTTGCCGCCCGACAGCGTCGTGGGCTTGTTGTCATCAATGCCGAGCCAGCCGCCGGTCACCATGGCCGAGGTGTAGCCGACAAACAGGGCGTCCTTGCTTTCCTGCGAGGTGCCGGTCTTGCCGGCGAAGTCCCAGCCGCCCAGATTGGCGCCACGGCCGGTGCCGACCTCGACGGCAGTCTTCAGCATGTCGTTCATCTGCGACAGGACCGTGGGGTCCACCACCCGGCCCGGCCCCGCATCGGAAGCCTCGTATAAAACGGTGCCGTCCTTGCTGGTGATCTTGGTGATGACGTTGGGAATGACACCCATCCCACCATTGGCGAAGGGGGCGTAGGCGCTGGTCAGCTCGAGCAGGTTCACTTCCTGCGTGCCGAGGCCGATGGAGGGCACCGGGGTCAGCGATGAGGATATGCCCATGCGGGTCGCGACCTCGATGACCTTCTCGGGGGTCACGTCGATGGCCAGCCGCCCGGCGATGGTGTTGAGCGAATAGGCGAGACCCTGGCGGAGCGTCACGGTGCCGGCATACTTGCCGGTCGAGTTTCGGGGGCTCCAGCCGTTGTACTCGAACTGGGCATCTTCTGCGAGGGTGTCGGGCGTATAGCCCTTCTCGAGGGCCGCCATGTAGACGAACGGCTTGAAGGTGGAGCCCGGCTGGCGCTTGGCAGTAACCGCCCGGTTGTACTGGCTCGCCTGGTAATCGACGCCGCCGACCATGGCCCGGACGGTGCCGTTCACGTCCATCGCCACCAGAGCGCCCTGGGTGAAGCCGCGCTTGGGCCCTTCGGACGCAACCATCTCCTTGACGATGAACTCGGCGTCCTTCTGCATCTTGTAGTCGATGGTGGTTTCCACCACCACGTCATCCGCGATCTCGCCGATATAGGCGGTCATCAGCGATTCGACCCAGTCCGCCACATAGGACTCCGAACCGGCGACGCGTGTGCGAAGTGTCTGGTCGGGGTCGATCTGGGCTGCGTCGGCTTCTTCGCGGGTGATGTAGCCCTCACGCGCCATGGCGCTCAGGGTCAGGCGCTGGCGCTCCTTGGCAGCGTCGGGATTGGACTTGGGATTGTAGGCGGAGGGCGCTGGCAGAATGCCGGCGAGCATGGCCGCCTGCCCCAATGACAGGTTGCGCGCTGAAACGCCGAAGTAGGTCTGGGCGGCCGCCTCGATGCCGGTGGCACCGGCGCCGAAGTACACCCGGTTGATATAGAGCTCGAGGATCTCTTCCTTGGTGTAGTTCTGCTCGAGCCAGATCGCGAGGATCGCCTCCTGCACCTTGCGGCCCAGCGTCTGGTCCGGAGTAAGGAAGAGGTTCTTGGCGACCTGCTGGGTGATGGTCGAAGCGCCGCGCGTCACCGAGCGGGCCTGAACGGACTCGATGGCGACCGAAACCAGGCCGATCGGATCGACACCGAAATGGCTCATGTAGCGCCGGTCTTCCGAGGCGATGATCGCAGCGGGGACGTAGTACGGCAGCTCGCGGTAGGTAATCGCCTCACCCCCGGTCTGGCCGCGGTTGCTGATCAGCGAGCCATCGGCGGCAAGGATGCGGATGTTCGGCGGGCGGTCCGGGATCGCCCAGGTGTTGGACGATGGCAGCTGCGCGCCGTAGTAGACGATGATGCCGATGACGGCCAGGCCGCCCCAAAGGCAGGCAACGAAGCCCCACCAGAGCAGACCCATGAGGAAGCCGCCGGAGCGGCTGCGGCGCTTGTTGCGGGCCGGCTTGGCGCTGCCGCGGCGAGGCTTCCGGTCCTTGGGAGGCCGGTTGCCTCCCTTACTGCCGCCCCGACCGCCGGGTCCAGAGCCGCCGGGCCGCTCGTCGTCCAGGACTACTCCCAGCGAGTGACCCAGGGTCGGCTCAACGC
>JAEZHZ010000302.1 GCA_023436745.1 Pseudomonadota bacterium | reverse complement strand
GTATTGGGGGTTGATCCGGTCCATATCCGGGAACACGTCCTCGAAACCGGGGACCTTGCCGGGAAACTCGAACGGACGACCGCCCTCGTTGTGCATGTCCTTGGCGGATTCCGTGCCCGGCTGCTTCCAGGCGGCGCGGACCCAGGTGCCATCTTCCATCTGCAGACTGTTGGGCTTGCCGTCATTGGCCCAGGCGGGCTGCGCGGCAATGAGGCCGACGCAGTTGTAACCCTGCGACTTGCGGAGGGCGACATAGTCGTTGAGCGTGGCGCCGGGCCCGACCCTGGCAGGGTCACCGGGCCCATCCCCCAGCGGGAACCGGTAACTGGGAACTGACCACCAGGTGTCGCCGAGGAGGAAGAATGGCGTGCCGTCGGCGTATTGCAGGCCGCGCTGGTCTTCCGTCGCGACGACCATGCCCCGGCGGTTGGGGTTCTCGGCAAGGTCCTCGTCGCTCCAGGCGCGCGCGGAGAAGCTGCCGCTCCTGCCAGCAAGTCCGGGATCCCCGACCGAAGCGCCCGACCGCCAGCGCCACTCGCCGGGCTTCGTTGCGAGCACACGCACGACAAACTCGCTACCGCCGTTCCAGAAGCCATAGACACGCTTCGAGAATCCGGGGCCTTCGAGATCGACCCACACATCGACCTCGACATAGGCGTTGTCGTACCGCGCCTCAGCGTTCAGGACCAAGTCCAGCTTGGTCCAGACCGGCACCACTATTGCCGACATGGACGTATCCTCCCTGTGTTGACGGTTGGCGGGCGGCGGCTATCGGCCAACCCACTCCGGCTTGTGCTTGCTGACGAAAGCGGAGACGCCGCGCCGGAAATCCTCGCTGCCGTAGATCATGGAGATGAGGTCATCGGCAGGATCGATGTTGCGGGCGGCCAGTCGGCGCATCGCCTCCTTGCTGACGCGCAGGGTCAGCGGAGCGTTGGCCAGGAGCTTGTCGATGATCTCCCTGGCCGCCGCCTCGAGTTCCTCACGGTCGGCTAGCCGGGTGACGAACCCCGCCGTGAATGCTTCCTCGGCATCGATGAACTCGGCGAGGAGCAGCATGCGCTTGGCGCGTGTTTCACCGAAGCCGCCAACGATCCGGGCGTAGGTTTCCATCGAGACGCAGTTGCCGATGGTGCGGGCGATGGGCGTGCCGAACTTCGCCCCGCGTGCGGCGAGGCGGATGTCGCAGCAGGCCGCGATGTTGAGCCCGCCGCCGACGGCCCAGCCGTCAATAATGCCGACCGTTGGCATCGGCAGGTCCAGCAACCGCCTGAAGTGGGCATTCATCTTGGCTTCGTAGGTGATCCCGTCCTGCCCGTCCCTGAACTCCTGGAACTGGCTGATGTCCGAGCCGGCAACGAAGGCCTGCCCGCCGGCGCCCCGAAAGGTCACGACACGGACGTTCCCATCGGCGGCAAGTTCCTCGCAGATGGCATCGAGCTGTTCATACATCGCCCAGGTGAAGGCATTTCGCGCTTCCGGCCGATCGAACAGCACATGAGCTACTGGACCCTCGCGGGTGAGGCGCACGGCGCCTGTGTCTGTGCTGCTCATGCCGCGAATGCTCCGCCTTCGCTGAGTGCGAACCGTTCGGTGTCCAGCCCGACCTCGGCCAGGATCTGCTCGGTGTGTTCGCCGAGCAGGGGAGGTGGCATGCGCACGCTAGCGGGGGTGGCCGACAGCTTGGCCGGGAAGCCGAGCGCCTTGAAGCGCCCTTCAACCGGATGCTCAATCTCGATGACGGCCTCGCGGTGACGAACATGCTCGTTGTCCAGCGACTTCGAGTAGTCGTAGATCGGACCAGCAGGAACGCCAGCCGCGTGGAAGGCTTCGACCCACGCCTCCGCGGTGCGATCGAGGAAGACCGGCGCGAGAAGTTCGGCCAGTTCCGCACGGCGGCGCACGCGCTCGATGTTGGTCGCGTATAGCGGATCGTTCTTCAGCTCCGGACGGCCGATCACGTCGCAGAATATCAGCCAGAGCTTCTGGTTGGCTGCTCCCACCACGAAGTCACCGTCGGAGGCCCGGAAAGCCTGGTAGGGCGCGCTCATGCGGTTGGCCGTGCCCAGTGGCCCCGGCGATGCACCAGTCGCCCAGTATTCGGTGCTCTCCCAGACCGACAGCGCCAGGGCAGCGTCGAGCAGGGAAGTGTCGATGTACTGACCCTTTCCGGTCCGTTGACGCCCGATCACGGCACTCAGGATGCCATAGGCGGCGAACATGCCTGCGCCGAGGTCACCAACGGGGATGCCGGACTTCACCGGCTCTGCGCCGACGATGCCGGTAGCGCTGATCACGCCGGCCATCGCCTGGGCAATGAGATCGAATCCCGGGCGCTGGGACCACGGCCCCGTCTGACCGAAGCCGGAAATGCTGGCGTAGATCAGCCGCGGGTTGATCTTCGACAGCGTCTCGTAGTCGGCGGCGAGACGCCTGGTTACTCCGGGACGGCCGTTCTCGACGAGGATGTCGGCAGTCTCGACCAGCCTGTGCAACACGCGGCGGCCGGCTTCGGACTTCAGGTTGAGCGTAATCGAGCGCTTGTTGCGGTTCAGCGCCAGGAAGCCGGGGCTGTCGTCGCCCTTCATGCGGAAGCCCATGGATTTCCGCGTCTGGTCGCCCACTCCGGGTGGCTCGATCTTGATGACGTCGGCTCCCATGTCCCCGAGCAGCATGCAGCAGAACGGCCCAGCCATGACCTGGCTCATGTCGAGCACGCGCAACCCCGCTAGGGGTGATGCCTGTGCCGGAGTGGACCCGTGCTGGTCGTTCATAACCTTCCTCCCTGCTGGTCCCGGTCAGGTGTGACTAGGCCAAATCTTGTATGCAAGAAATCGATAGAGGCAAACTTCCGGCTCTGCAACAGCCGTATTGTGTTTTTTTGCTGGATTGCATACGAGCAGATATGAGCCAAACTAACCCCCCGCCCCAGATATCCGAGGATGAGGCCCTCCTTGGCGGTCGCCGGAAGGGCCAACTGCATACAGAGGCTGCTGCGCACCTGCGCTCGATGGTGCTGTCCGGGGAACTGCCGCCGGGCACCCGCCTGCGCGAGCAGCAACTATGCGCGGAGCTGGGGGTGTCGCGGACGCCTGTCCGTGAGGCGCTCCGAACCCTCGCTGCCGAGGGTTTGGTGGATCTGTTGCCCAATCGCAGCGTGGTCGTTTCGCACCTGCACGCACCAGATATTGCCGACCTTTTCACGGTGTTCGGGGCCCTGGAGGGC
>JAEZHZ010000267.1 GCA_023436745.1 Pseudomonadota bacterium | reverse complement strand
CGTGAAGCGCCAGATGGACAAGACGCAGCGCGAGTACTACCTGAACGCGCAGATGAAGGCGATCCAGCGCGAGCTGGGCGAACAGGACGACTCGCGCGACGAGCTGATCGAGCTCGAGAAGCGCATCAAGAAGACCAAGCTCTCCAAGGAAGCTCGCGCCAAGGCCGATGCCGAGGTGAAGAAGCTCAAGTCGATGAGCCCGATGTCGGCCGAGGCCACAGTCGTTCGCAACTATCTCGATACCCTGCTCGGCCTGCCGTGGGGCAAGAAGAGCAAGGTGAAGCGCGACCTGGCGATGGCCGAGAAGGTTCTGGACGAGGACCACTACGGCCTTGAGAAGGTCAAGGAGCGCATCCTCGAGTACCTGGCGGTGCAGGCTCGCACCGGCACGCTCAAGGGTCCGATCCTGTGCCTCGTCGGCCCCCCGGGCGTCGGGAAGACCTCGCTTGGCAAGTCCATCGCCAGGGCGACCGGACGTGAGTTCGTGCGCATGGCGCTCGGCGGCGTGCGCGACGAAGCCGAGATCCGCGGCCACCGTCGGACCTACATCGGCTCCATGCCGGGCAAGATCATCCAGTCGCTGAAGAAGGTCGGCAAGTCCAACCCGCTCTTCCTGCTCGACGAGATCGACAAGATGGGCCAGGACTTCCGGGGCGATCCGTCCTCGGCGCTGCTGGAGGTGCTGGAGCCGGAGCAGAACTCGACGTTCAACGATCACTACCTCGAGGTCGACTACGACCTGTCTGACGTGATGTTCGTGACCACATCGAACACGCTGAACATCCCCGGCCCGCTGATGGACCGCATGGAGATCATTCGCCTCTCGGGCTACACCGAAGAGGAGAAGCACGCGATCGCCAAGCAGCACCTGATCCCGGAAGCGGCCAAGGAGAACGGCGTCGCCCATGGCGAGTTCGTGCTCAGCGACGAGATGCTGATGAAGGTGATCCGCGGCTATACGCGGGAAGCCGGCGTCCGCAATCTCAAGCGCGAGATCTCCAAGCTGATGCGCAAGGCGGTGACCGACATCGTGCGCACCAAGGTCAAGTCGATCACCATCGACGACGACAAGCTGGCCGAGTACCTCGGGCCCGCCATCTACAAGCATGGCGAGATCGAAGCGGAGTCGCAGGTTGGACTGGTCACGGGCCTCGCGTGGACCTCGGTGGGTGGCGAACTGCTGACCATCGAAGGCGTGATGACGCCGGGCAAGGGCCGCATGTCGGTCACCGGCAACATCAAGGAAGTGATGAAGGAGTCGCTGACGGCTGCCGCTGCCTATGTGCGGTCACGCTCGATCGACTTCGGCATCAAGCCGCCGATGTTCGACACGCGTGACATCCACGTGCACCTGCCGGAAGGCGCGACTCCCAAGGACGGACCGTCCGCGGGTATCGGCCTCGCCACCGCGATCGTGTCGGTGATGACCGGCATCCCGGTGCGCAACGACGTGGCCATGACTGGCGAGATCACCCTGCGCGGCCGGGTGCTGCCGATTGGCGGCCTCAAGGAGAAGCTGCTGGCGGCCCTGCGTGGCGGCATCAAGACCGTGCTCATTCCGGAAGAGAATGTCCGTGATCTGCAGGAGATCCCGGAGATCGTGAAGGAAGGCATGGAAATCGTGCCGGTCTCCCGCATGGACCAGGTGATTGAGCGGGCGCTGGTGCGCAAGCCCGAGCCGATCGAGTGGAACTTCGACGAGGCTCCGGCGGTATCCACCACCGTAGAGAGCGGCGAAGAGGCTCCCTCAGGTCTGCTGCCGCACTAAGGCACACTGCACAAACGAAAGCGGCGCTCCGAAAGGGGCGCCGTTTTGCATTTCCGGACGGATGACGGTGAACGCCGAGCCCGGAAGCTGCGGCGGTCGCTCAGTGCGTCCAGGGAATCTTGCGGTCGTGGCGGAAGTTGTCGGGGTAGGAGGCCCGAGGAACCTTGATCTCGTGTACCGGCTGCACCCAATAGGCAATGCCGTTGCGCTGGCAGTAAGCCTCTGCATCCTCGAGCGTCTCGAAGGAGAGGCGGACCTGCTGGGCCGTTTCCGTGCTGGAAGTGTAGCCCATCAGCGGATCGATGGCACGGGGGGTGGTGGGCTCATGGATCAACACCCACTGCTTCGTCTTGCCTTTGCCTGACTGCATGGCGTTGCGAGACGGGCGATAGATGCGGGCGGTCATGCGTATCCTCGACGATCAGGCGCGAATGGTCGGAGTACAAAGATTCGAACTTTGGACCCCCGGTTCCCAAAACCGGTGCTCTACCAGGCTGAGCTACACTCCGACATCGCAGGCTTGCAGTTAGCGTGTTCCCTCTAAAAGAGCAAGCTGGCTCCGCGGTTGCAGCAGCTATTGACGCGAGGGGCGTTGTGAACGCAGAACCAAGGCATGGATTTGACCAAGCCTTGGCCGCTCGGGCTCGATCGCGGCAGATGGGTATTCTTCTGCGCCGGCGTGCTGCTGGGCCTGTTGATTCTGTCCCAGGTCGATGTCTGGGCATCGCGGACGGCCATCGGTTGGCCGGATGCCTGGCGCGCTCCGTTCTTCTTCATCACCGACTACGGGCTATCCGACTGGATTCTGATTCCGACCTTGAGCACCACGATCCTTGGGCTTCTGGCCTTGCTGATCGTGCGTGGGCGCTGGAGGCCGGTGACTGTCGAACTCACCCTGCTGAGTGGCTACATCTTCGTTGGCGTAGGCCTGCCGGGGCTGCTGTCAAACCTGCTGAAGCGGCTGATCGGGCGCGCTCGCCCTACGGAGTTTGATTCCGTCGGCGGGTTCTCGTTCCAGAACATCCTCAACGACTGGACCTACCAGAGCTTCCCATCCGGACACACGACCACCGCGATTGCACTCGCCTTCACGGTGGGCTTTCTCTGGCCGCGGCTGTTTCCGGTGCTGATGGTGATCGGCATCGTCGTCGGGATATCCCGCGTGCCTGTAGGCATGCATTATCCCACCGACGTGTTCGGCGGATTCATTGTGGGGATGCTCGGAGCCTATCTCGTGCGCAACATCTTTGCCACGCGGGGCTGGTTGTTCGAGCAGCAGCCAGATGGGCGGATAATCCCTCGCGGTTTTCCTGCGTTGCGGGCCGCGGTTCAGCGCGAGCCCAGGTAGCGCTCGATCCCGGCGGAGAGATCCTGCTTCAAGTCATCCATGTCCTCGAACCCTGCGTGGATACGGAACAGGTTGCCGTCATCCGTCCATGGTCTGACGGTTCGGCTCTTGCCGAACTTCACGGGCAGGCAAAGGCTCTCGTAGCCGCCCCAGGAGTAGCCCATCCCGAACAGTTCCAGATTGTCCACCAGGGCAGCCACGGCACTGCGTGGCGCGGGTTCCAGCAACACGCTGAACAGGCTTCCCGACCCGCTGAAATCGCGTCGGAACAACTCGTGATCGGGATGGCTCGGGAGGGCAGGGTGCAGCACCCGCGTGACGCCGGGCTGCGTCTCGAGCCAGCCAGCGAGTTCGAGGGCCCGCTTCCGGTGCTCTTCCATCCGTATGGCCAGTGTCCTCAGGCCACGAGCGACGAGGAACGCGTCGTCCCCGGAGGTGAAGTAGCCCAGCAGGGCTCGCGTCCTCTCCACGTCCGCCCACGC
>JAEZHZ010000262.1 GCA_023436745.1 Pseudomonadota bacterium | reverse complement strand
CCCATCTCCCTGTGCCGGCCTTGCCAGTGATAAACAAAGACCCAGGACCGGGAGAAGTTGCCAGCTTTGGTCACGGTGGTTTTCAGGTACAGGCCTTCGCCGTCCCCCAGCAAACCCCGCTGAGTGGTATTCAGCTGTGTTGCGCGAAGCTTGTGTTTGCCGTCACCGCGTTTACCCCGTGGTCGCTCTGGCATCCTAAGATGTTTCCTAAGGTATACACTACGCAACCATCAACCACAGGCTACGTGCGGAGGCAAGTGGAAACGAGGAAACCTGCCGTTTCCCGGTGGTTTCCCTGTGTCTGGTTGTCCACTGCTGTCCAAGGTTCGAGTCCTTGTGCACCCACCAAAGTATCTCCGACACTTCCGGTGGAATGACGAAGGCGCCTCTCGCAACTGGGTGAGGTCGCCCCGCGCGTTGTTTTCCCGTGTGTGTCGCGGCTTAGGCGACAGCGTCACCCCTGCACCCGGCTTGCCCGTTACGTGAACAGTGTGTTGCCGGGCAAAGCGCTGACGAAGCCGTGAGGTGGGTTCACTTGTCGATAGGACAACAATATTGACCTGTCCTCGTGAAACCGGCTTAGGAGCGATCGGGTGTCAGTGCGGACGATGAACAGGCGAGCAATGATCTTGGCAGGAGGGGCCAGCCTGTTGCTGGCCGGGTGCTCCTCGACCAGTCCGGCTCGCGTCGGGCTCGCCGCTGCGCCTGAGACCCCGAAGACGCCCGTTACCGTGCCGCCGCATGTCGCGTTGATGTATGCCGCCGTGACCGATGAACCCTTTCCCGTGCGTGCCTCGCGCATGGAACTTGTGCCCGAGCGCTACTGGCGCCAGGAGGTCAGCGACCCGACCGGAGAGAAGCCCGGGTCGGTGGTTGTCGATACCAACGATCGGTTCCTCTACCATGTACGCGAGGGTGGCACCGCCATGCGCTACGGCGTGGGCATCGGTGCGGCCGGCTTCGAATGGTCGGGGCGCGCTCATATCGCTTACAAGCGCGAGTGGCCGCGCTGGACGCCGCCATCCGACATGATCGCACGCCATCCCGAGCTGGAGCGCTATCGTCACGGCATGGAGCCGGGTCCCGACAATCCGCTCGGCCCGCGCGCGCTCTACATCCATCAGGGCAATGTCGATACGCTGTATCGCATCCATGGCAATTCCGACGAGACGACCATCGGCAAGGCCGTGTCGAGCGGCTGCGTTCGCCTGCTGCCGCAGGACATCATTCACCTGCATGCCAACGTCGCGAGCGGATCACCGCTGCTGGTGGTCTAGCGCCCGGGGGAGACCGGAAAAAACCTTCGACTTTCGTCGATTTGTCGCAGTGCGGTCTTGCGACCCATCGCTTCGAGGCATAGGGCTTTCCGGTCATTTTCCCCACAAGGTGCCAGTATGTTCGGATTTGATCCGAGTTTCTTCAGCTCGCTGCTGCAGGTCATTCTGATTGACCTCGTCCTAGCCGGCGACAATGCCGTCGTGATCGGCCTTGCCGCCGCCGGCCTCCCTGCCGACCTGCGCCGTCGCGCCATCCTCATCGGCATCATTGCCGCCACCGTCCTGCGCATCTGCTTCGCGCTGGTGACCACCCAGTTGCTGTCGCTCGGCGGCGGCCTGTTGATCGCCGGCGGCGTGTTGCTGCTGTGGGTCTGCTGGAAGATGTATCGTGAACTGACCGTCTCGCAGGACGAAGAGCACGAAGCCACCGAGGCTCTGGCCAACTCCGATCTCAACGCCGACGGCACCGTCGCCGGCAAGGCTCCGCGCAAGACCCTGCGCCAGGCCGTCACGCAGATCATCATCGCCGACGTGTCGATGTCGCTCGACAACGTACTGGCCGTCGCCGGCGCTGCGCAGCATCACTTCGAGGCGCTGGTCTTCGGACTTGCCCTGTCGGTGGTGCTGATGGGTGTCGCCGCAACGTTCATCGCCCGCCTGCTGCACCGGTTCCGCTGGATCGCCTGGATCGGCCTCATCATCATCCTCTTCGTTGCCCTGCGCATGGTGCTGGAAGGGGCAGGGGCGTTCGTCGATATCCCGGCCATTCCGTTGCTCTACACTCCGCACGAGGTTGGTGCCGCCGCAGCGCATTAGCCTTTGCTAACCAAGCCCGGGATTTGCGGCATTCGTGCCGCAATCCTAGGGATTTGCTCACCTTGGGCAGCTAGCGTGTCCCGCATCTGAAAAGGTGCGGGATTTTTCGTTTCATGGCCGATATCGCCGACCGACTGATCGACAGCAGCTTGCCGGCGCCGGCGACGCGTCGAGCCGCCGGCCTGCCTCGGCTGGTGGCGGATCGCATCTCCGGTGCTGATTGGGACATGCTGATCGCCGGCTTCGATGAAGTCTGCCAGGAGCAGATGCACGCCTTCGCCACGTCGCGCTGGCCGGGCGCGGAGCAGGAGCCCGTCGTCTTCCGGCTCGATGGAGACGTGGTGGGCGGCAGCCTGATGATGGTTCAGCGCTTGCCGTTCGGGGTCGGGCGGATTGCCGTGTCCAAATGGGCGCCCATGCTGCGCGACGTGCACCGTCCCGACGCCGAAGCCATTCGCGCCGCGATGGTGGAACTGCTGATCGAGGAGTACGCCGACCGTCGGCGGCAGATGCTGTCCATCCTGCCGAGGGCATCTCTGACCGAGCCGAACGCCGCCTACCAGTGGCTGATGGGTCGCGGCTTCCGGCGCGGCTCTGAGCTCATGTTTCCCAGCCGCTACATCGTTAATCTGCGGCAGACGGACGACCAGCAGCGCAAGAGCTTCTCCCAGGCCTGGCGCCGCCAGCTCAACAAGGCCGAGAAATCCGGCCTCTCGTTCGAGCACGGCGCGCCCGATCGGCTGGCGGAGTTCGAGGCGCTCTATGCCGCCATGACCGACCGCAAGCAGTTCCCCGATCACTCTGCCTTCGACACGCTGGGGGCCCTCTTCGAAACGCCTGCCGAGGCCCTGCGCCCGGAGCTGTTCTTCGTCCGTCACGAGGGTGAGGTTGTGGCCGGTGCGGTGATCTTCAAGGCCGGCGAGCGCGCGGTCTATCTCTACGGCGCCACCAACGATCTGGCGCTGCCGCTGCGGGCTGGCTACTTCCTCCACTGGCACGTCATTCGCTGGCTGCGGGACCACACCCGCGCCGACTGGTACGACCTCGGCGGCACCGATGGCTTCCAGGGTCTCCATCAGTTCAAAAAGGGCATGGTCGGAGAGGCTGGAGTGATCAGGCCGGTGCCGCCCGTCGCCAACTACGCCAGTCACCCGCTGGCCTACCTCGCCGGTGCTGGCGCCTTTGCCGCGCGGGACGCCTATTACCATGTGCGGCGCCACATCGAGGGCTGGCGCAACCCCAGTGCCCGGACCACCCAGCAGCGGGCGGGCGAGGAGGAGAATCGGTGAGTCTCGCCCGGCGCCTGGCTTCACAGTCCGCTGTGATCTTCGGCGCGAGGCTCGCGGGCGCAGGGCTCGTCTTTCTTGTCCAGGCCCTGATCGCCCGCATGTGGGGCCCGCAGCTGCTGGGCGAATACATGGTCATCATCGCCTCGGTGAACCTGATCGCCGTGGCCATGCCCTTGGGCTTTCACACCGTCGGCACCTACTTCGCCGCCGAGTACCGGGGGCCCGGCGCCCGCCCGGGCGGTTTTAAA
>JAEZHZ010000240.1 GCA_023436745.1 Pseudomonadota bacterium | reverse complement strand
TGGGTGGGGGCATGGCGGTGCGGTCCTGCTGAGATCCCGGCCGTGCGCAGCAAGAACCCCCACCTAGCCTCCCCCTGAGAGGGGGAGGGACTGCATCGAGTGTACCGGGGGCTGGCGCCGGCACGATCCGCCCCTCCCCCGCTGGCGGGGGAGGCTGGGTGGGGGTGCCGGATGCACGTCTTTCCTCGGATCGATACAGTTGCGGCGCTGACAGGAACGGGTTGGCTCAGGGCTTTGGCCACAGGAGCAGGCGATGACCGCCCAATACTGTGTGACGACACCGGGCAGGCCAGCGGAACTTGGAGATCACGAGGTGCACAAGCACGGGCCCGACGTGTCACACGGGCTAGCGGCTTAGGCTGCGCCAGAGCAGGGCGGCGCCGGCGAGGAGTGCTGCGAGGCCGGCGCCGGTCCAAGGCAGCGATGGGCCCTCGAGAGGTTCGCACTCAGCCACGCAGAGGATGGGCGGGATCGTGACCAATCCGGTGCCCTGGAGAAACCACAGGCCGCCAAGCAGGACGAGGATAAGACCGAGGGCGATGCCGAAGTATTTCATGTTTCCAGCGAATGTCATGGTGCCGTTGCGGCACATGGCTGCGCAACAATGCCACCTGCCTGTCAAACGTATCCGGCCCCATATCCTTGGGGTCCATCGAGTGAAGCCTCAAGGGCTCCGGCTAGCTGACCTCCCCACTCAGCGTATCGAGTTCCATCTCCTTCAGCCGCTTGACCTCGTCCCTCAGCCGCGCGGCCTTTTCGAATTCCAGGTTCGTCGCAGCCTCGCGCATTTCGCGTTCGAGGTCCTTGATGACGGCGGCGAGGTTGGCGCCGGCCTGGACGAGTTCCTTGCCGTCCTTGCCCTTGCCGATGGAGATGGTGACGTGGTCGCGCTCGTAGACGGAGTCGACGATGTCGTTGATGCGGGACTTCACCGACTGGGGGGTGATGCCGTTGGCTTCGTTGTAGGCGATCTGCTTTTCGCGGCGGCGGTTGGTTTCGGCGAGGGCGCGTTCCATCGAGCCGGTGATGCGGTCGGCATAGAGGATGACGCGGCCGTCGACGTTGCGGGCGGCGCGGCCGATGGTCTGGATGAGGGAGGTTTCCGAGCGCAGGAACCCTTCCTTGTCGGCATCGAGGATGGCGACGAGGCCGCATTCGGGGATGTCCAGGCCCTCGCGCAGCAGGTTGATGCCGACGAGGACGTCGAAGGCGCCGAGGCGGAGATCGCGGATGATCTCGATGCGCTCGATGGTGTCGACATCGGAGTGCATGTAGCGGACGCGGATGCCCTGCTCGTGCATGTATTCGGTGAGGTCCTCGGCCATCTTCTTGGTGAGGACGGTGACGAGGGTGCGATAGCCGTTGTTGATGGTGGTGCGGATCTCGTCGATGACGTCGTCGACCTGGGCCTTGGCCGGGCGCACTTCCACGGGCGGATCGATGAGGCCGGTGGGGCGGATCACCTGTTCGGCGAAGACGCCGCCGGTCTGCTCCATCTCCCATGAGCCGGGGGTGGCCGAGACGTAGACCGATTGCGGGCGCATGGCGTTCCACTCCTCGAAGCGGAGGGGGCGGTTGTCCATGCAGGAGGGCAGGCGGAAGCCGTATTCGGCCAGCGTCGCCTTGCGGCGGAGGTCGCCGCGATACATGGCGCCGAGCTGGCCGATGGTGACGTGGGATTCATCGACGAAGACCAGCGCGTTGTCGGGCAGGTATTCGAACAGCGTCGGCGGCGGTTCGCCGGGGCGGCGGCCGGAGAAATAGCGGGAATAGTTCTCGATGCCGGCGCAGGAGCCGGTGGCTTCCATCATCTCGAGGTCGAACAGGGTGCGCTGCTCGAGGCGCTGGGCCTCGAGGAAACGGCCGGCGCCGTTGAGTTCCTGCAGGCGCCCCGCGAGTTCCTGGCGGATCAGCTTGATGGCGCCGTTGGTGGTGGCGCGGGGCGTCACGTAGTGCGAATTGGCGTAGATGCGGATGAAGGTGCGGCCGCCGATGGTCTTGCCGGTGAGGGGATCGAACTCGACGATCTTCTCGATCTCGTTGCCGAACAGGGTGACGCGCCAGGCGGCGTCCTCGTAGTGCGAGGGGAAGATTTCCACCGTGTCGCCGCGGACGCGGAAGGTGCCGCGGGTGAAGCTCTGCTCGTTGCGCTTGTACTGGAGGGCGACGAGCCTGGAGAGGAGCTCGCGCTGGTCGACCTTCTCGCCGGGCTTGAGGTCGACGATCATGGCGGAATAGCCTTCCACCGAGCCGATGCCGTAGATGCACGACACCGAGGCGACGATGATGACGTCGTCGCGCTCCATCAGCGCCCGCGTGGCCGAGTGGCGCATGCGGTCGATCTGCTCGTTAATGGTGGATTCCTTCTCGATATAGGTATCGGTGCGCGGAACGTAGGCCTCGGGCTGGTAGTAGTCGTAGTAGGAGACGAAGTACTCGACCGCGTTCTCGGGGAAGAAGTTCCTGAACTCGCCATAGAGCTGGGCGGCCAGCGTCTTGTTAGGCGCGAGGATCAGCGCCGGGCGCTGGGTGCGCATGATGGTCTGGGCGACGGTGAAGGTCTTGCCGGAGCCGGTGACGCCGAGCAGGACCTGGTCGGTCTCCCCATTCTGGACGCCTTCCACCAGCTCGGCGATGGCGGTGGGCTGGTCGCCGCGGGGCTCGTAGTCGGTGACGAGCTTGAAGGGGCGGCCGCCTTCGGTCTTCTGCGGGCGGGCGGGACGGTGCGGCACCCAGGGGGAGGAGCCTTCCACCTCGGGGCGGCCATGGAGGATGATCTGCTCGAGCGCCTTCACCGTGGCGGTGATGCCGACGGTCTGCGCGTCGGCGAGGGCGGCGCCGGGGGTCCTGGCTTTCTTTTTGGCGGTCTCGACGGCGTCGCGGAGCTTGCCGAGGACTTCGGGGTCCTTGGCGGCCTCGCGGGAGATGTCACGGGCGGTGAGGTCGCGGGCCTTGGCGGAGGGGCGGTGGTTGAAGCCGGCCTGGGCGGGTTCGGCCATGCCGTCGAAGCTCACGCGCTCGACGGAGTTGGCCTTGGAGCGCGGCGCCCTGGGCGCCATGCCGGTGGCGGTATCGTAGTTCGCCTTGGTGGTGCGGCGCTTCTCGAGCGGAGTCTTGGGGGCGGCCTTTTCCGCCTCGGCCTGCTTTTCCGCCGCGGCAGCGCGATCGAGGGCGCGCTTGTTCTTCATGCGCTCGGCATAGAGCGGCTTGGACGCGGCGATGTCCTCGGCCTTCTCGATCTCGGCGAAGAACTCGTCGATAGAGAACTCGGTCTTGCCCGGGCGGGAAGATTTGGAGGCCATGGAGACACCTGTCTTGGGGATGCGTCTCAGATGGGGACAGAGGCGCCGCATGTAAAGGTTGCCGCCAGCTTAACACCCTGTGAACGGAGACGGAACCGCGGGTGCTGACAGGGCGTGGCAGCAATGCGTCACGCCGGGCGGGTGGCGAACCAGATGGTGTGGCGTGCGCCCTTGCCGGAGCGGGCGGCGCGCACGCCGATCTCCTCGACCGCGAAGCCGGCCTGGCGGAGGCGTTTGGTGAACTTCGCGTCAGGGTGGGACGACCAGACGGCAAGGTGGCCACCCGGGCGCAGGCGGGCCTTCGCCGTGGCGAGGCCGGACGGGTTGTAGAGCCGGTCGTTGGCGGGGCGCGAGAGCCCGTCGGGGCCGTTGTCGACGTCGAGCAGGATGGCGTCATAGGCCGGGCCGGCAGCGATCGCGGCAGCGACGTCGCCCTCGTGGAGCCGGACGCGGGGATCATCGAGGCTGGTGCCGTGGATGGGGGCGAGTGGGCCACGGGCCCAGGCGATCACGGCGGGGACGAGTTCGGCCACCACCAGCTCCGCATCGGGGCCGAAGCTCGTCAGGGCGGCGCGAAGCGTGAAGCCCATGCCGAGGCCGCCGATGAGCACACGCGGTGCCGGTATCGACGCCAGCCGGACGGCCGAGAGCGTCGCCAGCTGCTCCTCGGAGCCGCTGAGGCGGCTGTTCATCAGTTCGGTGGTGCCGGCCATGATAGAGTATTCGGTGCCGCGCTGCATGAGCTTCAGCACGCCGCCGCCCGGCACGGTGGTTTCGTCGAGCTTGATCCAGGGGAGCATGGGCGATCGTTCGGTGTCGGCAGCGGCCGAGCCGCGATACGGTATTGTGCACAAGGTAGCGCGACGGGCAGGGATTGCATAGGCGAGGGGGTGTCGAAAGCCGGGGAAGCCATTCGTCGGCCCGACGAATACGGAGGAGAAGACCATGACGGAACTGAGTTGCGCGTGCGGAACGGTGCGGATGGCGGTTACCGGGGAGCCGATCACGGTTTCGGAGTGCCACTGCACCAGCTGCCGCGATGCAGCGGCACGGATGGCGGCGTTGCCGGGGGCGCAGAAGGTCCGTGGCGAGAATGGCGGCACGCACTTCGTGCTCTACCGCAAGGACCGGGTGCGCTTCCTCGCGGGCCGCGAGATGCTGCGCAACTTCCGGCTCGGTCCGGACCGGCAGACGCGGCGGGTGATCGCGAGCTGCTGCAACACGCCGGTGCTGCTCGAATTCAAGGGCGGGCACTGGGTGAGCCTCTATGGCAACCTCTGGCACGGCCAGGAGCTGCCGCCGTTGCGGCTGCGGACCATGACTGGCGATGCCCCGGAGGGCGTGGTGCCCGCCGACAGCGTGCCGTCAGGGCGGTGGGCGACGGCCAGATTCTACGGGCAGCTGCTGGGGGCCTGGGCCGCCATGGGGTTCAAGGCGCCCGAGGTGGCACTGGATACGCCGGAGGTGGAGCTGCGGGGATAGCTGGATTGGCGGATGACTGGGGAGGACCCCCACCCGTCCTCCCCCTGAAGGGGGAGGGGAAGGTGGGGCCCGGTGTTCGCGGAGGGGAGGGAGTCGGGGAG
>JAEZHZ010000128.1 GCA_023436745.1 Pseudomonadota bacterium | reverse complement strand
GCCATGGGGTCTTCGCCCAGCGAAGCCATGGTCATCCGCATCTTCAAGGAAGAGAAGACCCTCGAAGTGTGGAAGCGCACCGCCTCGGGAGAATTCCGCAAGTTCCGCAACTACGACATCTGCGCCTATTCCGGTGACCTCGGACCCAAGTTCCGGGAAGGCGACCGCCAGAGCCCCGAAGGCTTCTACACCATCACGCCGGGCCTGATGAATCCGCGCTCGAGCTACTATCTGGCCTTCAACACCGGCTTTCCCAACAAGTTCGACCGGGCCCACGGGCGCACCGGCACCGACCTGATGGTCCACGGGGACTGCTCCTCCAGCGGCTGCTACGCCATGACCGACCAGGGCATTGCCGAGATCTATGCCCTCGCGCGCGAGACCTTCAAGGGCGGCAACCCGAGCTTCCAGCTGCAGATCTTCCCCTTCCGCATGACCGCGGCCAACCTGGCCCGCCACGCATCCAACGGCCATCTCGACTTCTGGAAGAACATCAAGGAAGGCCACGACCTGTTCGATCTGGCCAAGGCTCCGCCCACCTGGGACGTCTGCGACCGCAGGTATGTGTTCAATGCCATCGCCACCGCGCCGCTGGACCCGTTCGGTCCCTGCCCGCCAACGGCGAGCAACCCCACCCTGATCGCCAAGCAGCAGGCCGACGAGGCCCACATGGCCGCGACGCTCGCCAGCCAGGAACGCGCCGCGGCGGAAGCTGAGGCCATCAAGCAACGGAGCGAAGCCGTCAGCGGCTTCCTGAGCGGCTTCGGCAGCATGTTCGGAGCCGGCAAGGAGGAGAACGTCGCCCCGGTCCTGTCCGGCGAGCCGGCGCCCACTCCCCAGCCGCCCTTGCACCGGTCGTAGTTCGGCCGCACTCTCTGCCATAAGCAGGGGGGAACCGGAGGCCGAAATGGACGGAACCGAAAACGGCCCTGCGGCCCCCGAAGTGACGGTCGCGGCCGACACGAGAACAGATAAGGCGCCCGCCCCGGTGAAGCCGCCGCGCCGGCGCCGCGACTGGGGCAGCCTGCTGTCCTTTGCGGTCGGGCTCGTTGGGGTCGCGGCCATCGCTGCCGCCGCCTTCACCTATGCCGACACCCGGCGCGAGATCGTCCGCCTCTCGGCCGATCTTGCCCAGCTCCGCCTCACGCTGGACCTAATCCGCCAGGGCGGGACCGTCCCGGTTGCGGGCTCCCCCGACTCGGGCGAACTCGCCGCGCTCGAAAACCGCATTGCAATTCTTGAGGAAACCTGGCGGACAACGCCTGCAACGCCCCCCGCCACTGCCCCGGTTGCCGCGGCGCCTGCGAGCGACGGCGACTGCCTGCCGCGGGCGACGCGATTCCTCGTCTCGGCCGGCGACAGCTGGCCGGTCTGCGAAACCGGGGCGGTGGTGGAGGTTGCAAGCGTCGAGCCGGGATACCTGACCCTGCTTGACGGTTCAGTCGTTGCCGCGGGCGGCAACTTCCCGCTGCTCGGCAGCACCTGCATGCTTGCGGTGCTGTCGGCAGGGGCTGCGGACCTCAGCAACTACGCCGAGATCCGCGTGACCTGCTAGGGTCTTACTGCTGGGTGGCCTCCTCGGCCGCCTCCGCTGCCTCTGCGGCCTCGGCACCCTCGGTCTGGGCCTGGACGGCTGCCGCAAGCGCGGGATCGGGAATGTTGACCTCGACGCCTTCCATCAGCTTGTCGATGGTTTCGTCGAAGGTGCGCATCAGCAACCGCTGCTGCAACTGCCCGGCGATCTGTTCGAAGGCCGGCGGCGAAGACTCGCGGGTGTCGTCGAGACGGATGATGTGCCAGCCGAACTGGGACTGCACCGGGTCGGAGACCTGACCCTTGTCGGTCAGCGCGAACGCGGCCTCCTCGAACGGGGCGACCATCATGCCGCGGCCGAAGAACCCGAGATCCCCGCCATTGGCGGCACCCGGATCGATCGAGTGCTCGCGCGCGAGGGTGGCAAAATCGGCGCCAGCGTCGAGCTCGGCCTTGATCTCCTTCGCCTCGTCCTCGGTCTCGACCAGGATATGGCTGGCGCGGATTTCCGGCTGGGGCTCGAACTGGTCGACATAGGCGTCGTACTCGGCCCGCACCGCTTCCTCGGTCACCGCATTGGCGATGGTCTCGGCAAAATAGGCCCGGCGCAACGCGCGATCCTCGAGATAGTCGAGGCGCTGCTGGAACAGCGGCGTGTCCGCCATGCCGGCTTCGCGGCCGGCATCGGCCATCACCTTCATGTCGATGAGCACGCGCAGCAGGAACGCCCGGCGCTCTTCCGGAGGCATCTGGCTCAGCTCCTGCGCCATGTCTTCGGCGGCGAAGCCGAGATCGGCTTCGGTGATCTCGCTGTCGCCGACCGTGGCGACCACCGTATCCGGGGTAACTGCGGCCGCTGGGGCCTCGGAGGTTGCTTCCGCGGGAGCGGCGGCATCCTGCGCCGTGGCGGGTACGAGGGCCGTCGCCGAAAGCACCAGCGCCAGAACGCTCGCGGCCTGGGCGAGGCGTAGCTTGGACTTGATCATCTTGGGAGAACTCCTTGAACGGCGCTCGTTGGCAGCCTGGTGTTGCGGTAAACGGAAGGCCGTTCCGCCGAAAAGCCGCCTTGAACACGAGAGCAGGGCCGAATTATGCCGCGCCGCTGAAATGTGAGTGCGACCGGCGGCAAGATGACCCGGCAGGGCGGGCTCTCAGCATTCGCGCATTTGGCTGCCGTTGACAAGACAAGGGGCCACTCTTACATCGGTGCTGCCTTCCGCCGCCCGGCGGAACCATGCATTTTCCAAGCCTCGAAAGGCTTATTCTCGCGCCGGCGACCGGCAGCGACGGGTGCGATGCCCGCCTCCCCACCCGCCTCCGCGAGACATGAAAGGGATCGACCTTATGGCTCTAGCTGCGCTCGCCCGGCGTCTGTTCGGAACGCCCTCGGACCGGCAGGTCAAGCGGTTCCAGCCGAAGGTGGTCCAGATCAACGCCCTCGAGCAGCAGTTCGAGCAGTTGAGCGACGACGAGTTGCGGGCCAAGACGGCCGAGTTCCGCGAGCAGCTGGCGGCGGGCCGCTCACTGAATGACCTGATTGTGCCCGCCTTCGCGACGGTCCGCGAAGCCTCCAAGCGCGTTCTCGGCATGCGCCACTTCGACGTGCAGTTGATTGGCGGCATGGTGCTCAACGAACGCGCCATCGCCGAGATGCGCACCGGTGAGGGCAAGACCCTGGTCGCGACCCTCGCGGTCTATCTCAACGCGCTCGAGGGCAAGGGCGTCCACGTCGTTACCGTCAACGACTACCTGGCCCGCCGCGACGCCGCCTGGATGGGCCGCATCTATTCGTTCCTCGGCATGTCCACCGGCATCATCGTGCACGGGCTTACCGACGCCGAGCGCAAGGCCGCCTATGAAGCCGACATCACCTACGGCACCAACAACGAGTTCGGCTTCGACTATCTGCGCGACAACATGAAGTACAGCCGCGCCCAGATGGTCCAGCGCGGCCACCACTACGCAATCGTCGACGAGGTGGACTCGATCCTGATCGACGAGGCCCGTACGCCGCTGATCATCTCGGGCCCCTCCGAGGACCGTTCCGATCTCTATGTCCGCATCGACCAGCTGATGTCGATCGTCGGCGAGGGAGACTACGAGGTCGACGAGAAGCACCGCGCCGCGACCTTCACCGATCAGGGCATCGAGAAGCTGGAGGAGCGGCTGGCCGAAGAGGGCCTGCTCAAGAGCAGCTCCCTCTATGACGTCGAGAACGTCGCCCTCGTCCATCACCTCAATTCCGCCCTGCGCGCCCACCGGCTGTTCCGCAAGGACAAGGACTACATCGTCCGCAATGACGAAGTGGTGATCATCGACGAGTTCAGCGGCCGCATGATGCCGGGCCGGCGCTATTCCGAGGGCCTGCACCAGGCACTCGAGGCCAAGGAACACGTCAAGATCCAGCCCGAGAACCAGACGCTCGCCTCGATCACCTTCCAGAACTATTTCCGCCTCTACAAGAAGCTGGCCGGCATGACCGGCACCGCGGCCACCGAGGCCGAGGAATTCGGCGACATCTACGGGCTCGAAGTGGTCACCATCCCGACCAACCTGCCCATCCAGCGCAAGGATGACGAAGACGCCATCTACCGCACCGCCGAGGAGAAGTTCGACGCCATCGCCGACCTGATCAAGGAGTGCCAGGAGCGCGGGCAGCCGGTGCTGGTCGGCACCACCTCGATCGAGAAGTCCGAGATGCTTGCGGAACTCCTGCGCAAGAAGAACGTCGGGCAGATGAACGTGCTGAACGCGCGCCACCACGAGCAGGAAGCCTTCATCGTCGCCGATGCGGGCCTGCCAGGCGCCATCACCATCGCCACCAACATGGCGGGCCGCGGCACCGACATCCAGCTGGGCGGCAACCTTGAGATGCGCATCGAGCGCGAGACCGTCGATCTCGAAGGCGAGGCCCGCGAG
>JAEZHZ010000110.1 GCA_023436745.1 Pseudomonadota bacterium | reverse complement strand
CGCTGCTGCACCAGGCGATGCAGTGGGTGGCGGCGCTGGTCATCATCTGGATGGGCCTTGCAACCGCCGGGCTGGTGCCCGCGATCGCCGGGGCCGACCGGCTGCTGGCGCCGCTTGCCGGGGGGCTTGCCCGCTATCGCACCGCAGCTTCCGCGGCCGGGCCGGAGGCGGCGCTGGTCGCCGGGCTGATCTGGGGCCTGACGCCCTGCGCGATGGTCTATGCCGCGATCTTCAACTCGCTGCTGACGGGCGATCCGATGCTGGGCGCCCTGCTGATGCTCTCGTTCGGGATCGGCACCATACCTGCGGTGGTGATCACCACGATGGCCCTGCTCAGGGCCACCGGCAGGCGCCGGCGGCCTGGGCGGCTCGCGGCCGGCGCCATGCTGGTGGGCGCGGGCGTGCTCGGCCTGCTGCTCACCGTGCCCGGCAGCCCCTTCTGCATCACCCCGGCGATGCCGCCGGCCTGAGCACCTGCCTGCGGCAACGCGTCCGGCCCCCTCGTCGTGAGTGGCGCCGCGGTTTGACCCGGATCAAGGCCCCGGCGCCGGTGATGGTGCACAAGCCCTGCCAGACGGGCGCACTGGTGCGACCCGACCAAGGAGACGACCATGAAGACCCTCGGGATTGCCGCCGTTGCCGCCGCACTGCTCATCGGTGCAACGCCGGCCATTGCCGCCAACTTCGAAGTGCACATGCTGAACAAGGGCGCCGACGGCACCATGGTCTTCGAGCCGGCGCTGATCGAGATCGCCCCCGGCGACACGGTGACCTTCCTCGCGACCGACAAGGGGCACAACGCCGAGAGCATCAAGGAGATGATGCCGGCGGGCGCGGAGCCCTTCAAGGGCGCCATGGGCAAGGAGGTCTCGGTGACCTTCACCGAGGAGGGCGTCTACGGCATCAAGTGTGCGCCGCATCTCGGCATGGGCATGGTCGCGGCCGTCGTGGTGGGCGAGCCCACCAATCTCGAGGCGGCCAGGGCCGTCACCCTGCCGGGCAAGGCCCGCGACCGCATGGCCGCCGCCTTCGACGCAATCGCCGAGTAGCGGCTCGCACGACCGAATGGTTCCCGGCTTCACTGAAGCCGGGAACGCAACGAAGCGCCTAGATGCAGGTGAACGCGGCGGTGGCGGAATCGTACCGGATCGTCGCCGGATAGGCGCAGAGCGGCCGATCGCGCACCGGCTCCCCGCCACTGACCGTCAGGTGGCCGGGTTCGACCCCCTCCTCCACCCAGTCCACCAGCGCGGCAAAGCCGTTGAACCTGTTGGGTCCCGTACCGCTGATGCCATGGCCGAGGCCCGCCAGCAGGTACAGCCGGGCGAAGTCCTGCGTGTTGTCGGCACCGCCATAGCGGTCCATCAGTGAGTCGTACCAATCCACGGTGTCGAGAGCGGAGACACCCTGATCGCCGGTGCCGTGATAGATGATCGCCTTGCCGCCGGCGAAGCGGAAAGCGTCCATGTTCGGGGTCTTGGCACTGGTGAACTCCGCCGAGGCGGCGAGCCTTGCCGGGTCCTTCTCGAAATCGAACGCAAACGAGTCGAAGCCGGGATCTGGTGGGGTCATGAACACGTAGCGGATGGAGGTGTTCGTGGCGCGAGGGTTGTTGTTGGGCCACGCCTCTGCCGTCCCGAGCTTCCAGTTGCGGAAGTCCGAGCCGGGATCATAGGGAAAGCCGGCATAGAGCTGTTCTCCGGAGGCATTCCGCGCACCCTGGTGAACCTTGACGAACGCGTCGGCCTGACCGGCCGTGATGCAGCTGTCGTCCTTCTCGCCCGTGCAGACCAGACCGGCAGGGTCGTAGCCACACAGCAGGGGTGCGTCGACGATGCCGTCTTCCAGGCCGTCGAGAGCGTCGCACTGCCTGATCATGTCGGCAAAGATCAGCTCCGTATCCGCCTGGCTGTAGGCCCCGCTCAGCAGCGGCCGCCCCTCGACATCCCTAGGCGCGATCTCCGCCATGGCAGCGAGGTCCCAGGCGGTGGCGGTATGACCGCGCGACTGCGAGATGATGGGCGCACCGGCCAGTATACCGTCGAAGTGGTTCGGGTACCGCTGCGCAGCGGTCAACGCCTGGCGGCCCCCGTTCGATACGCCGGCAAAGTAGGAATAGCGTGGCCATTGGCCATAGGCGTGCTGGATGAGCGCCTTCGACACCGTCGTCACGAGATCGACCGAATTGTAGCCCCAGTCGACCCGCGCCTTGGGATCCATGCCGAAGGAGGCATCGCGCCCGTCCTTGCCGGTGTGCCCCGCGTCCGTGCTGACCACGGCGTAGCCAGCCTCGAGCGCCAGCGGCTCTCCCGGGGTGGTCGCTCCAACGGCAGGACGGATCGACCCATCGGTACCGCCTCCGCCCTGGAAGAAGAAGCTCTCGTTCCAGCTGATCGGCAGGCGCAGCTCGAAACCGGTGGCGAACGCGACACCGTCCACACCGGTCCGCTCCTCGAGATATCCGGTCAGAACGCAGTGTGCCGGCAGTGCCGTTTCCCCACTGACCTCATCCAGTCGCAAGTCCGCAGCGGCAATGTTCAGATCGGGATAGTCAAACGCTGCCAGCCCCGAACACCAGCTTGGGGCGTCCTGCCCGGCAATCTCGATGGCGAGTATCGCAGGGGCGATACCCGCCAGCACCGGTAGTGAAATGATCCCCGCCAAGGCAGCCCGGCTCACTCTTTGTCTCACGTCGTTTTCTCCTCCGCTCGTGGCGCATCCATCCCTGCGCACCGAAAGAACACGGTGGGGAAAAGTGGGGCGTCAACGTCGCAGGCGAGCAATTCCGACAACCGAAACGGCGATGAACCGGCATCGCACTCACACCCGCTCGAGCGCGAGGGCGATGCCCTGGCCGACGCCGATGCACATGGTGGCGAGGGCGCGGCGGCCGCCGGTGAGGGCGAGTTCGAGGGCGGCGGTGCCCGTGATGCGGGCACCGCTCATGCCGAGCGGATGCCCGAGGGCGATGGCGCCGCCATTCGGATTGACCCGCGGATCGTCCTCGGCGATGCCGAGCTCGCGCAGCACGGCTATGCCTTGACTGGCGAAGGCCTCGTTGAGTTCGACCACGTCCATGTCGGCCTCGCTGAAGCCGAGCCGCGCGAGGAGCTTCGCCGCGGCCGGAGCCGGACCCATGCCCATGATACGCGGCGGCACCCCGGCGGTGGCACCGCCCAGGATGCGGGCAACAGGCGTGAGGCCGTGCCTGCGGGCGGCGGCTTCCGAGGCGATGATCAGGGCGGCCGCCCCGTCGTTGACGCCCGAGGCATTGCCGGCGGTCACCGTGCCATCGGCAAACAGCGGCCTGAGCCTTGCCAGCGTCTCGACGGTGGTGCCGGCCCGCGGGTGCTCGTCGGTGGAAACGACGACCGGATCGCCCTTTTTCTGCGCGATAGTGACGGGCACAATCTCGCTGGCCAGACGGCCGTTGCCCTGCGCGGCAATCGCCCGGTCCTGACTGCGCACGGCGAAGCGGTCCTGCGCCTGACGGGAGACGCCGAACTCACGGGCAACGTTCTCGCCGGTCTGCGGCATGGAGTCGACGCCGTAGCGTGCCTCCATCGCGGGATTGACGAAGCGCCAGCCGATGGTGGTGTCGTGGATCTCGGCGCTGCGGGAGAAGGCGGTCTCGGCCTTCGGCATGACGAAGGGCGCGCGCGACATCGATTCCGTGCCGCCGGCGATGACCAGCTCGGCTTCACCCGACCGGATCGCCCGCGCTGCCACGACCACCGCATCCATGCCGGAGCCGCAGAGCCGGTTGATGGTGGTGCCGGTCACGCCCACGGGGAGGCCGGCGAGAAGCTGGCTCATGCGGGCGACGTTGCGATTGTCCTCGCCCGCCTGATTGGCATTGCCGAAGACGACGTCGTCAACCGCGTCCCAGTCGACGCCCCCGTGCTCCGCCATCAGGGCCCTGAGTGGCACCGCCCCCAGGTCGTCGGGCCGGACGGACGCCAGCGCTCCGCCAAACCGGCCAATGGGGGTGCGCCTGTAGGCGCAGATGAATGCTTCGGCCACCGAAAGACTCCTGATCTCAAAACTTGCCCTGCCAGTCGCGAGCGCGACAGTACCCCGCCACGGCCCGACTCTGCGGGGACCAAAATTTCCCGCCAATGACTAGACGCACCCGGCGGAACGACCTATAGGTCATAAAAATAGCCTATTATGTTTTACTTGGGAGGACCAGCATGGCTTTGAAGAAACTTGTCGCAGCGGGAGGGCTGGCAGCGCTGTCGGCGCTGCTCATGTCGGCGCCGGTTCAGGCACAGGATTACCCCAATCAGCCGATTCGGCTGGTGGTGGCCTATCCGGCCGGTGGCACCGCCGATGCGGTGGGCCGCGTGCTCAGCGAGGCACTGACCCAGTCACTCGGCGCGTCCATCGTGGTGGACAACCAGGGTGGCGCCTCGGGCACCATCGGCGCCGGGCAGGTTGCCCGTGCAACCCCCGATGGCTACACGCTGCTGATCGGCGCCAACAGCATCTTCGCCGTCGTGCCGCACCTTCGGGAACTCGACTTCGATCCGAACGCCGATCTGGTGCCGGTGGCAAAGATCGCCGACTCGACCCGCCTGCTGGCGGTGCATCCTTCGGTTCCGGCGGAGACCCTCGAGGAGTTCATCGCCTACGCCAAGGCCAATCCGGGTACGCTCAACTACGCATCCTCGGGCAATGGCTCCACCCCGCAGATCCTCACCGAGATCTTCAAGGAAGCCGCGGGCGTCGACATCCAGCACATTCCCTATGGCGGCGCCGGCCCGGCGATGACGGGCCTGCTGTCCGGCACCGTGCAGATGATGATCGACACCGTGGTGATCAGCCAGGCCGAGGCCGGTGCGCTGCGCGGGCTCGCCGTCTTCGGCAACGAGCGCATTCCGGGCCTGCCGGACGTGCCCACCATGGTGGAAGCCGGCTTCACCCAGATGCGCAGCGCCGGCTGGACCGGGCTGTTCGCACCCAAGGGCACCCCGCCGGAGATCGTCGAGAAGCTGAGCATGTCCATCAGCCAGCTCTACGCCGATCCGGCCTTCGTCGAGCGGCTGGCCTCCGTGGGCGTGGACCCGGACTTCCAGGATCCGCGCACCTTCGCCGACAGCCTCGCCGTTGATTTCGCCTATTTCGGCGACATCATCGAGACAGCCGGCATCACGGAAGAATAGGACGTGTCCGACCACGAAACCGCGACGAAGCAGGGGATGACCCTGCTTCTCGCACCTTCCCTGGGTCGGGGCGCGGGCGACTTTTCAGTCGTCGCCTCGAACCTCAGGGCGCTCGGCCACACGGTGCTGGCGCCCGAACCCTACGGCATGCTGGCGGGCGAAGACCTCGCCGGCGCCGATCTCGAAACACTGGCGCGCCACCTGCTCGCCGCGGCGCCGCAGGACGGCAGCCGGCAGGTCACGGTGGGGTACGCCTTCGGCAACTGGGTCGCCCGCATGGCGGCCGTACTGGCCCCGGAGCGCGTCGTCGGCGTGGTCCTTCTGGCAGCGGCACAGCGGGTGATCCCTGCCGGAATCAAGCCCTCCATCGACGGCAGCCACGACCTTGCACTCAGCGACCACGAGCGCCTCGCGCACCTGCAGCGCGCCTATTTCGCCGCGGGCAATGACGCCCGTGCCTGGCTCGACGGGTGGTACCCCTCGCTTGTTGCGGGCCAGCGCGCCGCGGCCAGCCGCAGCGACCGCGCCAAATGGTGGGATGCCGGAGGAGCGGTGCCGATCCTCGACGTGCACGCGGCCGGGGACGCCATTGCGCCGGCCGCCAATGCCATGGAACTGCGCAACGAGATCGGCGAACGGGTGACGACGGTCACCATCGAGAATGCAGGGCACGCGCTCCTGCCGGAACAACCAGACGAAGTCGCCCGGGCCATCGATGGCTTCGTGCGCCGGCTTCAGATCCACGAGAGTATCCGATGAACGGCTGGAGCAGATTGAGCGACAAGGACGTCCTTTCGGGCGCGATCTTTGCCGGTGTGGGGGTGTGGTTCACGGCCCAGTCCATGAACCTGAGCATGGGCACGACGCGCTCGATGGGCCCCGGCTACCTGCCCATGCTGCTGTCGGTCGTGCTGATCGCGTTCGGCCTGGCAGTGCTGGTGCGGGGATTGCTGCGTGGCGCCGGCCCGATAACGGCCGTACCCCTGCGGGGTCTTGTCGCCGTGGTCGCGGCGCTGCTGATCTTTGCCTTCTGCACCCGCGGAGCAGGCCTCGTGCCGACTGTCTTCGCGATGGTGCTCGTCACCTGTCTCGGCAGCAGGCGCGCGCGGCCCGTTCCGAGCGTCATCCTTGCCGCCGCACTCGCACTGTTCTGCATGGTCGCGTTCATCTGGGGGCTCGGCTTGCCGCTCAGTGTGATCGGGCCCTGGCTGGGGGGATACTGAGCCATGACCTTCGACCTGCTCGCCAACCTGTCGGTCGGCTTCTCGGCGGCCTTCTCGCTCGACAACCTGTTCTACTGCTTCGCCGGAGTGCTGCTGGGCACGCTGATCGGCGTGCTTCCCGGCATCGGGACCGTCGCAACCATCGCAATGCTGCTGCCGGTGACGTTCGGCCTGCCGCCGGTGGGCGCCCTGATCATGCTGTCGGGCATCTACTACGGCGCCCAGTATGGCGGCTCGACCACCGCCATCCTGATCAACCTGCCGGGTGAAAGCTCATCGGTGGTGACGGCGGTCGACGGCTACCAGATGGCGCGCAACGGCAGGGCCGGCGTGGCGCTGGCGACGGCGGCCATCGGCTCGTTCTTCGCCGGCACGGTCGCGACCCTGCTGCTGGCACTGTTCGCACCGCCCCTCGCCGCCGTGGCGCTGACGTTCGGGCCGGCCGAATATACCTCGCTGATGGCGCTCGGGCTGGTGGCATCGATCGCGCTGGCCTCGGGATCGCTGCTCAAGGCCTTCGCGATGATGTTCGTCGGCCTGCTGCTCGGCCTCGGCGGGCAGGACATCTATACCGGCGCCCAGCGCTTCACCCTGGGGCTGGTCGAACTGATCGACGGCTACGAGTTCATCGCCATCGTCATGGGCATGTTCGGCATCGCCGAAGTCATCCGCAATCTCGAGGACGAGAGTTCGCGCTCGGTGCTGTCCACCAAGATCAGGAACCTGTTTCCGAGCCGCGCGGACCTGCGCGAGATGGCCGCGCCCGTTGTCCGTGGCACGGCCCTCGGCTCGATCCTCGGCATCCTGCCGGGCGGCGGGGCGATGCTCTCCTCGTTTGCCTCCTATGCGCTCGAGAAGAAGGTCTCCCGGCAGCCGGAGACCTTCGGCAAGGGCGCGCTTGCCGGCGTGGCCGGCCCCGAGAGCGCCAACAATGCGGGCGCCCAGACCTCGTTCATCCCGATGCTGACCCTCGGCATTCCCTCGAACCCCGTCATGGCGCTGATGATCGGTGCGCTGATCATCCAGGGCATCACGCCCGGCCCCAACGTCGTCACCGAGCAGCCGGTGCTGTTCTGGGGGCTGATCGTGTCGATGTGGCTCGGCAACCTCATGCTGGTGGTGCTGAACCTGCCGCTCGTCGGCATCTGGGTGAAGCTGCTCAGCGTGCCGTACCACTACCTGTTCCCAGCCATCGTCGTGTTCTGCGCGGTGGGTGTGTTCAGCGTCAACAACGCCAGCTTCGACGTGACGCTCATGGCGATCTTCGCCGTGGTCGGCTACGTGCTGGTCAAGCTCGACTGCGAGCCGGCACCGCTGCTGCTGGGTTTCGTGGTGGGGCCGATGCTGGAAGAGAACATCCGGCGGGCCATGCTGGTGTCGCGCGGCGATCCGATGATCTTCGTCGAGCGGCCGATCTCTGCCGTGCTGCTGGTGCTGGCCGCCGCCGCGATCATCGCGGTTGCCCTGCCCGCCATCCGCAAGGGACGCGAACAGGCCTTCAAGGAAGCCTGAGTGCGAGGTCCGGGTCGCGGCGACCCGGACCCTCCCTGCCCCGGCAGCACCGCCACGTTATGTCCTAAACCCAGCCTATTGGTTGTAACTGGCGTGCCCGCACCCTAGATTGGCCCCATCGAGCCCCTTCCCGAGAGCATGCCGTGAACACCAAGCCAGCCAGCGCCAACGTGGATTTCGGCAAGAGTGCCGTTGCTCGCTATATCCAGCTGGCGACGCTGTTCCGGAGCCGCATCGAATCCGGGCAATGGGCCATCGGCAGCCAGATTCCGACTGTGGACGAACTGGCGCTCGAATGCGGCGTCGCCCGGGCGACCATCCGCCAGGCGCTGGACCAGCTCGAGGACGAGGGGCTCATCGAGCGCTTCCGCGCCAAGGGCACCTTCGTGCGCAGCCGTCCGCAGGAAGAACTGTCGTGCGCGGTGCCGACGGACTGGTCGGGCCTGCTGCGGCCCAGCCATGACGCCCGCATCGAGATCCTCAACGATCATCGCGACCGCGACCTGCCCGACCTGCCCTACATGATCGGCAAGGTTGCCCCGAAATACCGCCATCTCAACCGCCGCCACTGGCGCGAGGGCAAGCCGTTCCTGCTGACTGAGCTCTATATCGACGAGCGCCTGTCGGACAGGATCACCCGCAACGATCTCGAGACCAAGACCGCCCTGCGGCTGATCTCGGACGTGCCCGGCGTCGAGATCGTCGATGCCCAGCAGACCCTGACCATCCGCAGTGCCGACATGGAAATGGCGAAGGCACTGGATATCGCCATCAATGCCCCGGTCGCCTTCGTCTACCGGCGGGCCGTCGACCAGACCGGCACCGCGGTACTGGTGGCCGAGGGCGTCTATCGCGGCGACGTCGTCCGCATCGACGTCAAGCTGCGCTAGACGGACGGCGGAAACCGAAACCGGACGCGGCCGCGATCTCCTCGAGCGCCGCTGCGGTGACATCGGCTGGCTGGCGCGCATGCCAGTAGAGCGGACCGCCCTCCCAGGCCGGAAAGCCGTATCCGTGCACCATGACGACATCGATGTCGCCCGGACGCTGGGCGATGCCGTCCTCCAGCACCAGTTGCGCCTCGTTCACGATGGCGGCGAGGGCACGCCTCTGGATCTCGTCTGCACCGATCGTGCGCCGCGGAACCGCTGAACTTGCGGCAATGATCTCGGAAACGGCGAGATCGGGGTGGCGGCGGCCATCGCTGTCATAGCGGTACCAGCCCGCACCGGTCTTGCGGCCGAGCCGGCCGGCTTCGCACAGCCGGTCCGGGATGGTCACGTAGCGCTCGCGGCTGTCGCGCGTCGCGGCAAGGCGCTGCCGGGTCTTCCAGGCGATGTCGAGGCCGGAGAGGTCGGACACCGCGAAGGGCCCCATGGCGAAGCCGAACGCTTCCAGCGCCGCATCAACCGCCTCGGGGGCAGCACCCTCCTCCACCATGAACTCGCACTGGCGGCGATAGGCGGAATAGATGCGGTTGCCGATGAAGCCTTCGCCGAGCCCCGAGACCACGGCGATCTTGCCGATCTGGCGGCCGAGCTTCAGGCCCGTCGCGAGGGCGAGATCCGAGGTCGCCGGCGTCCGCACCACTTCGAGCAGCTTCATGACATTGGCCGGGCTGAAGAAATGCAGCCCCAGCACCGCCTCCGGGCGGGCAGTCGCCGCGGCGATGGCAGCGATATCGAGATAGGATGTGTTGGTGGCAAGAACGGCGTCAGCGCGGGCGACCCGGTCGAGGCGCACGAACAGGTCCTTCTTGACCGCGAGGTCTTCGAACGCCGCTTCGATGATGAGGTCGCAATCGGCAAGGTCACCCAGTTCGACGGTGCCCTGAAGGGCGGCACGCCGCGCGGCATGTTCGGCCGCACTGGAGCGTCCACTCGCGAGGTCGGCGGCCAAAGTCGTCTCGACGCGCCCGACGCCGCGTGCCAGCGCCTCGTCGTCCTGCTCGACGAGGCGAACGGCAAGGCCGGCATTGAGCAGGCAGACGGCGATGGCCGCGCCCATGGTGCCGGCGCCCACCACGCCGACGGTCCGCACCGGCAGGGGGGAAATCTCCTTCAGCCCGTCGACGCGGCCGGCTTCGCGTTCCGCAAAGAACAGGTGGCGCAGGGCGGCGGCCTCCGGGCCCATGCGCAGCTCCTGGAACACCCCGCGCTCCTCGGCCAGCATGGTGGCGAACGCGGCGCTGTCGGCGCTGCGCAGCAGGCGGATCGCGGCGTGGACGTTGGGGCGCTGGCGGCCGCGCCGCGCCGCCCTGTCGGCCGCCGCGACCACCGCTTCCGGGCTGGCGGACTTTACCGGCAGTTCGCCGAGCCGGCGCTTTGCCGTGCCCAGCGAACGGGCATGGTCGATGGCCCACTGCAACAGATCCTCGCCCGCCAGCCGATCGATGAGGCCCAGTTCGAGCGCTTCCGCTGCGGGCACGCGCCTGCCGCTGCACACGAGTTCTATCGCGGTGGCGACGTCGACCAGCCGGACCAGCCGCTGCGTGCCGCCGGCGCCTGGGACCATGCCGAGTTTCACTTCCGGAAGCCCCACCACGGCATCGGGCGTCGCGACCCGCGCATCGCAGCCCAGCGCCAGTTCGAACCCGCCACCCAGCGCCGCACCATGGATGGCAGCGACAACAGGCACGGGCAGCGCCTCGATGGCAGCGATCACGGCGGGGAGCTGCGGCTCCTCGAGCGGTGCGCCGAACTCGCGGATGTCGGAGCCGGCAACGAAGGTCCTGCCGGCGCCGATGATGACCGCGGCGCGCGCGGTGCTGTCCGCCACTTCCCCTATGCGGTCGAGCAATGCCTGCCGAACGGCGCGGGAGCCGGCGTTGACCGGCGGATTGTCGATGACGATAACCGCGACCTCGTCCTCAAAGCGCAGCTGGACCGGGTCAGTCATCAGCGGCCGCTCCACACCGGCGCGCGCTTCTCGACGACAGCGCGGGTTGCTTCGCGCGCATCCTCGGTGCGCATCAGGCGGGTGCTGTAGACCTGCTCGCCCGCATAGCCTTCCTCGACCGGCAGGAACTCGGCGGCATTCATCGACTCCTTGCCAAGACGCAGGCCCAAGGGGGCTTTCCCGGCGATCAGGGCGGCGAGTTCCATGGCGCGCGGGAGCAGGCTCTCCTGCCCGACGATCTCCTGCACGAAACCGAACCGGTGGGCGTCCTCGACGCTGAGCGGCAGGCCCGTGAACACCATGTGACGGAGCACGCCCTGCGGCAGGTGCCGGCCCAAATGCGCCGTGCCCCCGCAGCGCCCGACATTGATCTCGGGCAGGCTGAAACGCGCATTGGGACTGGCGAGCCGAATGTCCGCCACCGACGCCAGCACGCAGCCGGCGCCGAGCGCGGGGCCATTGACCGCAGCGATGACCGGCACGGCGCAGTGGCGGACGGCGGCGAAGCAGCGGCGCACGATGGCGGCACGCTCTTCGTCGTCATCGGCGGAAGCCGCAAGGAACTCATGAAGGTCGAGCCCGGCGCAGAACGCCCTGGTTCCGGCGGCGGCGAGGACAGCGCAGTTCACGTCCTGGCGGCCGGCAAAGCTCTCGAACAGCTCGGCGATCTCGCCATAGAGGGCGATGGTGAGGGCATTGACCGGCTGCCGGTCGAGCGTGACCAGGGCAACGCCATCGGCGATGGTGAGCTGAAGGGCCGTCATGGGCTTTCGTCCTTGGATCAGGCAGGTGTGGGGAAGTGGTAGAGCCAGGCGGAATTGTCGACGAGGATCCGGCGCGCAATCGCCGGCTCGGCCGTCCAGCCCATGAAGAGGTCCAGCAGGTGCCCGACATCGGGGCGGGTCTCGTCAAGGCGGACATGCGGCCAGTCCGAGGCCCACAGGACCCGCTCCGGATTGGCGGCCACCAGCGCCGCGTGGAAGGGCCGAAGGTCCTCATAGTCCGGAAACTGCGTGGATGCCCGGCAGAGCGCGAGCTTCACCCAGATCTCGCCGGCAGAAAGGGCGGCGAGGATCGCCCTGAACGCGGCGCCACCGGTGCCCTCGGCGATGTTGAAACGGCCCATGTGCTCGAGGACGATCGGCAGGCCCATGCCCACCAGCTCGTCGCGGTGGGCCGCGAAAGTCGATGCATCGCACCAGAGCTGGGCGTGGAGGCCCACCTCCGCCATGAGCGGGGCGAGGGCTCGAAGGTCTTCGAAACCCGCGGCGCCAGGGAAGCGGGTCTGGCCGCCGGCAAGCTCGAGATGAACGAAGCGGAGGCCGACGACGCCTGCTGACCTGAGCGCCCGCAGCCGATCGGGGCTGGCGCCGGCGAAGGCAGTGCCGATGCCGCGCAGGGTTTCCGGGGAGCCAGCAATCGCATCGATCAGCGCCCGGCAGTCGTCGCCATAGGGCGCTGGCTGCACGAGGACCGCGCGGGTGAGCCCGGTTTCGGCCAGCATGCGGCGGTGGCGCGCGGCATCGGCATCGGGCAGCGGATAGGTCGGCGGGAACGCGGCAGGATAATCCGTCTCCGGTCCGAAGACATGGGTGTGGCAGTCACAGGCGCCGGCCCATGGCGGAGTGGCGGGCGCGCGGCTTGCCGGAATGTGTACCCGAGCCGTCACCGCCTGACCTCGAGCGGCGGCACAACACCGTCGGGCAGCGGCAGCTCATGGGCATTGAGGGTCATGGCGACCATCGAGTAGTAGCCGATCACGGCGGTGAGCTCGACCACGCCCACCACGTCCCAGCGGTCCAGCACCAGCTTGTAGGTCGGCGCCGAGACGAACCGGTCACGCAGGAGCTCGACGGCAAAATCGTGAACGGCCGCGGTTTCCTCGTCCATGCCGGCGGGGCGCTCGCCCTTGCGGACGGCCTCCATGATCGGCGCTTCGAGATTGGCCCTGATGGCGTCCCGCTCGTGCAGGTGCCACTCGACCTGGCTGTCCCAGTGCCGGGCGGTCACGAGGATGGCCAGTTCGCTGAGCCGGGGCGGCAGGCTGGTGCGATACCGGAGCAGTTCGCCGAACTGCTGCCACTTGTCGGCAAGCTCGGGCCGGTGCAGGGCGGCGCGCAGCGGGCCGACCAGCATGCCGCGTGGGCCGGAAACCACCGCATCGTGGATGCGGCGCTGTTCCGGCGTCATGTTGTCAGGCGTGAGAATGGGAATACGCGACATGGGCGCTGCTCCGGTCAGGCGTGAGGGGAGCCACCGATATCGGCTGGCGGTTGGATGGCGAACTCGGCGAGGACCTCGGCCGTGTGCTCGCCCAGAAGGGGGGGATGGCGGTCCCGCCGCAGCGACGCATCGCGGAACCGCATCGGGCTCGCGACGAGATCGACCGTTCCGGCAAGCGGGTGATCCATCTGCATCTTCATGCCGCGGTGGCGGACCTGTTCGTCCTCGAACACGCGCGGGATGGTGTTGATCGGCCCGCACGGCACACCGGCGGCGTCGAGCCGGGCAAGCCAGTCGGTCATGTCCGCCTCCGCGAAGGCGGTGGTGATGATCTCGCTCAGGACCAGCCGGTTGCGGACCCGGTCCGCATTGGCGGCAAAGCGCGGGTCGGCGGCGAGGCCAGGTTGCCCGATCACCTCGCAGAACCGCGCGAACTGCCCGTCATTGCCGACCACCAGCACCAGATGACCGTCCCGGCAGGGGAACACGTCCTGCGGCTGGATGTTGGGATGGGCGTTGCCGGCGCGGCGGGGCGGGATGCCGGAAACAAGGTAGTTCATCGCCTGGTTGGCAAGGAAGCCGACCTGCACGTCGAGCATCGCGATGTCGACGTGATCGCCGGCGCCGGTCACGGACGGGCGGGCCAGCGCCCCGAGCGTCGCAATGGCGGCATACATGCCCGTCATGATGTCGACGATGGGTACGCCGACCTTTTCCGGACCTCCGCCCGGCGCGCCGTCCGGCTCGCCGGTGACGCTCATCAGCCCGCCCATGGCCTGGATCATGAAGTCATAGGCCGGCTGGTCGCGGCGCGGGCCGGTCTGGCCGAAACCGGTCACCGAACAATAGATGATGTCCGGTTTGATCGCCTTGAGGTCCTCGTAGCCGAGGCCGTAGCGGTCGAGCGTGTCGACCTTGAAGTTCTCGATGACGATGTCGCAGTGCCGGACCAGTTCGCGCACGACGCGCTGGCCCTCGGGCGTCGCGATGTCGAGGGTGATGGAGCGCTTGCCGCGAT
>JAEZHZ010000051.1 GCA_023436745.1 Pseudomonadota bacterium | reverse complement strand
CCATAGTCTTGAGCATGCGCCCTGGCAGCGTCGCGAAGAATAAAAGTTTCCACACCATAGGCAGAAGTTTGGACGAGAGCGCGTCAATCCCTGTTGCCGCCCGCCGCAAAGCGATGCTAAACGCCATCGCAGTGCCGGTATAGCTCAGTTGGTAGAGCACCTGATTTGTAATCAGGGGGTCGCGGGTTCGAACCCTGCTGCCGGCACCACGTTTTCACCGCGCCCGCCAGCGCGCTACCAGAGCGGACACGGAGCCCCGACATGACCCAGACCCGCTTCGACGTGCTGACCATCGGCAATGCGATCGTCGATATCATCGCTCCCGTCGAGCCTGGCTTCATTGAGCGCGAAGGCATGACCGAAGGTATCATGCACCTCATCGATACCGAGCGGGCGGAGGAGCTTTACGCCAAGATGCCGCTGACGCGGCGGCAGATTTCAGGTGGCAGCGCTGCCAACACGGCTGCCGGTGTCGCCTCCCTAGGCGGACGCGCTGCCTTCGTCGGCAAGGTTGCAGATGACCTCCTGGGTGACGTCTTCGAGAACGATCTCAACGACATCGGGGTCCATTACTCCACGTCCCGGCTCAAGAATGGCGCCCTGACCGCCCGCTCCATGATCTTTCTCTCGGAAGATGGCGAGCGCACCATGAACACCTATCTGGGCGCGTGCCACCAGTTGACGGAACAGGACATCCGCCCGGACGAGATCGGCAGTTCCGCAATCACCTACATGGAAGGCTTCCTGTGGGACCCGGTGGAAGCCAAGAAGGCGTTCGTGCTGGCGGCCCATTACGCCCACAAGCATGAGCGCGCGGCGGCCTTTACCCTGTCGGATCCCTTCTGCGTCGATCGCTATCGCGCCGAATTTCTGGACCTGATCCGGTCCAAGACCATCGACTATGTCTTTGCCAATATCCATGAACTCAAGGCGCTCTACGAGACTGACGACCTCGGAGAAGCCGTACGCGAGATCGCCAAGGATGCCGAACTCGCGGCCATCACCATGGGGGCCGAGGGCGCCATGGCAGTGTACAATGGCGAGATTGTTTCCGTCCCCGCATTCCCCGTAGACAAGGTGGTGGATGCAACCGGCGCCGGTGACCTGTTCGCGTCCGGCTTCCTGCTTGGCATCGCCCGCGGGCAGACCCTGGAGTCGGCCCTCAAGACCGGCTGCCTTGCCGCTTCCGAGGTGATCTCCCACATCGGAGCCCGCCCCGAAGTGACATTGCTGGAATTGACCGAGGCCCACGGTCTCGCCGGCTAGGCCCCGCGCCACGACGCCCATTCAGTTCCGAATATCACACCCTCTGTTCTGGTGAATTCCACAGCAGCGACCGCGCGCCTACCCTGCTCGCATCAACGAGAGGGCTGGGCGATGACGAATATCGAAGCGTGGATGCGGTGACGGGGGCCGTACGCACAATCCTGCGCAGCGAAGGTGCTGCCGTCCTGGTGGTGGCGACGACGCTGTACTTCATCCTGGGCGGCAGCTGGTGGCTGTTCGCGCTTCTCTTTTTTGCTCCCGACCTGTCCTTCACAGGCTATTCGGCGGGGCGCGAGGTGGGAGCGCAACTCTACAATCTCGCGCACACCTTCATCGTACCCGCGGTCGTCGGCCTTCTGGGTCTTTTCTTCCACAATGACCTGCTGCAACACGTAGCCCTGATCCACGCGGCACACATCGGGTTCGATCGCGCCCTGGGGTATGGCCTGAAGTACCCATCGGGGTTCAAGCACACACACCTGGGCATGCTGGGCAGGGGGTGATGGGGGGAATAACCCCGTCAGTGCAGAATCTGGCTCAGGAACAGCTTCGTGCGCTCGTGTTGTGGGTTGGAGAAGAAGGCCTCCGGCTCGTTCTGTTCGATGATCTGCCCCTGATCCATAAAGATCACGCGATTGGCAACCTGGCGGGCAAAGCCCATCTCGTGGGTCACGCAGATCATCGTCATCCCGTCTTCCGCGAGAGCGATCATCACCTCGAGCACTTCCTTGACCATCTCGGGGTCCAGAGCGGAGGTCGGCTCGTCGAACAGCATTATGCGCGGCTGCATGCAGAGCGAGCGTGCAATCGCCACACGCTGCTGCTGGCCCCCTGACAACTGGCCCGGGTACTTGTTCGCCTGCTCAGGGATCTTCACCCGTTCCAGATAGTGCATCGCAGTCGCCTCGGCTTCCGCCTTGGGAATGCCACGCACCCAGATCGGGGCGAGCGTAAGATTCTCCAGGATCGTCAGGTGGGGAAAGAGGTTGAAGTGCTGGAACACCATTCCCACCTCCCGGCGCACCTCGTCTATGCGCTTGAGATCGGCAGTGAGTTCGGTGCCATTGACGATGATCTGGCCTTCCTGATGCTCCTCGAGCCGGTTGATGCAACGGATCAGCGTGGACTTGCCCGAGCCCGAGGGGCCGGCAATGACGATACGTTCGCCCCGCATCACCCGCAGATTGATGTCTCGCAGTACGTGGAAGTCGCCATACCACTTGTGCATCCCGACAACGTCGATGGCGACATCGGTGTCCGACACGGTCATCCTGGCGGTGTTCACCGCCTGCTCGGTGGAGCTGGCTGCAAGCTGGCTCATTGCTTTACCTCTTATGGCCAGTATCAAGCCGTCGCTCCATCCAGAGCGAGTAGCGCGACATGGCGAAACAGAACATGAAGAACACGGCCGCTGCGAACACATAGCCGGTGATGGCCTGTGTCGGCGAGGACCAGTTTATATCGGAGCTCGCGGCCTGTACGGTGTTCAGCAGGTCGAAGATGCCGACGATGGAGACCAGCGAGGTGTCCTTGAACAACGCTATGAAGGTGTTCACGATGCCGGGGATAACGTGCTTGAGCGCCTGGGGAAGGATAATGAACCAGGTCCGCTTCCAGTAGCCAAGCCCAAGCGCCGCGGCTGCCTCGTACTGCCCCCGCGGCAGTGCCTGGAGCCCGCCACGCACCACCTCGGCAAGGTAAGCCGACGCAAACAGGGTCACACCCACCAAGGCTCGTAGCAGCTTGTCCACGGTTGTGCCCGCGGGCATGAACAACGGCAGCATGATCGAGGCCATGAACAGCACGGTGATCAGCGGCACCGCGCGCCACAGCTCGATGAACATCACGCACAGGGTCTTGATGATCGGCAGCTTCGATTGCCTCCCCAGCGCCAGCAGGATGCCCAACGGGATGGAACAGATGATGCCGACGAGTGAGATGATCAGCGTGACCAAGAGGCCGCCCCACTGCTCGGTGGGCACGGGCCGGAGCCCGAACACGCCACCATTCAGCAGGTAGAACGAGATCACCGGGAAGGCGATGAAGAACAGGAGCGCGTTGAGGCGCTTGAATGGCGCCGAGGGGATCAGCAGCGGGATGATCAGCGCCGCGCCGAGCGCGAAGACGATGTTGGGCCGCCAGTACTGGTCGATGGGGTAGAAGCCGTAGATGAAGAAGTTGAAGCGGGCATAGATATAAGCCCAGCAGGCCCCTGCCCCTTCGGCACGGCAATCTTCCACCGTGCCACCCGGAAACACGGCCTCCCCGAGCAGGAAGTTGAAGATCGGTGGCACGGCCCACAGGAGGAAGAGCAGGCCCCCAATGGTGAACAGCGTGTCGGTCGGCGTCGCAAACAGGTTCTGCCGCAGCCACAGGAGCAGGCCACCTGTGCGACCCGGCGCTGGCCTCGCTTCGACGAACTCGTCGCGGACGTAGAGAAGGTCCTTGGCCATGTCAGCGCTCCACCAGGGCCACGCGGCCATTATACCAGTTCATGAATGCCGATGTGACAAGCGAGATGGTCAGATACACGGCCATGGTAAGGGCAATCACCTCAATGGCCTTGCCGGTCTGGTTCAGCGTCGTTCCGGTGAATACGTTGACCAGCTCAGGGTAACCGATCGCCGCTCCCAGGGACGAGTTCTTGGTGAGGTTGAGATACTGGCTGGTGAGTGGCGGCACGATCACACGCATCGCCTGCGGCACGATCACCAGCCGCAGCCGATCACCTTCCTTGAGGCCCAGGGATTGCGCGGCTTCGGTTTGCCCCCTGCTCACCGCGCGAATGCCTCCGCGGACGTTCTCGGCGATGAAGGCCGCCGTGTAGATCACGAGGCCAAAGGCGAGCGCAACAAACTCGGGCGGTAGCTGCAAGCCGCCGCGAAAGTTGAACCGCTCCAGCACCGGCACTTCGAAGGCCAGCGTTGCTCCAGTGACCCAGTACACCAATGCCGGCACCCCCACGACGATGAGGGCTACGAGCGCCCACGGAAAACCGGGCTCGCTCGGCCGGTCGCGGGCGGCATCGAGGACGATCCAGCCGATCGCGACGCCTGCAATCAGGCTGCCAGCGACCAGCAGCAGCGGCGACCATCCTGCAAACATCGAGTGCAGCAGCGCCGATACGACCACCGCGCCGAACACGGTAAACAGCGTGGCACGGGCGTAAGGAGCAAACCGCGTCAGCGACAGCCCAGCCAACAGTGCTGCGCACAGGTAGAGTACCGGTTGGGTGGCGGACAACGCCGGAATGACGCCAGGCAGTAGCGCTGCACCGACCACGCCGAGGCCGAGCGTGAGGATGGCGTTCGCGATACGCCCCGCAAGCACCACGGTCTGTGGGTAGCGTCCTGTCAGGGTGCGTTGCCGCGTTGCCCATACGCCAAGCCCGATGGCCGCGACCACGCAGACGCCGATGGCCACGAGAACGATAGCGAACTCCTGGTCCGGCATCGGCCGTGGTACCATCACGCCGCGCTGATTGATGAAGACTTCCAGTGGCAGCTCGAAGGACTGGCGCACCGCCGGCATCGCCTTCAGAACGGCGAAATACCAGAAGAAGAGCTGCAGCAGCAGCGGAATGTTGCGGATGGTCTCGACGTAGACCGTGGCAAACCGAGCGATCAGCCAGTTGGACGAGAGCCTCGCGATACCGAGGGAGAAGCCCAGGATGGTTGCGAAGAATATACCGATCACCGCCACCAGCAGGGTGTTCAGCAGCCCCGCAAGAAAGGCCTCCCAGTAGAAGGAAGTGCGACTCCACGGGAACAGGGTGAAGCTGATGTCGAACCCGGCGGTTCGAAACAGGAAGTCAAACCCCGTTGTCTTGTTCTGTGCAGCAAGGTTCTGGGCGGTGTTGACGACGATCCAGGCGAAAAACGCCACCACCGCTGCCGCAACCAGTACCTGGTAGATGATACCCCGAAAGACCGGGTCATTCAGCAATGAGGCCCGGGGCGGAGCCCCTGCCATATGTCCTTGCACGGCCATGGCTCATGCATTCCTTTGCTGTGAACGGCGCCGCCCCGCGTCCCGGAATACGAAGTCACTGCTGCGGCAGGCACCGCGCAGGCCGGCATGGGCCGGGTATCACGCAAACAAAGGCAGGGGTCGCCAGTACTCAAATAGGACCGGCGCCCCGTTTGGGCGGGGCGCCGGTGTTGAGGCCTAGCGGATCGGGGCCGAGTACTGCAGGCCGCCGTCAGTCCACAACGCGTTCAGTCCGCGTTCGAGACCAATGTCGGTGCTGGGGCCGACGTTGCGATCGAACGATTCACCGTAGTTGCCCACCAACTTGATGACACGGTAGGCCCAGTCATTCGGCAGACCGACAGGCGTGCCAAATTCGCCTTCAACGCCCAGCAGACGCTTGATAGCCGGGTTGTCGGAGCCCAGCATCTCGTCGACGTTCGTGGAGCTCACGCCGAGTTCCTCGGCTTCCAGCAGTGCGAAGTAGACCCAGCGATTGATCTTGAACCAGCGATCATCACCCTGACGCACCACGGGGCCAAGCGGCTCTTTGGAGATGATTTCAGGCAGGATCACGTGCTCGTCCGGGTTGGCAAACTTCGAACGTTCGGCGGCCAGGGCCGAGCCGTCAGTCGTATAGACGTCGCAGCGGCCGTCCTCATAGGCCTTCACCACTTCGTCCTGATCCACAAACACCACGGTGTTGAATTCCATGTTGTTGGCGGCGAAGTAGTCAGCGGCGTTGAGTTCGGTGGTGGTACCGGATTCGATACAGATCGCGGCGCCGGACAGCTCCAGGGCCGACGTGATGCCATCAGCCTCGCGGACCATAAAGGCCTGGCCGTCATAGTACATGGTGCCGATGAAGCTGATCCCGAGGTCGGTATCGCGGCTCATCGTCCACGTGGTCGTACGCGACAGAATGTCGATCTCGCCCGCGGAGAGCGCGGCGAAGCGCTCCTGGCTGGTGAGAGGCGTGTAGCGCACCGCTTCGGCGTCATTGAAGACAGCCGCGGCAACGGCGCGGCAGAAGTCGACTTCAAGGCCTGCCCAGACGTTGTTCGCGTCAGGGGCGGAGAAACCGGGCACACCGCCGGTCACGCCACACTGCACATAACCCTTGGCCTTCACGTCATCGAGCGTATCCGCGTGAGCGGCCGTCGCGCCGAAGCCAGCAAGGGCTGCGACCGCGATCGTTGCGAGCGATTTGTTCATAGATTAGCCTTTTGTTTCCTGACCCTTGTGTCCCGGAGCTCTTCGGCCTGTGCTTGTGGCCCCGGTGGCACCGCCGTCTTTGATGAGCGGCATGATGCTGGTAAGCATGCAATCCGCTAATGACCCTTGCGTCAAGGGCGGAGCGTTGATCCGGATAGCAACTCTGTCGCAAAACTCACCACTCCGCAGCATCTGATACTGTATTGAGCACCGAGCCCACGATGAATGATCGAAAAAGCAGCATGTCCGCCTCGGCTGCACCGGAGACACTGCTGACACATTTCGGGCGAAACCCGGAAGACCAATTCGGTTTCGTGAACACGCCGGTGTATCGGGGCTCTACAGTTCTGTTCAAAACTCTGGCCGACCTTGATTCCCAGCAGCAGAAATACCTCTACGGCCGCGCCGGCAACCCTACCACGGAGAGCGTCGAGGCCATCGTCACAGCCCTTGAAGGGGCATACCGGACCAAGCTTGTTCCTTCGGGCCTCGCTGCCATAAACATCGCGCTGATGAGTTGTCTCAAGGCCGGAGACGATGTCCTGATCTCGGACAGCGCATATGAGCCGGGACGGATCTTCGCAGACAACTTCCTCGGCCGGATGGGCGTGACCGCCCGCTATTACGACCCGCGAATCGGCGGCGGCATCTCCGCCCTTATGCAGTCCAACACGAAAGCAGTTCTGGCAGAGAGCCCCGGCTCACTCACCTTCGAGATCCAGGACATCCCAGCCATAGCCGAATCAACGCATGCCAATGGCGCGCGCCTGATCGTCGACAACAGCTGGGCCACGCCGCTGTACCACAAGCCGCTGGAGCTCGGTGCCGACCTGGTGGTGCTCGCGGCAACCAAGATGTTCGTGGGCCACTCCGACGCCATGGCTGGCACCGTCTCGGCAACCGAGGAGGCGTGGGCGGACGTGGAGAGGACGCGTGCCCTGCTGGGC
>JAEZHZ010000050.1 GCA_023436745.1 Pseudomonadota bacterium | reverse complement strand
GCACGGGGACGTCGCTGTCCTGCGTGGGTCCCGCCGGATCAGGCCGGCGTGCGTATCCAAAAACCGGCGCCCCGAGGCGATGTCGTCTCACACAATAATCACTCACGAGGCGCCACCGCCTCGGGGCTCTGCCTCTCTCCAACCGACGGCTCAACCCGGCGGACAAAGCTGCTCGCCCGGAGTTCAGCGATGCTAGATCAGCGCCACGATCGGCTTCTTCTTCCACACGAAATGGTACCAGCCACCCTGAAGGATCAGCATGGCGGTGAAGCTCGCCGCATAGGCGATCCAGATCCCGGTGAGGCCGAGGCTGGTCCCGCTCAGCCAGACTGCGCCCGGTATCTCGATCAGCAGGATGCAGGCCAGCGCCAGCACCATGGGGGCATAGACCATGCCGCTTGCCCGCATCATGCCGGAGAACGAGACGCCCCAGCCGAAGCAGACGATGCTCCACAGCACCACGTAGAGCAGGTTCTCGGTGAGCTCGACCACCTCGGGATCGGTGATGAACAGCCGCACCAGGTTCTCGCTGAACAGGTAGGCGAGGACCACCAGTCCGCCGGTGATGATGAAGTTGAGCACCAGCGCCGTGCGGGTGATGGCCCCGAGTTCATCGATACGGCGCGCACCGATCGCCTGCGCCCCGAGGATGGACGTCGCAATGCCGATCGACATGGCCGGAAACTGCACATAGCTCATCACCTGCCCGAGCGCGCCATAGGCGGCCGTCGCCTGCGAGCCGAAGCGGTTGACGAGACCGACGACGACGATGCCGGCAATGGACGAGATCACCATCTGCAGCCCCGCCGGCACCCCCAGCTTGAGGATCAGTCCGAGCAGCTTCCAGTCCGGCTTCAGCGCCTTCAGCAGCGCCTTGTCCGGCGCCAGCGGCATCTTGCGCGCCCGCATGTAGAAGAACAGGAAGACCAGCACCGTGACGAACCCGGCAATGAACGCCCAGGCAGCGGCATTGACGCCGATCCGCGGCAGCCCGAACCAGCCCTGGATCAGGGCCGGGGTCAGCACCGCGCCGACGATCATCGACAGGACCAGCGACCACAGCGGGGTGACCGTATCGCCCACGCCGCGCAGCACCGAGGTGATGACGAGGAAGATGAAGAAGCCGGGCATGCCGATCAGCACGATGCGCCCATAGCCGACCGCCATCTCGCGGATGTTCTCGGGCGCGCCGAGCACCGCCATGATCTCGTCCGTCCACACTGCGCCGACCACCGCGACGAGGATGCCCAGCGCCAGTGTCGCCGTAAGCGTGGTGCCGGTCACCTCCTTGACGCGCTGCACGTTTCCGGCGCCCCAGGCCTGGCCGATCAGGATGGTTGCGCCAGCGCTGAGCCCGATGATGAAGCTCATCAGGAAGAACATGATGGGAAAGAAGGTCGCCGTGGCGGCGAGTGCCTCCACCCCGATCATCTGGCCGATGAAGATGGAGTTGATGGTACCCGAAAGCGCCTGCAGGATGTTGGATACCATCAGCGGCACGAGGAAGATGGTGAACCGCAGCCACAGCGCACGCTCAGTACCGGTCATTGGCGGGGCTCCAGTCCTCGTCGTGATGGTTCAGCCCTCGACACGCAGCAACGCCACTCCCGCTGGGAGGGCTGCGGCACCGGTTCACATTCGCCGTCGGCGAGTGCGCGCTGGACGGGCGCGGGCGGGCTGGAAATCTGGCGGCACCGTCTAGACCCGGCCCCGGCGGGCGTCAATGCTGCTACAATTCCCGCTTCCGCACCGCTCCGAATTCGACTAGACACGCCATCGTGCCCCTCTGGCGGAATGGTAGACGCAGAGGACTCAAAATCCTCCGCCGCGAGGCATGTCAGTTCGAGTCTGACGGGGGGCACCACTCACTTCTTTCGACACGTTCCCACGTCTGCGCCTGCCTCAGGGCCGCCGCAGCCGCAAGGCCGCGCGTTAACCCTGTTCCTTACCGGGGTGTTAAGGTGTTCGTTGCATTTTGGGTCAAACACATTGACCCTTATGAGGACCGAGATGAAGCGCCTAGTTCTGCTTCTTTCCGTCGTGAGCCTGATGGGCTCTACCGCCATGGCCGCCGATCTCGGCTGGAACAGCGGCGCCAGCCCCATGTATTCGCCCACGCCTGCGGCAAGCTGGTCGGGCTTTTATGCCGGTGTGTCCGGCGGCTACGGCTTCGGCACCTTCAACCGCGAGCCGGTCGGCGGCGGAGCCCAGGTCAACACCAGTGCCGGCGGCTTCAATGTCGGCCTGACGGCGGGCTACAATGCCGATATGGGCGGCTTCGTGATCGGCGGCGAAACCGATCTTCAGTATTCGGCCATCGGCTACTCCCAGCCCATCGCGGGCGGCAGCACCTTCAAGGCCACCACCGATTTCTTCGGCACGGTCCGTGCGCGCGGCGGCATGACCTTCGGCGCCGTCATGCCCTTCGTCACCGGCGGCTTTGCCTATGGCCGCGGCACCGCCAGCGTCACAGATGCTTCGAACGTGGTGACCTCACAGTCCAACACCCACTATGGCTGGACCCTGGGCGCCGGCCTCGAGGCCAAGGCCACCGACAACATCTCGATCAAGGCCGAGTACATGTATGTCAATCTCGGCACCCAGCCCTACAATCTGGGCACAGCCGGAAACCTCGACGTGACGCAGAACTTCAGTGTCATCCGCGCCGGCGTGAACTACAAGTTCTAGTCGGAGCAACCTCTCGGGAAGAACGCGCATGCCAGGCCAGATTCGCACCGGAACCGCCGGTTGGGTCTATGAGCCGTGGCGAGGCACGTTCTTTCCCACCGGGCTCGTGCAGAAGAAGGAGCTCGCCTACGCGAGCGAACGCCTCGGCAGCATCGAGATCAACGCGACCTTTCGCGCCAGCCAGAAGCCCGACAGCTTCCGCAAATGGGCAGGCGAGGCCCGCGACGGCTTCGTCTTCTCGATCAAGGGGCCGCAGCTCGTCACCCACATAAAGCGGCTCCGAGACTGCCGGCAGGAACTGGCGAACTTCTTCGCCTCCGGCCCGCTCGCGCTCGGGGAAAAGCTCGGCCCCTTCGTCTGGCAGCTGCCGCCGAACCTGAGCTTCAACCCCGAGGTCTTTACCGCATTCCTCGACATGCTGCCCACGACGGTCGAGGCGTATGTGGCGCTTGGTTCGGAGGCCAATGAACGCCTCAAGACCCCGCCCTTCCTCGATACGGCCGGCGTTTCTTTCATTAGCCACGCCATCGAGACCCGCCACCCGAGCTTCGATGCGCCCGAGGCGACGGCCCTGTTCCGGTCGCGCGGCATCGCCCGGGTCATCGCCGACACCGTGGACAATCCGGGCCGCGAACTCACCGCCGACTTCGCTTATTGCCGCCTGCAGGGCCCCGCACGGCCGGACGCTGCCGGCTATACGGAGGCGGACATCGCCGACTGGGCGCACACCGTCCGCGGCTGGGCAGATGCCGGTCACGACGTGTTTGCCTACTTCGTCCACGAGGACAAGCTCCACGCGCCCGGAAACGCCATCGCCCTGCGCAAGGCAGCGGGCGTCACCTTGCCGGGCGACTGATCACAACGGCGTACCGCTCTGGTCTTCACCCTCTCCCACCGCTATCGCTGAGCACAGCGTCACACCGGACTTGCCCCATGGCCCTGCGTTCCATCCCCACCGACAAGCTCGCCGCCGGCAGCGCCTTCCTGCTGGGCCTCGTCACCATTCTCGGTGCGCTGGGCTCGCAGTATCTCGGCGGCCTGGTGCCGTGCGAACTCTGCCTTGAACAGCGCCAGCCCTACTATTGGGGCCTGCCCATTCTCGCGGCCGTGCTGGTGCTGTGGAACCGCTTGCCTCTGCCGGTGTGGTACATCGCCATGGCGATCGTCACCGCCCTGTTCGTGTGGAGCACCTATATGGGCGTCTTCCACGCCGGGGTCGAATGGGGCTTCTGGCCTGGCCCGACGGCCTGCACCGGTGTGGGGGAAGGCTTCAGCTTCGACTCGCTCAGCAACCTCAACGACGTGCACATCGTCGGCTGCGACGTGGTGCAGTTCCGTTTCCTCGGCATTTCGCTGGCGGGCTACAATGCACTGGTCTCGCTGGCGATCGTGGTGCTGCTGGCGGTCTCGATGATCGCCCAGTTCCGGCGGCGCCGCGCCTGAACTCAGGGCTCGAGCTCGATGTCCCAGTACAGATAGTCGAGCCAGCTGCGGTGCAGATGGTTCGGCGGGAAGGCCCGGCCGTTATTGTGCAGGTCATGCACCGTCGGATGGTAGGGCCGCTGGTTAGGGAACATCTTGATCTCGCTCGGCATCCGGTTGGCCTTCTTGAGGTTGCACGGTGCACAGGCGGCGACGACGTTTTCCCAGGTGGTCTGCCCCCCCTTGGAGCGCGGGATCACATGATCGAAGGTCAGGTCGTCCTTCGATCCGCAGTACTGGCACTGGAAGCGATCCCTGAGGAACACGTTGAAGCGGGTGAAGGCAGGATGCCGTGCCGGCTTCACATAGTCCTTGAGCGACACCACGCTGGGCAACTGCATGGCAAAGCTGGGGGAATGGACGACCGTATCGTAGTACGAGACGATGTTGACGCGTTCCAGGCACACCGCCTTGATCGCATCCTGCCACGACCACAGTGAAAGTGGATAATAGCTGAGCGGACGGTAATCCGCGTTCAGCACAAGTGCGGGACACGCCTCAGGCGACACATGGATTGTCACTTGAGGCTCCCGGGTGGGGAATCGAGCACGTCCATAGTATGTTTATACTATGCGCTTTGTATCGACCCTGTGAAGCGGGCCCGAAGCGTTATTTGCCGGCCACGCGGCGAATGAAGTCGGTGGCGAAGGCGAGCCCGTCGGGCGAGATCGAATGCCCGGTACCGGGGCTTGAATGATAGCTCACATCGTACCCTGCGCCCCTCAGCATCGCCTCGGCATGCACCGATTGCTGCGGGTCGACTACATCGTCCATGTTGCCGTGGACGATGCAGACCGGGGGCCGCGCATAAGGATGAGTACCGAAATCCTTCGGGGGCAACAGGGCACCGGCGAACGACACCACGCCCATCAGCGGGCGCTCCATCGACAGGCCGGTATGAAGTGCCATCATTGCACCCTGGCTGAAACCACCCAAGAGTGTGCGCTCGGGCGCAATCCCGGTTTGCGCCCACATCGCCTCGAGGAACTCCATCAGCACCGGCCGGGCAGTCTCAACCCCGATCTGGCGGCTGGCAAGGCGCTCGCCGTCGAAGGCGATGTCGAACCACTGGTAGCCGCTCGACAGCATGCGGCACGGCTCGGGAGCGTTTGGCGCGACGAACAGCGCCTCCGGCAGCAGGTCCTGCCAGTACGGCGCCAGCCCGATCAGGTCGTTGCCGTCGCTGCCATAGCCATGCAACAGCACCACCGCCATGCTGGGCGTGGCGCCGGATTTCGGCAGCAGCATCGGGCCGGAGAGCTTTGCGGTCACAACAGGATTCCTTCGCGGTCACGCAGCACGGCGAACAGCCGCCAGAACAGCAGCGCCGCTGCGGAACGATGCGGTGCCCAGCGGGCGGCGATGTCGACCATCTCCCTGATCGTCGGCCGGGCGTCAAGCGCGAGGCCGTGCTGCACTGCCTTGAGCAGCGCCAGGTCGCCGGCAGGAAAGACGTCTGGATGGTTGGCACAGAACAGCAGGTACACCTGCGCCGTCCACGGGCCTATCCCCTTGTGGGCAATCAGGTATTCCACCGCCGCGGTGGCAGGCAGCGTCTCGAGGTGCGAGAAGTCGAGCTCCCCCGCGACCATCGCCTCGGCGATGACCCTCAGCGTGCGGTACTTGGCGCCAGACTGGCCGCCGGCGCGGATCGTTGCCTCGTCGAGAGCCAGAAAGGTCACCGGATCGAGGGCGCCGGGGACCTGCTCGAAGCGGCTCCAGATGGCGCTGGCGCTGGCGACGGACACCTGCTGGCCGGTGATCACACGGGCGATTCCGGCAAAGCCGGCGGGGTACAATCGGGGCAAAACCGGGCCAATCTGGTTGCGTATCGTTACCAGCAACGGGTCGATTGCAGACAATGCGTCAAGATGTGCAGCAACCGCGGCTTCGCTGTCGAGGCGCGGTGGCAGGGTCAGGGGCTCCATGCTAGAAATCGGTCGTGACAAACCCGCCGCCATCCTCTGCGCGTCTCCGCTTTGCCCCAAGCCCGAACGGGCTCCTGCATCTCGGGCATGCCTACTCCGCCCTCTACACCTGGGCCGCTGCCGACCGCCTCGGTGGCGTGGCGCTGCTGCGGATCGAAGACATCGACACGCAACGCTGTAAACCCGAATTCGTCGATGCGATTTATCGTGACCTCCACTGGCTGGGGCTCGACTGGCCGGAACCGGTGATGCTGCAGTCCGAGCGCTTCGGCGTCTACGCCGCCGCTGCCGACCAGTTGCGACATCAGGGCCTGATCTATCCCTGCTTCTGCTCACGCAGCGAGATCGCCGCCCGCTCGGAGGGCAAGGATCCCGACGGCGCCCCGCTCTACCCCGGCACATGCCGGCACCTCACCAATGCCGAGCGCATCGTGCGGCTGGAGCGCGGTGACCCGGTGCAGTTCCGGCTCGACAGCGAAGCCGCGATCCGCCGCACCGGCATGCTCACTTACACCGTAGTCGGGCCGACCATCACCGACCGCCCGCAGATCCGCTACGCCCGGCCTGAGCGCTGGGGCGACGTGGTGCTGCAGCGCAAGGACATGCCGACGAGCTACCACCTGAGCGTGGTTGTCGACGACGCTGACCAGGGCATCACCCATGTGACCCGCGGCCGCGACATGGAGGCTGCGACCGACGTCCACGTGCTGCTGCAGATGCTGCTCGGCCTGCCGAGCCCGATCTACCACTTCCATCGGCTGCTGCTGGACAGCGAGGGCCACAAGCTCAGCAAGTCCCGAGGATCGAAGAGCCTCGCCGACCTGCGCGCCGCAGGCTGGACGCCCGACGACGTGCGGCGGGCGACCGGTCTCTAGGCAGCCGCCTTCCTTGTGCTCCCCACGAGGTCGGTCACCGTCGCGGCCACCGCCTGCTCGAAGGGCGTGGTGAAGCCCGGTCCGAGCAGGGCATCGAGCCGCGGATCGACCAGTTCCATTTCGTTCTGCCACAGATAGCGCATGCGGAAGATGTCGCGCATGACCGGATTGACCAGCCCCACCGCCCTCAGCACCCACCACGGAAAGGGCGACACGCTCACCGGGCCCGGTAGCGCCGTTTGAACGGCGGCCATGATCTGGCCGTGCGAGACCCAGTGGCCGGCAAAGTGGAAGTTCTCGAAGCTCTGTAACGCCTGCCGCTGCTCAGCGACGGCGACGAAGGCGCGGCCGAGATCGGGCAGGTAGGCCCAGGAATGCCGCGTCTCGAGCCCCGCCAGATGGTAGAGCCCGCCCTTGCGGTAATCCATCAGCATGGCGGCGCCGTACCATTCGTCATGATTGCCGGGGCCGAAGAAGTCGCCGGCCCGGACGACCAGCACCTTGAACCCTCGGCTCTGCGCCGCGTCGCGAAGCATCCGTTCCAGACGGATGCGGATGGCGCCACGCGGCGCCTCTCCATCCTGGCGCAGCCGCGGATCGATGACACGATCGCCGGCGCGATAATTGTAGATGGTGCCGGGAAACAGCAGGGTCTTGCCGGTGCCGGCCATCGCCTCGATCACGACCTGCAGTTGCGCCTCGGCACGGCCATTGCCCCACTGGTCGTATCGCAGGTGCAGCCCGTTGACGACGACATCGGCATCCGCGATCGCGGCCCTCACCGCCCCGAGATCGTTGGCATCCGCCTTGATGAACCGTGCCCCCGGCACCGGCTTGCGCTTGGCCCGCGCCAGGCCCGTGACGGTCCAGCCGGCATCGCTGAAGGCCAGCATTGCGGCGTGGCCGATATGGCCGTTGCTTCCGAGGACGGTGACATTGCCCTTGCTCATGATCTGCTCCATCGCTGTTTGTGGACAGGAGCATGCCACCCACATTATCGTATGGGCATTCGCCAATCTCGTGGGTTCAATATTCAGGAATGAAGAGAGAGCCGGACTGGGCGCTGTGGCGCAGCTTCGCGGCCGTGGTCGAGCATGGCTCGCTGTCGGGCGCCGCCCGCGCCCTGTCCCTCAGCCAGCCGACGGTGGGCCGCCATGTTGAAAGTCTCGAGGCCGATCTTGGACTCAACCTGTTCGACCGTGCGCTGACGGGGCTCAGGCCGACCGAGGCAGCGCTGCGCCTCTACGAGCCGGTGGCACGAGCGCGCTCGTCGCTGGCCGAGGCCGCCATTCTCGCCGATGGCGCACAGGACGATGCGGGTGGCACCGTTCGCATCACCGCCAGCGCGATGATCTCCAACTATGTGCTGCCGGCGATCCTCGGTGATATCCGGCGCCTGCATCCGCGGATCGCACTCGAGATCGTGCCGTCCGACTCCGCCGAGAACCTGCTCATGCGCGAGGCGGACATCGCGCTGCGCATGTTCCGCCCCACACAGCTCGAACTGGTCACCCGCCACCTCGGCGATATCCGCCTGGTGCCCACGGCGCACGAGAGCTACCTGGCTCGACGCGGCACGCCCGCCACCATGGCCGACCTGTGGCAGCACGACCTCATCGGGTTCGATCGCTCCGACCTCATCATCGTGCATGCGCGAGCATTGGGCTTCCAGCTTTCACGGGACGACTTCGTGCTCCGCTCCGACGACCAGCCGCATCTGTGGGAACTCGCCAAGGCGGGTCTCGGCATCGGGTTCGGCCAGTTGAACCTGGTTCAACGCACGCCCGGCATGGTGGCTTTGCCGATCGAGCTGTCCGCTCCGCCCCTGCCCATCTGGCTGACCACGCACAGCCAGTTGTTCACCTCGCATCGAATCCGTGCCATCTATGACGCTCTTGCCGAGGGGCTTGCGGCCTATCTCAGGGCCCCCTCCTCCGCCCCCGATTTGCGTTAGGCTGTCCCCATGGAAACGTTGCTCAACATTGCCATCGCCCTTGCCCTGCTTTTTGTCGTCGTGGTCCTTGGCATGGGGCTGTGGAACATGCTCAAGGGCGGCCCCGGTAACACCAGCCAGAAACTGATGCGCCTGCGTGTGATCGGGCAGGCCATCGCGATCTTCCTGCTTCTCGGTGCGTTGTTCCTGTTTGGACAGGGACGATAGCCGATGGTCAAGCTCAACAAGATCTATACCCGCAGCGGCGACGACGGCACCACGGGCCTGGTTCGCGGCCCGCGCCGGCCCAAGCACGACATCCGCATCGAGGCCTTCGGTACCGTCGACGAGGCCAATGCCGCCATCGGGCTGGCGCGCCTGCACACCAGTGCCATGCCGAAGATCGACATGCTGCTGGCCCGCATCCAGAACGACCTGTTCGACGTCGGCTCGGACTTCGCCACGCCGGGGGACGACGAAGACGCCGAACATCCGACCCTGCGCGTGCGGCCGGTCCAGACGGCCTTCATCGAAAAGCAGATCGACTACTACAACGGCGCCCTTTCGCCGCTGACGAGCTTCGTGCTGCCGGGCGGCTCGCCGCTGTCCGCTGCCCTGCACCTCGCGCGCACGGTGGTGCGGCGGGCCGAACGTCGGGCCGTCGCACTTGCCGCCGCCGAACCCGATACGACCCCGGAGGCGGTCCGCTATCTCAACCGGCTGTCTGACCTGCTGTTCGTGCTCGCACGCGTGGCCAACAGCAATGGCGAGCGCGACGTGTTGTGGGTCCCCGGCGCCAACAGCGACCTCAAGAAGACCTGACCCCGGCCCCGCAGCCCGCAAGTAAGCCTTTGGCCCCGCCAGGTCATGCACGCTTCGTTTACGATCGCCGCCTAGTGTCGAAGCCGACTTTTCGAGGGGAATTGCCGCGGTGAACACCGATCTTGCCATGCAGATGGTGTCGATGAAGTCGGCGGCCACCCAGAACTCCGTGCAGATCGCCGTGGTGAAGAAGGCACACGAGATGCAGCAGAACCTGCTCGATACCCTGATGCAGACCGCGCTTTCGGCCCCTCCCCCAGGACAGGGACTGAGCGTCGACAAGCGGGCGTGAGGGCACCCTGAGCACCAGCATCGCGATCTCGCCCCCAGTGATGATCAACCGGATGGTGCACGAGGCCGGAGTGCCGGCCACCGCCCAACTCGCCGAAGTTGCCCGCATGAACATGGCACTGCGCCTCGCCCAGGCGGAGGAGCAGGCCCGCAGCCCCGATCCGGCGCCGCTTGCCGACATCGTAGCCAATGGCGCCGAAGTCGACCGGCTGGTCTAGCCCGAAAGCCCGATCAGCGCTTCCACCACCGCTTCTCCGTCCGGAGTGTGCCAC
>JAEZHZ010000386.1 GCA_023436745.1 Pseudomonadota bacterium | reverse complement strand
TGGTAGGAGTGGACGAAATAGGCATGCAGCCCGTCCGGCCCGTCCGGGATGCCCTCGAACAGCTTGTGGGGGCGGGTGAAGGTCAGCGTGTTCCAGCCCATGTGCGGAATCTTGAGCCCGGGTACGTTCGGCCTTATGCGCTCGACGGCGCCACTGATCCAGCCGAGGCCCGGGGTCACCGCCTTTTCGCGCCCCTCGGTCGCCATCAGCTGCATGCCGACGCAGACGCCGAGGAACGGCGTGCCGCCGCGGATCACCTTTTCCCCGAGCATCTCCACCATGCCCGGCACCGCATCGAGCCCTGCCTTGCAATCGGCAAAGGCGCCCACGCCCGGCAGCATGATGCGATCGGCGGAGCGGACGCGCTCCGGATCGGAGGTCACTTCGACGCTGATGCCGCCGATTTCGTCGGCCATTCGCTGGAAGGCCTTGGCAGCCGAGTGCAGGTTGCCGGCTCCATAGTCGATGATGGTGACAAGGCTCATCGGAGCGCCTCCAGGCGGGCAAGGTCGGCGGACAGGGCGACACGGTCGCCGCGGAACCGCCATCCCCGCCGCGCCAGCCGGGCGCGGCGCCAGTCCGGGGCTGAGAGGCCCAGCCACAGCGCAAGCAGTCCGTAGAGCAGCAGGGCTGCGCCCCCGCCCACGTAAGGCGCCAGCAGCACCAGGGCCGCGGCCGCGACGAGCCACACCAGCGCCTCGAGCCACAGCCGATGCGCGAGGAGGTAGACGGGCGGCAGCAGCATGGCGGTGGCGCTGAACCGCTGGGGCACCACACGCGGCAACTCGGCGCTGCCGGGCCTGGGATCGAAGATGGCGTAAAGGGTCAAGACTGTCTCCACACCCGCGATGGTGCCGGCCGAGACCGGTGGTCAATCCCGGGATGTCGGGATGAGCTCCCGGCCAGCTGGCGAGGCAACACCCGTGTTCGGGGCTGATTTAGTGCAAAACGGGCGCAGGCGAAAGACTAGAGCGTCCCCTTGGTCGAAGGCACCCTGCCCCCGGCCCGCGGATCGATTTCCACCGCCTGCCGCAACGCCCGTGCCACGGCCTTGAACATCGACTCCGCCAGGTGGTGGTTGTTGTCGAAGTAGAAGTTCTCGATGTGCAGGGTGATGCCGGCGTTGACCGCGAGGGCCTGGAAGAACTCGCGGAAGAGCTCGGTGTCGATCTCGCCGATCTTGGGCTGGCTGAACTCGGCCCGGAACACGAGGAAGGCGCGGCCCGACACGTCGACGGCGGCACGGGTGAGGGTGCCATCCATCGGCAGGTCGCAGCTGGCGTAGCGGACGATCCCCGCCTTGTCGCCCAGCGCCTGCCGGATGGCCTGGCCGAGCGCGATGCCGACATCCTCCACGGTGTGGTGGAAGTCGATGTGGAGGTCTCCCGCGCAGCGCACATCCATGTCGATCAGCGAATGGCGCGACAGCTGGTCGAGCATGTGATCGAAGAACCCGACGCCGGTCGCCATGCGGTGCGCGCCGGTGCCGTCGAGGTTGATCGCCACGTCGATCGCGGTCTCGTTGGTCTTGCGGCTGATGGTGGCGGTGCGCATGGGCAGTTTCTCCGGATGCGGGCGGCTCTAGCAGATAGGCACGCTGGCGTGAAGATTGGGTTGAGGGGGTCCGGGCCGTTGCAATCGGGTTCGCTGCTCCTAAATAGGATTCAACACTTCGGAGTACCCTCCCCAAATGAGTGAATCCCAATTCCCAGGCTGGCACGGCACGACCATCGTGTCCGTGCGCAAGGGCAACAAGGTCGTGGTGGCCGGCGACGGTCAGGTCAGCATGGGCCAGACCGTGATGAAACACGGCGCCAAGAAGGTCCGCAGGCTCGCGGGCGGCAAGGTCATCGGCGGGTTCGCCGGGGCCACCGCTGACGCCTTCACGCTGTTCGAGCGGCTCGAAGCCAAGCTCGAGCAGTATCCCAACCAGCTGATGCGCGCGGCCGTCGAACTCGCCAAGGACTGGCGCACCGACCGCTACCTGCGCCGCCTCGAGGCGATGATGATCGTTGCCGACGAGAAGGAGACGCTGGTCCTGACCGGTACGGGCGACGTCCTTACTCCCGATTATGGTGTCACTGCCATCGGCTCGGGCGGCAACTACGCTCTCTCCGCAGCGTTGGCCCTGGCGCAGAACACAGAGCTCGACGCCGAGCACATCGCCCGTGAAGCCATGAAGATTGCCGAGCAGATCTGCGTCTACACCAATGGCAACGTGACGGTGGAAACCATCGAGATCGGCGAGTGAACTGGCCGATCCGCCGGCTGGGTCCGGACGACGTGACCCGCTACCGCGAGATCCGGGCGGAAGCGCTGGCGCAGCATCCGGAAGCCTTCGGCACCAGCGTGGCGGAGTTTGCCGGGCGCAGCAACGAAGATGTCGCAAGGATGCTGCAGGCGCTCGCTGTCTATGCGGCGGAAGGCCCTGACGGAAAGCTCGGCGGGCTCGCCGCCTTCGAGCGCGACGTGGGGGTCCGGGCAGCGCACCGGGGCTGGCTGATGCAGGTCTACGTGCGGCCCCCCCATCGCGGGACCGGGCTTGGCGAAGCCCTGGTCGAGCGGATCATCGAGCATGCACGCCACCATGTCGTGCAGGTTCATCTCGGCGTGTCGACGGAAAACCAGCCGGCGCTCGAGCTCTACCGACGCTGCGGGTTCAGCATCTACGGAACCGACCCGCGGTACCTCTATGTGAACGGTCGATACATCGACGAACACCTGATGGTGCGCTTCCTGGACAAGGCACCTGGAGACCAGAAATGAGTGAAACCAACTTTTCCCCCCGCGAGATCGTCAGCGAGCTCGATCGCAACATCGTCGGCCAGAAGGATGCCAAGCGTGCCGTTGCCGTGGCGCTGCGCAACCGCCGGCGCCGCCAGCAGCTGAGCCCTGAGCTGCGCCGCGAGGTCAGTCCCAAGAACATCCTGATGATCGGGCCCACCGGCGTCGGCAAGACCGAGATCTCGCGTCGCCTGGCGCGGCTCGCCCAGGCTCCCTTCGTCAAGGTGGAGGCCACCAAGTTCACCGAGGTCGGCTATGTCGGCCGCGACGTCGAGCAGATCGTGCGTGACCTCGTGGAAGCCGGGATCACCGTGCTGCGCGACAAGCGCCGCCGCGACGTGCAGGCCCAGGCCCACCAGAATGCCGAGGACCGCGTGCTCGACGCGCTGGTCGGCACCTCGGCCACTCCCTCCACCCGCGACAGCTTCCGCAACAAGCTGCGCAACAACGAGCTCGACGACAAGGAAATCGAGATCGAGATGCAGCCGGGCCCCGGCACGGGGGGGTTCGAAATTCCCGGCATGCCCAATGGCGGCATCGGGATGATCAACCTTTCCGACATGTTCAAGCAGGCAATGGGTGGTCGCGGGGTCAAGCGCAAGATCCGCGTCAAGGATGCCTATGAGCCGCTGATCGCAGAGGAAGCGGACAAGCTGCTCGACCAGGAACAGCTCAAGAGCGAAGCCATCGAACTGGTCGAGAACCACGGCATCGTGTTCATCGACGAGATCGACAAGGTGGCGGCCCGCGAGGGCGGCGTGCAGGGCGGCCCGTCGCGCGAAGGCGTGCAGCGGGACCTGCTGCCGCTGATCGAAGGCACCACGGTCGCGACCAAGTACGGGCCGGTCAAGACCGACCACATCCTGTTCATCGCCTCGGGCGCCTTCCACGTGTCCAAGCCGAGCGACCTCCTGCCGGAACTGCAGGGTCGCCTGCCGATCCGGGTCGAGCTCAAGGCGCTGACCCGCGAGGACTTCATCGGCATCCTCAGCGACACCGAGGCGAGCCTGATCAAGCAGTATGTGGCGCTGATGGGGACCGAAGGGGTGACGCTCGAGATCACGCCGGATGCCATCGAGGCGATCGCCGACGCTGCGGTGAAGGTGAATGCGACGGTCGAGAACATCGGGGCCCGTCGCCTGCAGACGGTGATGGAGCGGCTGGTGGAGGAGATCAGCTTCGACGCTCCCGACCGGGCCGGACAGACCATCACCATCGATGCGGCCTTCGTCCGCGACAAGGTGGGCGTGCTTGCCGGCGACAGCGATCTCAGCAAGTTCGTGCTCTAGCAGGGCATCGACCGGCGGGCCCCTAGGTGCGGGCCCGCCCCCTCAACTCACCCTAGCGCCCGACGCGCCGGCGTCCGAGTTCGGCGATGAGCGCCCGCAGGCCGTCCTGATCCAGCTTGCCGATATCGGCGGCGAGCCGGTTGGCGAGTTCGGTCGCCTCCGGCGCAAGGCCGGCCGTGTCGATGGTAACCCTAGGGTCGCTGAGTTCGGCCAGCCGCTGCAGTTCCTCGGCCTCGTCCCAGATGACGTTGAAATAGGCGATGATGCGGTGGAGCAGGAAG
>JAEZHZ010000336.1 GCA_023436745.1 Pseudomonadota bacterium | reverse complement strand
GCCAGCGCGTCCGCCCGAAGGTGGCGCCGCTTCATCCGCTTGAGGATCATGTCGTCGCCCGACTGCAGCGACAGGTGCAGGTGGGGCATCAGCCGCCTGTCGGCCATCGCCTCGTAGAGCGCCGGATCCGCCTCGATACTGTCGATCGAGGAGATGCGCAGCCGCGGCAGGTCCGGCACATGCCTGAGGATCGCCTGCACCAGCTTGCCCAGCGTCGGTGCCCCCGGCAGGTCCGGGCCATATGAAGTGATGTCGACTCCGGTCAGCACCACTTCGCGGTAGCCGTTGCCGACGAGCTTTCTGACCTGGTCCACCACCAGCCCCATCGGCACCGAGCGCGACGGTCCGCGTCCGAACGGGATGATGCAGAACGTGCAGCGATGGTCGCACCCGTTCTGGACCTGCACGAAGGCCCGGGTCCGGCCATCCATAGCCTCGATGAGGTGCCCGGCGGTCTCGCGCACGCTCATGATGTCGTTGACCTGCACCTTGTCGTTGAGCGCAGTGCCGAACACCATCGGCCTGTAGCTGTCGGCCTTGAGCTTGTCGGCATTGCCGATCACGAGGTCGACCTCGGCCATGTCGCCGAAGGTGCGCGCCTCCGTCTGGGCAGCGCAGCCGGTGACGATGATGCGCGCCTCGGGATGGTCGCGCCGCGCCTTGCGCACGGCCTGCTTGGCCTGGCGCACCGCCTCGCCCGTCACCGCGCAGGTATTGATGATGACGGCGTTGTCCAGCCCGGCCTTTTCGGCTTCGGCCTTCATGACCTCTGCTTCATAGGCGTTGAGCCGGCAGCCGAATGTCAGCGTCTCGACCGCCATCACGCCGCCTCGTCGCGCGTCCAGGCGCCGGTCGCCGGATCGAGCTGGCCGGACCACTCCCATTCGGCCGGGCCGGTCAGCGCCACGTGATCGTCGGCCTGCCACTCCACGACCAGGTCGCCGCCCGGTACTGTCACGGTCGCCTTGCGGGCAGTGCGGCGGGTGCGCGCGCCATTGACCACCGCGGCACAGGCGGCGGTGCCGCAGGCCTGGGTCAGCCCCGCCCCGCGCTCCCAGGTCCTCAGGATGAACCGGTCCGGGGCCATCACCTGCGCGACCGAGATGTTGGCGCGCTCCGGGAACAGCGGATGGTTCTCGAGCAGCGGTCCGAACCGGTCGAGCGCGTAGCTCCACACATCGTCCCTGACCCAGAACGTGGCCTGCGGATTGCCCATGGACATCACCGACGGCGAGTGCAGCACCGGATCGTCGATGGGCCCGATCTGCAGCTCCACCTGCCGCGTGTCGGCGAACTCCTCGGCGAGAGGCACTTCGTACCAGGCGAACTTCGGCGTACCCATGTCCACCGTGATCAGTCCGTCCTCGCCTTCTTCGCCGAACAGCAGGCCGGCTACGGTCTCGAAGACGAAGCGGTGCCGCCCCTGTTCCGCGCTCAGCGCCAGCACCACGCAGCGCATCCCGTTGCCACAGGCTTCAGCCCGCGAGCCGTCGGAGTTGATGATCTCGATGTAGTTGTTGGTGCCGGGCGTGCGCGGATCATGGATGGCCATGATCTGGTCGAACCTAGTCTCGGACCGCGCATTGATGGCGACCGCCGCCGCGGGCGTGACACGGTCCGTGCGGCCGCGCATGTCGGCGACGATGATCTGGTTGCCCAGCCCGTTCATCTTGGCGAAGGGTACGTTCATCCTGGCGCGGCGCCCATGTCGATAGCTGGTGCCCTATATGGCGGAACCGGACCGCAATTGCCAGTCGCTCACCTGTGGATCAGCCGGTACAGCGCCTGACGGAGGCGCTTTGCGGCATCCCAGAGCCATGGCGTCTGCTTGATCTGCCGCTTCAGGCTGGCCCTCAGGCCGAGCAGCCGCGCCGCGAGCCGGCCCCGCAGCGTCAGCGGAATGACGCTGTGGTACACGGTCATCGGTTCGGTCCACTCCATCTTGTAGGCGAAATCGCCCAGTCCCATGTCCACGGTGACGATGCCGGACTGCGTGAGGTCGTCCATGATCATGCCGATCAGGATCGCCATCAGGCTGTACTGCGAAGCCGGCCCGTTGCTGGTGGAGTTGATGTACTGGGAATAATGATTGCCGGCTGCCGCGCCCCAGCAGGTGGCGACGATGTCCTCGCCGGCATAGAGCACGTGGAGGCACAGGGCGGGCCGGCTCTGCCCGAACCCCTTCGGCGCCAATGCCCGGAAGAAGCGGATGAAGCCTTCATCGGCGAAGACGTTGCGCACGCCCATCTCGCCGAACCGCGCCCCGCGCTGATCGAGGAATACGCGATGCGCCAGTTCGAGCGTTTCGGTGTCGCTCACGCGCACGGCCCTCAGCGGCCCGAAGTTCTCCTCGAGGCGCCGCATGCCGCGCTTGATGTTGTTTCGCCGCTTGGTCGTGAGGCGATGCTCGATATAGGGGCTCGGTGTCGGCCCGATCGTCGCCATGTAGAAGTTCGAGGCGCCGGGCGCCTGTGCCAGGGCAAGCACCGGGTTGTCGACGCCCTGCCAGCGGGCGGGCTGGTTATGGAACGTGACGAGGTCCGCCCCGCCGGCCGCCGCGCAGATCTGCCGCAGCAACGTGTGGAGCTCGGATGCATCTATGTGGAAGTCGGGCCGGGCGATCAGCCAGTCGCTGTTGGATGAGTCGGTACCGGGCATGGCGGCGATCCGGACGCCGAACCTCCGCTTGATCACCAGAGGCAGCAGCGCCACCGTGGCGCCGTCCTGCCGGATGGCGGCGATCGTGAGCCCCTCGCTCGCCTCCAGCCCCGCCGCGATGAGCGCCTCGATCCAGTCGAACCGCTGGTACGGGGTCATCACCGCCACGGTCTCGAGCGCCCGCCATTCGGCCTCGGCGCTGGCGAGGTCGGCAAACAGCACGAACTCGAACCGGCCACGCGCGGTGGTCGATCTTTGGGGGGCGCTCTGCCCTTCCAGCAGCGTCATGAATCGGTATAGCCCATGGGGGAACGGGAGCCCCATACTAGCCCCAAAACGGCAGCACTTTCTTAATGCGGAGGCTCGCAAGCGCCATATATGGGCGGCTCTTTCGCTGCTAGGCTCCCGTCATGGCCGCTGATCGCATATCGCCGCGCCTTGCTGCCTGCGTTGCAGCCCTGCCGCTGCGCCCGCACATGCGGGTGCTCGAGATCGGCTGCGGTCCCGGCGTCGCTGCCCGCGCCATTGCCCGGCTTCTGACCACCGGCAGTATCGTGGCCATCGACCGCTCTCAGCGGGCCATCTCCCAGGCCATCGCCGGATCGGCCCCCGAGCTCGCGACGGGCCGCCTCGAGTTCCGCCTCGCCGCCGTGGAAGACTTCGTGCTCGCGCCGTCAGAGGCGCCGTTCGATCTCGCCTTCGCCCTTCGCGTAGGGGCGCTCGACGGCCGTCATCCTGAACTGGAAGCTGCCGCACTGTCGCGCATCGGCTCGGCATTGCGGCCGGAAGCGCTGCTGCTGATCGACGACCGCCCTCCGATTCGCGCCGGCGACCTGCGCTAGTCACGGTTAATCCTTTCTTACCGGAATGCGGTTTACCCTGCTCGTGCTGAACGTGGAGGGGGAACATGGCAGCACTCGCAATCGCACCGGCCGCGCCCACCGGTGAAGGACGTGCACTCGGCGATATCGGCGACCGCGCCGGCCGCCTTGGCGTCGAGATTGCCGGCGTTGCCGGCCTTATCTCCGATGTCTCGGTCATCAGCCGCCAGCAGGCGATGCAGGCGGAGGCCGCCAAGGCCGCGGCTGCCGAAATGAACGCCGCCGCCGCCCAGCTCGGCGAGGGCATGTCCCGCACCCGTGAGACCGCGGCTGATGCGCGGCATGTGCTCGACGAGAGCACCGCCGCCGTTTCGGGCGTGGTGGAGCGCACCGGCAGGACGATGACCCGACTGACCGAAGGCGCCCTTGGCATCCAGACGACGCTCGCGGACATTTCCGGAACCGTCCGCGGCGTCGAGAAGGCAAGTTCCGCCATCGCACAGATCGCCCGCGAAACCAGGCTGCTGGCGCTCAACGCCTCGGTGGAGGCTGCCCGTGCGGGTGATGCAGGCAGGGGCTTTGCCATCATCGCCAATGCGGTGAAGGGACTGGCCGACCAGATCCACGACTTCTCGGGCCAGACCGTGGCCCACCTCGCCGAGCTCGGCGTCGCTCTCAACGGGCTGCGCGAGGAGGCGGGCGCCAACGCCGACGCAGCCCAGCAGGCCGTCGAGGACGCCCGGCTGGCCCGCAGCGCTACGGCCACGCTGTCGGCGCTGGTCGATTCCGTCGACCGCCTCGTGGCCGACATCGACGCCCTCGCCGAGCCGGTCGAGCGCTCGATCAATGGCTTCGAGACCATGCAGGGCGAGCTCTCCGCCCTGGCCGAGGGTGCCGCCACCTGCCGCCAGCACCTCGATCAGGCCGAGGCCGGCACGCGGACGATTCTCGGCATCTCCGAGGACTTCATGCTCTTTCTGGTGGAGGCTGGCGTCGAGACGGCCGACGCGCCCTTCATCGCGCTGGCCCAGCAGAAAGCCCACGAGGTCGCCGAGATCTTCGGCGCGGCGGTGCGACGGGGCGAGATCACCCTCAGCCACCTGTTCGATACCGACTACCGCGAGCTGCCGGGCACCAATCCGGTTCAGGTCGTCACCCGCTTCACCGAGTTCACCGATCGCGTTCTTCCCCCGGTGCAGGAGCCGGTGCTGGCTTTCGATCGCCGCATCGCCTTCTGCGCAACGGTGGACCGCAACGGCTACCTGCCCACCCACAACCGCATCTACTCCCAGCCGCAGGGTGACGATCCGGTCTGGAACGCCGCCAACTGCCGCAACCGTCGCATCTTCAATGACCGGACCGGGCTTTCCGCCGGTCGCTCCACCAGGCCCTTCCTGCTTCAGACCTATCGCCGCGACATGGGCGGGGGAGAATATGTGCTGATGAAGGATTGCTCCGCCCCCATCATGGTAGAGGGTCGCCACTGGGGCGGCGTGCGCATCGCCTACAGGGT
>JAEZHZ010000327.1 GCA_023436745.1 Pseudomonadota bacterium | reverse complement strand
CGCTGCGCAACCACACCCGCGGCGAGATCACCCGCGTGCAGCGCCAGCTCGGCGCGACCGGGGCCTTCGTCACACACGACCAGGTCGAGGCGATGACGCTGGCCGACAAGATCGTGGTGCTCGATGGCGGGGTGGTGCAGCAGGTGGGTGCGCCCATCGACCTCTATCAGCGCCCCGCCAACCTGTTCGTTGCCGGCTTCATCGGCTCGCCGAAGATGAACCTGGTCAAGGCGAAGGTTGAGGCGGTGAGCAGCAACTCGGTGCGGGTGAGCAGCGTCGACATCACGCCGACTGATGTGTTCGCAGACACCACCGGGCTCAAGGTTGGCGACGAGGTCACGATCGGCGTGCGCCCGCAGGTGCTCACGGCCGGCGAAAGTGGCTCCCTGGTGGGCCGGATCGATCTCGTGGAGCGGCTCGGCAGCGAGACCAATGTCAGCGTGAGCCTGCAGAGCGGCCAGTCGATCATGGCCGTTCTCGACGGCGACCGGGCGCTCCGCGCCGGGGACAGCATCGTCTTCGGCTTCGAGCCGAGCAGCGCCATCATCTTCGACGGCACCGGCACTGCACGGCATCCGATTGCGGCAGAGTAGGTTGTTTCGAGGCTAGATCCGGAGACCGGCGGCGTTGAAGGCGAGCGCCGCCCCATCTTCGATCCCGACCGTGATCGGCGACCCGCTGGTGACCCACGAATGGCCCTTCTGCTGGATCGTGACCTTGGTCGTGCCGTCGCGGCCGAGCGCATACACATAGGAAACGCCGCCCAGCTGCTCGACCACCTGGGCGGTGGCCGTCAGGCTGGCGCCGGTCGCTGCCGTGTCGGTGAAATGCTCGGGGCGGATGCCGACGCTGACCGTTTCGCCCACCGCACCGCCGCTGCCGCGGCGCCGCACCTCGAGTGCAGGTCCCTCGAACGCAGACAGCGAGACGGTCATCCGGCCGCCATCGATTGTGCGGATCACCCCCTCGAGGAAGTTCATGCGTGGTGAGCCGATGAAGCCGGCTACGAAGACGTTGTCGGGATTGTCATAGAGTTCGATCGGGCTGCCCTGCTGCTCCACGCGTCCGGCGCGCATCACCACGATGCGGTCGGCAAGGGTCATCGCCTCGACCTGATCGTGCGTGACATAAACCATGGTCGCGCCGAGCTGCTGATGCAGGTTCGCGATCTCGATCCGCATCTGCACGCGGAGTTCGGCGTCGAGGTTGCTGAGCGGCTCGTCGAACAGGACTGCCTTGGGCTGCCGCACGATGGCGCGGCCGATGGCGACGCGCTGGCGCTGGCCACCGGAAAGCTGACGAGGTTTGCGGCCCAGCAGCTCGGTCAGTTCTAGGATCCGCGCAGCCTCCGCCACCCGCTGGGCGACCTGCTCCTTCGGTGCGCCCCCCATTCTCAGCCCGAACCCGAGGTTCTGTTCCACGGTCATGTGTGGATAGAGCGCATAGGACTGGAACACCATCGCCACCCCGCGCTCGCTGGGGTCGAAGTTGGTCACGTCCTCGCCGCCAATGAAGACCTGGCCGGAACTGGGCTCCTCGAGACCGGAAATGGTGCGGAGCAGGGTGGACTTGCCACAACCCGAGGGACCGACGAACACGACGAACTCACCATCGGCAATGTCGAGGTCGATGTCGTGGATGACCTTTACCGAGCCGAAGCTCTTGTTGATCCCGCGCAGTTGTAGTTCAGCCACCGTTTCCTCCTTGCCGATGGTGCCGGCACCGCCCGGATGCCACGGGTCAAGCGCACTGCGTTCACTGTGGTACAGGCCTTGCGCTCCGCTCAGCGACGGCCCGGCACTATTTATCCATCAGATCAGCTGAATGAGTCAGTTATTCGCATCATCAATGATGAAATCTCCTCGATGGTAAATCGTCGACGGAAAAGCCTGTGCAGTAAAGACAAACTTGAACGGAATGAACATCGCTGTGAGGTACGTTCCTCTTGCCTCTGTTGGTGAGCCGTGTCTACAAATTGACAAGTGGTGACTGCAGTACGCTGCGCCCACTTGCGGCCCGGGAGGAGACCAGTGTGGTTGTCGGCCGCCAAAACAGGAGGAAACGATGAAGCACATTGCGCTCGCCGCAATGCTTGGCATGGCGGCCATCATGCCGGTCCAGGCCCAGACCGTTGTCAAACATCTGCACATCACGTCCATTCCGGCCGAAGTGGAGCTGATGAACTCGATCGCCGAAGAGTTCATGGCCGCCAATCCCGACATCAAGGTAGAGCTACCCTTCCTCGAGAACGAGGCCTTCAAGGCGAAGCTCACGACCCTGCTGCAGTCGCCGGACGCGCCCGACGTGTTCCACTCGTGGGGCGGCGGTGTGTTCTATGAACAGGCCAAGGCCGGTTTCCTGCGTCCGGTCGAAGGCGTGCTGAGCCAGGAGGCACTCGACAACCAGGGCACCGCCGGCGTCTCGGCGTTCACCGGGCCTGACGGGCACATCTACGGCGTTGCCCGCGACGTCAGCGAAGTCGTGCTCTGGTACAACAAGGACCTGTTCGAGCAGGCAGGCGTCGATCCCGCCAGCATGCAGACCTGGGAGGGCTTCCTCGATGGTGTCCAGACGTTCAAGGACGCGGGCATCACCCCGATCGCCGTTGGCGCCAAGGACAGGTGGCCGGCACACTTCTGGTGGTCGAAGCTGGTGGTCCGGCTCGCCGGACAGGACGGCTTCGAGGCTGCGGCCCGCGGTGAAGGCGACGGCTTCGCCGGGGAGGATTTCGTCAAGGCAGGTGAGTATTTCCTGCAGCTCGCCGAGATGGAGCCCTGGCAGGACGGCTTCCTCGCCGCCAGCTATGACGATGCGTCCGGCCTGTTCGGCGACGGCAAGGCGGCGATGCACCTGATGGGCGACTGGGACTACGGCGCCATGAAGGACAATTCCGCCAGCAAGGAAGGTATTCCCGACGAGCAACTGGGCATCCTGCCGTTCCCCACCATCGCGGGCGGCAAGGGCGATCCGACCGACACCCTTGGCGGGCTCGGCGGCATCCTGTTCTCCAAGAATGCCTCCGACGCGGCGGTGAAGTGGGTGGAGTTCTTCAACTCGCCGGAGCAGCAGCGCAAGTATGCCGCGGATGCCTACTACATCCCGATCGCCAAGGGTGCGGCCGAGGTGATGACCAACCCGTTCAAGGTGCAGATCGGCCAGAACATCAGCGGTGCGCACTGGCATGCCCTGTTCTTCGACCAGGCGCTCGGTCCCAATGTCGGTGGCGTGGTCAACGACGTTTCGGCTGAACTGGCGGCCAATGCCATCAGCGCCGAGGAGGCCGCCCAGATGATCAAGGAGGCCGTGGACGACTCCCTGTAAGTCGCCGGCACAAGCGGCGGGCGGCATCTCTTCCGCCCGCCGGATTACTGGAACTGCTCGCTTCTCGCCGATCTCGCCCCTCCGCGGTTTCGCCGCGGCCGGAGCGATCAGCAGGCGCTACGATGGCGAGGGGACAGAGGACTCCGATGACCAGCATTGCCACTGCATCCAGCCCGGCCCTGGCGCCAGCGACGCGCCGCCGCCGCTACATGGACCGCAAGAGCCTCGTGCCGCTGCTGTTGTTCCTGCCCCCCGCGATCATCCTCTTCACCGTCTTCGTCGTCCTGCCGATGATCGATGCGGCCACGTTCTCGTTCTTCAAGTGGAACGGCTATGGTCCGATCACCGAGTTCGTGGGCCTCAAGAACTACGAGGACGTGCTCACCCACCGGAACTTCTTCACGGCGGTACGCAACAGCCTGATCGTGGTGGCGGTGTCACTGTTGATCCAGTTGCCCCTTGCCATGTGGTGCGCCATCGCGCTGTCGCAGCGCGGCGCGCACATCAACCTCATACGCGTGCTGTTCTTCCTGCCCTACATGCTGGCCGAGGTGGCTGCCGGCTTGATCTGGAAGTTCGTCTATGACGGCAATTACGGACTGCTGCCGGCAATCGGCAGCGCTATCGGCGTCGACACCCCCTTCGTGCTCGGCGACCGGTTCTGGGTCATGCCGGCCATCATGCTGGTGATCACCTGGAAGTATTTCGGCTTCCACATGATGATCTATATCGCGGGGCTCCAGTCCATCCCGAGCGAAGTGATCGAGGCGGCGCGCCTCGACGGGGTCAGGCGCTGGCAGATCGTGCGCCATATCCAGATCCCGATGATCCGGTCCGCGATCGTGATCTCGGTGTTCTTTGCCATCACCGGGGCGCTGCAGCTGTTCGACCTGATCATCCCGCTCAGCAATGGCGGGCCCTCGCACTCGAGCCACACCATCGTGACCTTCCTGTATCAGTTCGGCATCCTGCGCATGAACCTCGGGTTCGGCGGTGCCGTCAGCGTGCTGCTGTTCATCGCGTGCGTCGTCGTGGCGCTGTCCTATCGACGCATCCTGTTCAAGGCGGAGCAAACCTGATGTCGGATACTGCAAGGAAGCGCCGCCGGCCGGCCATCTCGGGGGTGCAATGGGTGACGCTGATCGTCGTCGCCGCCTTCGTCATCGTGCCGTTCTACACAACCGCTCTCGGTGGCTTCAAGGAGATCGGGGAGCTTCGGGTCAATCCGTTCGGCCTGCCGCAGAGCTGGAATCCGGTCCGCTTCGTCGAGATTCTCGGCGGTCCGCGCTACTTCTCCTCGCTTTGGAACTCGCTGCTGAATGCCGGTTGCACCGTGGTGTTTTCGACGCTTGTGGCGTCGATGGCCGCCTTCGCGCTGGCGCACATCAAGTTCTTCGGCAGCAAGTTCATCCTGGGCTATCTGATGCTGGGGCTGCTGTTCCCGGCGGCGACCGGCATCCTGCCGCTCTTCATCAAGATGCGTGACCTCGGCATGCTCGACAGCCACTGGGGCATCATCATCGTGCAGGTGGCGTTCAGCGTCTCCTTCTCAGTGTTGCTGTTCCATAACTTCTTCAAGGAGTTGCCGAAGGAGCTGGTGGATGCGGCCCGCATGGACAATTGCGGCTATGTCCGCATCTACTGGTACGTGACGCTGCCGCTGTGCCTGCCGATCATCGCGACCGTAGGCGTGTTCAATTTCGTCGGCAGCTGGAACAGCTTCCTGTTGCCGCTGATCGTGCTGAACTCGGAAGCCAAGTACACCTGGCCCCTGGGGATCATGCAGTTCCAGGGGCAATACGGCTCGGACTGGCCACGCATCCTCGCCTTCCTCACGCTGTCGATCATGCCCGCCATTGCCTTCTTCCTCTTGGCGCAGCGCTACGTGATTTCGGGGCTCACCGGCGGGGCGGTGAAGGGCTAGCGCAAAGGCTGACGCGCTTCAGTCGAAGAAGCCGGCATCCTCCTCGCGCAGGTATGACCGCGCGGCGTCCGCATCGATGTCGAGCCCGAGGCCCGGGCCGGGCAGAAGATCCACGTGGCTGTCGTTGACGATGCGTCCCTCCGGCAGCCCGATGATGATGTCCTCCCACCAGGGGTCCGACGCGCTGGGGTACTCGAAGGCGATGTAGTTGGCGGGCAGGGTAGCGCAGACATTGATCAGCGCCCCGAGCCCCAGCAGGCCGTTGGCCGTGCCGTGCGGCGCCATCATGATCGAGTGCATGTAGGCGTGCTCGGCGATCCACTTGAGTTCGGCGATACCGCCAACGTCCGCGGGGTCCGGCCCGACAACCCGCACCGCCTGGGTTTCGATCAGCTCCTTGAAGTTGTGGCGCAGATAGACCTGCTCGCCGGTGTGGATCGGCGTCGAGGTGGATACGGTCAGTTCGCGGTAGGCCTGCGGGTTCACCCACGGCACATAGTCACCGGTCAGCATGTCCTCGAGCCACATGAGGTCGTACTTCTCGACCGCGCGGGCGAAGCGGATGGCGTCGTTGAGGAACCAGCCGGGGCCACAGTCAAGCGCGAGGCTGACCCTGTCGCCCAGCACCTCCTTCATGGCCGCGACGCAGTCGAGCATGTGGTTGAAGCCGCGCTCGCTGATCTGCCCCTGGTCCATGGCGCCGTGGTAGCCGGACGGCGCCTGCCGCACGCCATAGTGGAAGTCCTCGACCGTGTCCTTCATGTTGGAATGGAAGCTGATCCCCTGCTTCACCATGAAGAAGTTCTCGGGCCGCTCCATCATCCAGCGGACATCGGCGGCATAGTCCTCCGGACGGTCGCCCGTGCGCTTGCGGCGGATGGAGCCGTTATAGACCCGCACCCGGTCACGCACCTTGCCGCCGAGCAGTTTGTAGGCCGGCACGTTGGCGGCCTTGCCGGCGATGTCCCACAGTGCGTGCTCAATGGCGCTGACCGCCGCTCCATAGGGCTTGAACGAGCCGCGCTGACGGATCTTCAGCATGCAGCGCTCGACGTCCGTGGGATCCTCGCCGATCAGGGCCTCCCGGAAGTGCAGCACCCACGGCTTGAGGTAGGGCTTGGTGAACTCCACCTCGCCGAGCCCGTAGAGCCCCTCGTCCGTGACGATGCGCACGATCGGGTGTCGGCCAATCACGGCGCAGCGGAGGTCTGTGATCTTCATGGCCAGCTCCTATCGGATGGACGAGAAGCCGGTGGGCGCGAGGAACTGGGTTGAGATGCGGGCGATGATCGGACCATCCACTTCGGAGGCATCGCGAACGTGGATCCATTCAGGATCGGTCACGAAGGCAGTCCACTTTGCCTCGCGCTCGGCCAGCGAGTCCCAGGCGAGGAAATAGGTGAGCTGGTTATGGTCCTCGCCGGCCAGCGTCGTGAAAAAGCCTGCCTGGCGAATGCCGTGCTTCTCAAAAAGCCCACATGTGTGGTCGGCGAAGCGCTTCAGCAGCGCCGGCATGCGGCCGGGGACGCAGGTATAGACCCGCTGTTCATAGATCATCTTTTTGCCTTTCGGGGCGGTTCGGCGGGTGAGGAAAGTTGTCGCCGGGCGAGGGGATGCTCCTCGCCCGATGGAGACGCTGAAAGCTCAACTCCAGGTGCGATCCCAGGAATATTCGTGGTCCCACCGCTCGGTGGATTGCCAGATACCGTCGACACCCTCCTGCAGGTGCTGGCTGATCACCTCGTCGACAACGTCGTCGATGCCGAGGCCGGGCTTGTCCGGCACGGTGATGAAACCATCCTGAACCAGCGGCCTGGGCAGGCCGGTGACGATGCCATCCCACCAGGAGACGTCGACCGAATGGTATTCGAGGGCCATGAAGTTCTCGGTCGCAACCGCCACGTGCGCCGCGGCCATGCAGGCGATCGGGCTTTCCGCCATATGGATGGCCATGGCGACGCCGTGCTCCTGCGCCGCGTCGCCGATCTTCTTGGTCTCGAGGATGCCGCCGGCGGTCAGCAGGTCCGGATGGATGATGGAGATGCCCGTCTTGAGCAGCGGTTCGAACCCCTCCCTGAGGTAGATGTCCTCGCCGGTGCAGATCGGCACCGATGTGGCCTGCTGAAGCTGGCGGTACTGCTCCGTATATTGCCAGGGCACGACATCCTCGAGCCAGGCAGGGGCATAGGCCTCGATGCGCTGGGCGAGCCGGATGCCGCTCTGCAGCGAGATGTGGCCCACATGGTCGATCGCGAGCGGCACCTCGTAGCCGATCACCTCGCGAACCTCGTAGATGTACTGCTCGAGCGTTTCGAGTCCCCGCTCCGTGAAGGCGAGGCCGGTGAAGGGGTGGCGCACGTTGTGGACATCGTAGACGGCGTTTCGGGCGCGGCGGTCCTCGAGCGTCTTGCCGGCGCCCCAGCCCGGATGCTTGCGATAGCCCTCGATCGAGCCCGATGGCGCCACGACCGAGCCGGGCGTGTCCACGACCTGCATGAGGCCGAGATCCATCTTCAGGAAGGTGAAGCCCATGTCCATGCGCTGCCGCAGCCGCTTGCCCGTTTCCGTGCCGCTCGCCACGCTGGCATCGGTGTCACAGTACATGCGTACCCGGTCGCGGAACCTGCCGCCCAGCATCTGGTAGATCGGAACGCCATAGGCCTTGCCGGCAAGATCCCACAGGGCGATCTCGATGGCGGAGACACCGCCGCCCTGCCGGCCGTGGCCGCCGAACTGCTTGATACGGCGGAACAGGCGGTCGACATCGCACGGGTTCTCGCCGAGCAGCCGGCTCTTGAGCATCAGCGCATAGGTTGCGCTGGCGCCGTCCCTGACTTCGCCCAGCCCCACGATACCCTGGTTGGTGTAGATCTTCAGCAGGGCCGACTGGAACGGCGCGCCGGTTATCTCGGCGACACGCATGTCGGTAATCCGCAGTTCGCTCGGCCGCGATGCAGTGCGGACGTTCTCTTCTATCATTTCGCCGACGCCGTGCATGTCCCCTTGTCCCCCTGTCAGTTGGTTGTCTGCGTGCCCTGGTCCGATGTGTCAGGCCGTTTCGATAACGTTCGCCTCGAGATACGCCCGGTTCATCTCGATCCCGAGGCCCGGCAGGCGCGACAGCTTCAGGCTGCCTCCCGAATTGTCCAAGGGCGCCAAAATGAGCGGGTTGTACTTGGCGAGGTTCCACTCGGACGTCTCGAGCCTGTAGAAGTTGGGCACCGTCATCATCACCTGCGCTCCCGCGACGACGTTGATGGGACCGGCGGCATCGTGCGGCGAGACCGGAATGTAGTAGGCCTCGCACAGCGCCGAGATCTTCTTGAGTTCGGTTATCCCGCCGGTCCAGGTCACATCCGGCATGATGTAGTCCGCGAGCTTCCCCTCGAGGATCGGTACGAAGTCCCATTTGGTGTGGCCCCGCTCGCCCCATGAGATCGCAGCGCTGACCTTCTCGCGCACCTGCTGCAGCGCGTTGACGCTTTCGGGTGGTACAGGCTCCTCGAACCAGTCGATGTCGCCGGCCTCTTCAAGGCTGCGGCAGAGGCGGATGGCCGTCGGCACGTCGAAGCGGCCGTGTGCATCGATCAGGATATCGACATCCGGTCCTGCCGTTTCGCGGATCAGGGCGGTGAGTTCGGCCGCTTCGCGTTCGTCCCTTCGGCTCATCGAGCCGTCGAGGTAGCCCTCCGCCTGCTCGCGGGCGATGCCGTTCCGGTCGAATGCGCCCTGCTGCGCGAAAGGATCGAACTTCAGGGCAGTGTGGCCGGAAGCGATGATGTCCCGGATTTCCTGAACCACGCCCTCTTTGCTGGTGAACCGGCGCTGGTCGGGGTGCGTATAGAGCAGGACTTCGTCGCGCACCGGCCCGCCGAGCAGTTCATGGATCGGCCGGTCCAGCACCTTGCCCCTGATGTCCCAGAGGGCGATGTCGATGGCGCTGACGCACTCCACCGCGGCACCGCGGCTGCCCATATAGGTGAAGCTGCGGAAGATCTTGTGCCAGATGCGTTCGATGTTGGCCGGGTCGTCACCTTCGATGACCTTGCTGATCTGCCTCAGCATCACGCAAAGGGCCCGGTTCGCCAACCTGGTGGTAGTCGTGATCTCGCCCCAGCCGGTGACGCCCTCGTCCGTCGTCACCTCGACGAACAGGAACTCGCCCCAATAGGACGCTTCCGACTTCACCAGCCACGGCTGGACCCCGGTGATCCTCATCGCTCCCCCTTTGGCCCGCCGCGCCGGAGGCGGCGGGCGCTCTAGCTCGCTCTTGCCGCGTCCGATACGCGCATGTGTTCGAGAATGTGGCGGCCGGAGCCCTCGACGTGCTGGGCGACCAGCGCCGCAGCCTTGTCGGCTTCCCCGTCCTTGATGTGCTGGATGAGCTGGCGGTGTTCGCGCATGACCTGCGCGCGGCGCGCCAGCGTGAAGTTGTAGCGGCGGCCGACCGCACGCAGCACTTCGCGGTGCTTCCACCAGAGTTCGGCTGCATGACGGTTGTAGTGGCGCTCGTACATGATGGTGTGGAACCGCGTGTCCAGTTCGCTGTGGCGCAACGGGTCGGCGAAGTTGTTGGACTCGATCTCCGCCTGTACCGCCTCCAGTTCGGCGATGTCCTCAAGCGTCGCCATGCCGACGAACCAGCGGGTCAGGGCGGGTTCGATGAGCACGCCGATTTCGTAGATGTCCCGCACGAAATCCTGGTCGATGGGCCGGACCCGGGCGCCACGGTTGGGGGAAATGATAACGAAACCCTCGCCACGCAGCAGCTGGAGAGCTTCGCGCACGGGGTTGGTGGAGCTGTTGTGGCGCTTGGCGAGGTCGGCCACGATGAGGCGCTCATTGGCCCGGAGGTGGCCCGAGATGATCTCCTCGCGTATCTGGCGATAGACGGAGTCACCCGCCTGCGATGCTCCGCTCGGTTCCATCCCCTTCGGCGGCTGCGCCGTGTAGTCGTTCATCTAAAGTCCTGTAGGTCCTGCTTTTTGGAGCTCGTCTTGTAGCTGCCGCCTGCCGCTTTGTCGTTCCGGGTCCGTGCACACTACACAGCTTCTATGCCAGATAATGTACAATCTGGTCCAGTTGACACTCAAAATCTCTTCTGTAACGTTGCTCGTGCCTGCGGCTGCACACAAAGAGGCGAAGCCCGGTTGCAGCGGGGAGAGGGAGAAGGCCCGCAGCGGAGACACACCGGGCAGGGCAGACAGGAGGACTTCATGAGGAACTACCGGTTGAGCCGTGCGCTTGCGCATGGCGCAGCAGTTTCTGCGCTTGTGGTGTCGATGAACACCGCGGCGATAGGTCAGAGCGTCGACATCAGCCAGTGGTCGCCGGAATATGTGCGGTCGATCGCCGGCACCGAGGAGTACGATACGGCCGAGCAGTGCGGGGCAGTGACGCCGCTCGACCACGAGGGTGACCTGAGCTTCTGGTACCAGGGCGTGTTCGAAGGTGACCCGGACCTGCTGCGCCAGTATTACCGCGACTTCTTCGAGGCCTTCCGCGCCACCTATCCCAACATCAACCTCCAGGAGCAGGCGCTCACCTACAACGACCTGCTCGACAAGTTCCGCACGGCGCTGCTCGGCAATGCCGGGCCGATGGTGGTGCGCCTGCAGATCCTGGGCGGCGTCGAGTTCGCTTCCAAGGGGTACCTGCAGGAACTGAGCCCGGAGGATGTGGGCTGGAGCCGCGACGACTTCTGGCCCGGCGCCATGAAGTCGGTGATGTGGGAGGGCAAGACCTACGGCATTCCCACCAATAACGAGACCATGGCATTCATCTGGAACGCCGACATCTTCGAGCGTGCCGGGCTCGACCCGGAGACTCCGCCCGCCACCTGGGATGACGTGGTCGCCTATTCCAAGCAGATCCACGACGAGCTCGGTATCGCCGGATATGGCCTCGTGGCCCGCAAGAATGCCGGCAACACGCCTTACCGGTTCATGCCCCAGCTTTGGGGTTACGGCGGCGGCGTGTTCGACGAGGCCGACCCGAGCCCGACCTATGAGGAGGTCAGGCTGGACACGCCCGAGAGCATCCGGGCCCTGCAGGCGTCCTACGACATGTATGTGAAGGACCAGTCCGTGCCGGTTTCGGCGCTGACCAACCAGCAGGCCGACAACCAGCCGCTGTTCCTTGCCGGGCAGCTGGCGATGATGATCTCGCATCCGTCGGACTATGATGTGATGCTCGACCTTCAGGCCAAGGCAACCGGTGCCGACAAGGACGCCGCGCAGGTCGTGATCGACAACATGCGCTACGGTCCGATCCCGACGGGCCCCGACGGACGGCGCGCGGTGGTGTTCGGTGGCTCCAACATCCACATCCTCAACCCCGAATATGTCGAAGGGGGCGAGGTGGACCAGGACGCTGCCAAGGCGCTGATCTGCTTCTGGACCAGCCCCGAATGGTCGCTGAAGATGGCGTATGCGGGCTCCAATCCCGGCAACCTCAACGGC